>DUUM01000259.1 GCA_012841565.1 Candidatus Epulonipiscium sp. | reverse complement strand
TTAAGTCTCTTTGATATTTTTCAAGGCCTTTGGCTGTACTATTAAAGTACTGAGTGAAGCTCTTCATGCTTTGCATAAGGGCAACTTTTCGTTCTCCTTCATCAGGAATTCTAGATAAATCATCTAGACTGGTAAAAAGACCGTTAAATATAGTTGTGAAACCTACATCACTAGGTTCTCCAAAGACCCCTTCTATAAGGGCTGATTGCTCTGATTTAATTCTATATTCGCCTAGCATAGGTTTTTGGCTCCATATTTTTGTATCCAAATAGGAATTTCTAATTCTTTCAATTCCTGTTACAGTAACACCTGTTCCGATCATTCCTATTCCGGCACCTGGTAAAGGATTACCTGCTTTTTGTCTAACAACTTGCCTTGAGTATCCTGGTGTATTGGAGTTGGTAATGTTATTTGACGTTACGCCTAGGCCTTGTTGTGCGGCAAATAAACCATATGATCCGATATTTAATTCAAAAAATGATGATCTCATGACGTTCCTCCTATATTCCCATTCTATTAATTACTGTGTCCATCATGCCATCTAGCATAGTTATCATACGAGCTGCGGCGTTATATGAATATTGATATTTCATCATACTCGTCATTTCTTCATCCGTTGATACGCCACCCATAGATTGTCTAGCATTCTCAATGTCTGTAATTAATATTACTTTTTCTTCTGTTCGTCCTTTGGCTTCGCTACCTTCAGCCCCTAGTTCCGCTATGAGCTCTGAATAAAAAGCTCTCAGTGTTGCCGTTTTTTGGGTAGGGTCTGTGTCTCCACCCCCACTAAACCATACTATATCTTTGTTCCATTCTCCTAGTAACTTTTCTATAACTGTGGTATCACTTTCATCCCCTGTCATAGAAGTCGGGAGACGGTTATAGCCACCACTTTCTAAAAGCAATGGATTAACCTGCAGATTACCTGCTACCATTCCTAGTGCTGGGTTAATTGGTACAAATAAACTTATTCCTTTTTCTCCTGCATGTACGCCTTGTCCTGAAGGCTGGGCGTCAGGATCTGCTGGATTAAATATCCCATTAACCATCTCCCCTAAAGCTTGCACAAATATATCAAATTCCTTTTGAATCCTAGGAATTAAGAATGCGTTTGCATCACTATCCACTGATAAGTTATCATTAATAGCAATCTCATCCCACTCTGTTTGTGCATTAGCTGGGCTATTTCCCCTCATCATCAGAAGCGATCTTAATTGGCCTGTATCTCTTCCACTAATTGATGTAGCTGCCCTGTCCATACGGTATACATCCATCCCTGTATTTTTCCATACCGGTTTTACAAATGGACTCATTGCTTCAGTTTGAGCAGTTGTCATTTCCGCGCGAAATTGTCCGTCTAATAAAGTAACCCCTTCACTCGTAACAATAACTCTTCCATCTCTTTCTTCTCTATAGTTAATATCCATAATGCCTGAGAGCTCATCCAATAACACGTTCCTTTGATCTCTAAGGTCATTGGCGTTATCTCCGCCTATTTCGTAGTAAGAAATACTCTCATTAAGACTTTGTATTCCTTTAACCAGATTATTAACATTTTTCACCGTGTCCCTCACTTGGGTATCAAGGTTATATTGATATTCTATTAGCTGATTTTGAATATGGTTTGCTTGTTTAACAAGTACGTCTGCACTTTGGATAAACGCCATTCGCTCTTCTATTCCAGCTGGATTTGTTGCTAGCTTTTGGGTTTGGCTCCAAAAATCATTAAGGGTCTTACTAAGGGCCTCACCATGTGGCTCTCCAAATATGATTTCCATCTCATCTACAGCCGCTTTTTTAGTTTGGTAGTAGCTAAGCACAGAGTTTTCCGTTCTAAATCTGCGGTCTGCGAACTCATCCCTGATTTGGCGCATTTCTGTCATTGTTACGCCAATTCCTACTTGTTGTAATTGGCCACCATTATTTCCTATGTTTGCATATTGACTATCGTGTTGTAATAATTGTTGACGTATGTATCCCGGGGTATTTGCGTTGGTAATATTATGAGACGTTGCTTGCAGTCCCCTTTGGCTTGCATTAAGCGCAGAAACCATCCGTCCAAGTGATGCGATTGATGACATGTTTTCACCTCTATTATTATTTTATTATTGTTTTGCGTCAAAAAAACTTTTATTGGGTTGCTTGATATCATCACCTTCGTTTTGGTAACCTGATGATGGATATGAGTTTATGCTCTGTATGGCATGTAGTGTAAAATCTATAAATTCTAAGGACTGATTAATAAGTCCTTCATTTGTCATATTATGTTGTTTGATTTCCTCGACAATCCCTAACAAATCTTTTCTTAGCTGTCTAAGTTTTTCTTGTTCTACAGGTGTTTTATCTAATTTTAATATTATATTTGAGATTGTTAGTTCCTTAAGGTTGAGATTTAACACGTTGGAAATATCTTTTAAAATATCTTCCCTGTTTTTTTCCAGCCTTGCAGCTCTTCCGATAAATTCTTGTTCCCGTTTTAGGACATCTTCTAAAAATTCCATTTCTCTATTGACAATACTATCTGTTTTGTACTGAGCAAGGGTAAGGAGTCCTTCATAACATTCTTTTTGCTCATCTAGTATTTCTATTAATTCATGAACTAGTCCCGCCATATCATCCCTCATTTTATAATACTATGATTTTTCCTGTTATTGTTTGCTGCGGCTATACTAAAAAACAACCACTCTATCTAGCACCCTGAGTGCTAGATAGAGTGGTTAAAAAGTTCCGCCATCATTTTTTTAGCTACTTCTTCTGCACTTACATTATAGGTGCCTGATGCCATTTGGGCTTTAATTTTCTCTACTTTTTCCGTTCTAATATCTGGAGAATTTTTAGCTGCCTTTAATGCCGTTTGAAAATCTTTTGCTGTCGCTGAAATTTCTAGTTTATCTTTTTCACTGGTTTTCACACCTTTTGATGGTACTTTCCTCGTTGATGTTGCCCCATAAATTTCTGCAATCTGTTGCATTTGGTTAATTTTCATTCTATCCACCCACCTTTGTCTTTAACTTTCTCATGCTCTTTCTCTGATTCAATTCTTCTCAATTCATATATCGGCACGTTGCCCTTTATATTTTAGGCTTATAACTAAAAACATTAAAAAAAGATGAAAACTAGTTTCATCTTCTTTTCCTTATTGTATCTGAATCTAAGTAGCGCATTTTACTTGATTGTTTTTCTTGTGGCCTGTCGTCAATTTCTTTCTTCATGCCTTTTGCTGTTGATGAGAACTGATTGGTCATGGATGCCCTACAGCTATCACAATATCTGCCTGTTAAAATCCGAGCATTACAACGCTCACATTCAATGGCTATTGGTGAATCTTTGGATACTGTTAATCTACCTTCTCGTAGGTATTGTTGAATTTGTCTGACTGTAACTTCTAATTCATCACATACGGTGGTCATTGAAGCACCTGGATTTTCATATAAATAATCTTTTACCTTTACAAAGTCCTCCTCGTCTCTTTTCTTACATTTTTGGCATAATTGTGGTCCAACTACGTGATGAAATAATCCTTTACATCTTTTACATGATTTTACTTCCATATTATATCCCCCTATATCGTTTGTGAGCCCAAACTACCTATGCATACTACGCAGTTGTAGACTTTACCTGCTCCTGAGTTTTTAAGTATTTTACTACATTCATCTATCGTACTCCCTGTTGTATATATATCGTCAATTACAAGAATTACTTTATACTTATTCATTAACTGCCCTGTGCACTTAAAAGCGTCTTTTATATTTTTTGCTCTTTGACTTGGGCTAAATCCACTTTGTGGCTTAGTATCCTTGTTTCTTATTAAGATATCTTTATTATAAGGTATTCTGCTAATTTTAGATAGATACTTTGCAATCTCTTCTGCTTGATTATATCCTCTTTGTTTTAATCTTTCTTTAGAAACTGGCACTGGGATAATGAGATCTACTTCATGTATAAAGGTCGTTTCTTTAAGCTTTGTATACATGTTTTTTGCAAAAAATTGTGCATATTTACGCCTTCCACCATATTTGAATCTATAAAGGGCTTCCTTGATAGTTCCTTCATAAGGATACAGTGCTATGCCTTTTTCATATAAATGCTCTGTATTCTTGCAGTCTAAACAACAATCATCGTCGTGGGCTAATTGTTTCCCGCATTTTTTACAGACTGGATCTTCTATTAAAGGGTAGTCTTCCTTGCAGTCATAACACAATAAGTTATCCACAGTTAGGGGCAATATCTCCTCACAAAACGTACATCTCGGTGGATAAAGTAGTCTCATTGGGTATAAGTGGACTTTATGCACATGATCACCTTTTCTACATAATTTGCTAAATCCCCTTATATACTCACTTATTTAATGTCTATAACATTTGTTTTATATGGGTTGCTAGGCTAGAGTACCGTTCTATTTCCTGATTATTATCTACCATTCTTTGAACGGTTTCTCTAAGTCCTACAACCACAACTAAATCTTTGGCCCGTGTGACTGCTGTATAGAGTAGATTGCGATTGAGCAGCATCGGTGGCCCACTATGAATTGGAAGTACCACAATAGGATATTCGCTTCCTTGAGATTTATGAATTGTTATAGCATAGGCTAGTTCCAGTTCATCTAGTTGGCCATAATCGTATTCTACCGTTTTTTGATCATCAAATATAACCGTTACTCTTTCTGCTCCAGGGCTTATTTCTTGAATAAGCCCGCAGTCTCCGTTAAAAACCCCTATACCTTCGTCATATTTAATTCCTGCCGTATTGTAAACCTTCCAAGGGGTATTGTAGTTGTTTTTGATTTGCATAACCTTGTCACCCGTTCTAAAAATCCCTTGGCGAAATTCTTTTTCTACTTTAGATACGTGGGGTGGATTAAGGCCTGCTTGTAAGGATTTATTGAGTTCGTTTACGCCAAGAACCCCTTTTCTCATGGGTGCTAAAACCTGAATGTCCATAAGGGGATTGCATTTTTGAAATTTAGGTAATCGTTCCATGGTTAGTTGTAGTAAGGTTTCTACTACTTCGTTTTGTACTGCTCTTTGTAGTAAGAAAAAATCCTTGTCTTTTTGATTATATAATGGGTATTGACCTTGGTTAATTCTATGGGCATTCATTATAATATCACTTTCCTGGGCCTGGCGAAAAACCTGGGTCAGGCGTACGACTTCTATTCTATTACTACTAATAATATCTTTAAGAACATTACCTGGGCCGACTGATGGCAATTGATCTGCGTCCCCAACTAGTATAATGTGTTGACCTGGTGTCATTGCTTTAAGAAGTGCGTTCATTAAAACCACATCAACCATTGACATTTCGTCTACAATAAGCACATCTGTATCTAATGGGTCATCTTCATTCTTGGCAAATGATTGCCTTTTTGAGTCTTCTCTTATAAATTCTATTTCAAGTAAACGGTGAATGGTCTGAGCTTCCCTACCTGTCGCCTCACTCATACGCTTGGCTGCCCTACCTGTTGGGGCTGCTAGCATGACCGATAATTCCTTTTTTTCTAGCATGTGAATAATGGTGTTAATGGTCGTGGTCTTACCTGTTCCAGGCCCGCCAGTAACGACGACAACGCCGTTTGAAAGAACCTGCTTAACAGCTTCCCTTTGCTCAGGTGCTAGCTGAATATCATTAGCTTCTTCAAATTTATCTATATTTATTTCTAAATCAGGATCTGCTTCGTAGTCTTGGTACTCCGCCATGTCTACCAGTCTACGGGCAATCCACTGCTCCGCATTGTAAAAAATAGATAAAAATACAATTTCTTCGTCGTCTTGTGTTTTTATAATGATATTCTTCCCAATATGGAGCTCAATCATACCGTTTTCTATTTGTTCTTCTCCTACACCTAGTAATTGCATAGCTTGCTGCATAAGAATCTGCTTTGGCATGTAGGTATGCCCATTATTAGAAAACATATTGAGTATATATGTTATGCCACTTTGTATCCTATGAGGTGATTCTTTGCTAATACCCATATTTTCAGCAATATCATCAGCTTTTTTAAACCCTATACCCCAGATATCGTCTGCTAGACGATAGGGGTTATTTTGGACTATTTCCATTGTACGTTCCCGGTACTGCTTGTATATTTTGGCAGCATACACGGGCGTGATACCGTAATCTTGCAAAAACAACATAGCCCTTCTTAACTCATATTGCTCGTGGAAGATCTCACTGATTTCGTTTGCCTTTTCTTTGCTAATACCCCTTACCTGAGATAGAACCATTGGCTCCTCTTCAATAATCTGAAAAGTATCCGTACCGAAGTGCTTCACAATTCGCTTAGCTAGTTTGGGGCCTATCCCTTTAATGACGCCCGAGGCTAGGTATTTCTCAATACCTTGTACAGTTGTGGGAATATTACGCTCATGAAATTCCACCTTAAACTGCTTTCCATATATGTGATGGGTCGTCCATTCACCAATAAGGCGCAGTTCTTCTCCTTCATGTACATCCGGGAGTACGCCAACACATGCTGTTTCTTCACCCTCATATAAAATTGTACATACTGTATATCCATTTTCCTTGTTTTGAAAGATGATGTCTTCTATGACACCCTCTATTGTCGTCTGATTCTCCATGTTATCACCATTTACTTTTTTTATTTTAGTATATCAGTTGACGGCGGGGTTAACAAGGGCTTGGGGACGGTTAACAAAACTTGATAGTCTGTGGGACGGTTAACAAAAAAATATAATAGAAAAAGCTCATCTTAAAATCTGATGAACTTCGACATTCTTTTTATATTTTTACGCATGACTAATTAGCACAGTTGGTATGCGCTATATTTTTCGGATTAATTATTATATTATATTTCACTGTAACCTTCTAAATTGTAAATTGTGGATGGATCAAATCAACGCTACTCCATAATTAAATTTTCTAATATGCTTCGATCTTTATAAATCATCTCTAATCCTTTACCTGTTAAATAAGAGACCCCTGATTGTGTTATATTACCTATAACTTCACATATTTCTTCCTGGGTTATATCACACAAAGAACTCATACAAAAACATGCCAACGCTCTTATTCTAGTGTATTGTCTTTTATATTTGACATGAATATCTTGTGGATTTTGTTTTAAGTGATTAGATACGTACTTTATGACTTCATTAGGCTTACGATGCCTTACTATTATTTTTTTATGACTATAATATTCTGTCTCAGGATTGACAAATTCTACTTCAGTCTCAACCTCTTCACTGGTGCTTTCTTGTACTAAGGATGCATATTTATTTCTATTTTCTTTATTCTTAAATCCTATTAAATCCTCTAAAAATGGACGATCTAAAATTTTAAATGTATCCGTTTCTTTAAGATAATCTTTGAAACTAGAGAAAGGATAGTCTTGTACGTTTTTTTCATACCCTGGTATATCTTTAGGGTTATTGTGTATGTAGGCTGATAAAGTGATCATATACCTTTCTGTGTCAATAATCTTACTTTTAAACCTATCTTGAAAAACATGTCCATAACGATTATATTTTTTATTAAAATATTTGGCGTATGAAAAGTTAATAACATGCATGACCTTAGAGATATCAGCACCTGCGGGGTCAATAATCAGATGTCCATGATTGTTCATTAAGCAATACGAATATACCTTGAACCCATATTTTAATTGGCTTTTCTCTATGAGTTGAAAATACTTAATCTTATCTTCATCTTCTTTAAATAACTCTAATTCCTTTATACTCCTCACCATAATATGGTATGAGTGGCTTGTAGTCGTAACTCTCGCTATTCTTGGCATACATATCTCTCCTTTATTGTTTGCATCAATGTCTATTTGGGAGTCTTGCCAATCTTAAGCTTTTTTAAACTAAAAGAAAAAAGAAAAAAGGGACGGTTAACAAATATGAGCAGTTTGCTCATATTTGTTAACCGTCCCCAAAAAAGGACTCTACTTAAGTTTGTTAACCGTCCCCAAAAGGGCTTCGACCTTATCGGTTCTTTCCCAAGGTAAGTCAACGTCTGTTCTTCCAAAGTGTCCGTATGCTGCTGTTTGCTTGTAGATTGGCTTACGAAGATCTAGCATTTTGATGATTGCAGCTGGTCTTAGGTCGAAGTGTTTATTAACAACTTCTACTAGTTGTTCGTCTGATATGATACCTGTTCCGTATGTGTTAACAAGTACGGATACGGGTCTTGCAACGCCGATGGCGTAGGCAAGTTCGATTTCACATTTCCTAGCGATTCCTGCTGCTACGATATTTTTAGCTACGTAGCGTGCTGCGTATGCTGCTGAGCGGTCTACTTTTGTTGGATCTTTTCCTGAGAATGCGCCCCCACCGTGGCTTGCGTATCCGCCATATGTGTCTACGATAATCTTACGGCCTGTAAGTCCTGAGTCTCCGTTTGGTCCTCCAACTACAAAGCGTCCTGTTGGATTGATAAAGTATTTTGTTTCGTCGTCTAAAAGATGTGCTGGTATTATTGGTTTAATAACGTATTCCATTATATCTTTATAGATTTGTTCTTGGCTAACGTCTTCTGCGTGCTGGCTTGATACAACAACTGTATCTATTCTAACCACTTCATCATCTTGATATTCTACTGTTACTTGGGTTTTTCCGTCTGGACGAAGATAGGTTAAAACACCATCCTTACGTACTTGGGTTAGTTTCTGAGCTAGCTTATGGGCAAGGGAAATTGGCATTGGCATAAGCTCTTCTGTGTCGTCACAAGCATAACCAAACATCATGCCTTGGTCTCCTGCACCTGATGCTTCTATTTGAGCATCCGTCATGTCATCGTGCTTAGCCTCTTTATCCCCATCTACTCCCATGGCAATATCGGCTGACTGCTCATCTATTGATACGATTACCCCACATGTATTGGCATCAAAGCCAAAGTCTGCGTTGTTATAACCGATTTCATTAACTGTTTCTCTTGCTATTTTATTCATATCAACATAGCAATCCGTTGTTATTTCACCCATTACTAAAATAAGTCCTGTGGTGATAGCCGTTTCACATGCTACCCTTGCATTAGGATCTTGGGCTAAAATAGCATCTAGTACAGAGTCTGAAATCTTATCTGCAATTTTATCTGGATGTCCTTCTGTTACTGATTCAGATGTAAATAATCTTTTTGACATATTTGTCCTCCTTATTTTGGTTGTTTGTGTTATGAGGAAGAACAATTTAAAAAATAAAAGAACCCTTAAGGTTCCCATATAATTTCATTGTTGACCTCTCATCTTCTGAATATTTCTATTCAGCGGAATTGGCACCATTGCTTTACGCTGGTTGCCGGGTTTCACAGGGCCTTGTCCCTCCACCTCTCTTGATAAGATATTCAGTTAGTTATAACTTCAGTTGATATCTACAACTGATAATTACAGTATAGCTTTTCTCTAATTATTTGTCAATTTTTTAGCTAATAAAATCCTGCTGCATTAATATTTTTAAATACTGGTTTATTCTGGATTTCCCTATTCTAAAGTTACCAATCTGCACCTATAAAATCCTATTGCATTAATAAACCCACACCACTGGTAAAGCCTAGTATTAAAAGTCCGCAGACCACAGCTCCCATAAATACGGCAACTACTGCACTTTTTTTCCCAAGCCCTAATAAAACAGCTGCCAATGATCCCGTCCATACACCTGTACCCGGAAGAGGAATGGCTACAAATAAAAAAAGACCCAGTAGTTTATACTTTTGGATGTTGTCACTTTTCCCCCGTGTTTTTGTTTCAAATTTTGTAATGAGTTTATCCATCACAGGGTAACGCCTTAAAAATTCAAATATGTGTTCAATAAACCATATAATAATAGGAGACGGAATAATGGCTCCAATCAATGTTAGTATATATACTTCCCATACTGGAAGGCCTGCAATAATGCCAACAGGGATAGCTGCTTTTTGCTCTAGAATAGGAATTGCTGCCAAAATAAGTATTCTAAACGCTACTGGAATAAACCCTAACACATGACACCACCTTAGCTTTATAATTTTTAACTACTTAATTCTTCAACTATCTAATTATATACCACTTTACCACATATTAGTCCTATTGACTAACTAAAAATCACCCCTGATTATCTTTCCAGGGGTGATTTTATATCTACCGCTTGTTGGGCAGCTTGGTACTGCTGGGATGCCTGCTCTTTGGATAACTGTTTATAAAGCATATCAGCGAGTCCAATTCCACCTGCTTTAGTTGCTTGTTTACTTTGCTCTTCAATGAGCATGTCTTCAAATATTTCTTCGTGCTGGCCTTTAGTGATAATGCCTTCTCCTAATTGGGTAGAAGTCCTCATTACTTTATATAGTTCTTGAATGAAATATGCTTCCATTTCCCTGCAGGCCTCTTTTAATTGTTCACCATCTTTATCTAATTGAGTATTTTCTAGAATCCTTCCAAAGGATTCTTCTGCTTTCTGGTCTTTGTGTGCCTTTAGCATATCCTGACCTTGCATCAAACCCATATTGTTTTCTATTTTCATCTATTTCACCTCATCACATATTGCCATTGTACTATCTTAAAATTATTATGAACGCTTTAGCTGATTAGCTTCTTGTAACATAGTATCTGCTGTTTTAATAGCTGTCGAATTTAATTCATAAGCACGTTGGGCTACGATTAACTTTACCATTTCTTCTGCTACCTGAACGTTAGATCCTTCTAGAAAATATTGTTTTATCGTACTTCCTACTGTCACATCACCATCTGCTTCTAAAAGAGGTTCGCCTGATGCTGGTGTTGTAATATATAAGTTAGAACCTATTGCTTCAAGTCCTCCAACGTTTGGAAATTGTACAATCTTAAGTTGCCCAATTTCAATATTTTCACCTGTTTCTGTGTCTACATAACTTACTATTGCATCCTTGGAAACACTTAGGCGGCTAATATCAACATTTTCCTCTATTTCAAGTGGCTCATCATCTATGGTAAGGACTGGGTATCCATCTGATGTAACAAGTACATAGCCCCCATCTTCTGTTACTGCCGCACGAAAACTTCCGTCTTTTGAGTAGGATTCTCGTTCATCCCTTTCACTAATAACAAAAAATCCGTTGCCTTCAATAGCTAAATCTGTAGCATTACCTGTTTGCTGCATAATTCCTGTACTGAAATTACGATTAACAGCTACTGGTCGTACCCCGTGCCCTACTTGTAAATTACCCGGTCTTGCATTACCACCTTCTGTTGGAACATTAGCTTTTGACATGGTTTGATAAAGAAGCGATTTAAATTCTGCACTTTCTTTTTTATATCCATTGGTATTAACGTTTGCTAAGTTATTTGAAATCGTATCCACATTTAGCTGTTGGGATGTCATCCCAGACGCTGCTGTCCATAATGAACGCATCATATCATTTTCCTCCTAATATTTTATGCTTTACCCACTTCATTAACCGCTTTTCCCATAAGTGTATCATGTACTTGTATCATTTTTTGATTAGCCTCATATGTCCTTGATACTGTTATCATATCCACCATTGCAGTTACCGGATTTACGTTGGAACTCTCTACATATCCTTGCATTACCTTACCTTCAAAAGGGGTCGGATTCCCAGTACTCTCATATAGATTATCTCCCACCTTTTTCAAACTTGTATTATCTTCGAAGTTTGCCATACGAATTCGATCTATGTATTCGCCATCTATTATCAGCGCCCCCATATCATCTATAAAAACTTCATGTGCTTGAGTTAAAAAATCTTCGTCTAGTGTCACAATGCCATCTTCACCCATTACGCTATTACCTTCTTTTGTCTTTAGCTGCCCATTGGCATCAATCACAAAAGAGCCATCCCTCGTATATCTTTCCTCACCATTAGCTGTATTAATAACAAAAAAACCGTCACCTTGTATGGCTAAATTAAACTTTTCATCGGTTCTAATAAAAGACCCTTGGGTAAAATTAGTGTAAATCTCATCAATTTGAGCCCCTAACGTAACTTTCCCTATAGGCCTGGGGATATTTACATTGTTTTTAGTGTCATTTATTCTATTCATTAACATCTCTGGAAAGGATGATACGATTGCATCATCTTTTTTGTACCCTGTTGTATTTACGTTGGCTAGGTTATTTGAAATAACATCGAGCTTTTTCATTTGGGTGCTCATACCGAGTCCTGATGTATATAATCCACGAATCAATTTATTTCCTCCTTATCACTCCAGCCACCTTTAGCTTTTGCTGAAGACATATATTCTACATAACTTCCAGTGCCAATTGCTACCGCAGAGACAGCCTCTTCTGAAATAATGACATCAATGCCTGTCCGCTCCTGTATTAACCTATCTAGTCCATTTAAATTAGAACCTCCGCCAGTCATTACAATGCCTCTATCAGCAATATCTGCTGCCAGTTCTGGTGGCGTTTTCTCTAAAACAGAGTGAATTGCCTCTACAATGTTTGCTACGGATTCTTGAAGTGCCTCTAACATCTCTTCTGATTTAACTTCTAGATTCCTAGGCAATCCTGTAATTAAGTTTCGACCCCTTATCTCCATTTTTTCAGGGGCTGTCTTATGATGGGCTGTACCAATTTGAATCTTAAGATCCTCTGCTGTACGCTCTCCTATTAACAAATTATGCTTCTTGCGCATGTACCTTATAATAGCTTCATCAAAATCATTGCTTGCCATCTTAAGTGAAGAGTTTACGACTATACCACCTAAAGAAATAACGGCAATATCGGTTGTTCCCCCACCAATATCTACTACCATACTACCACAGGCTCTTCCTATATCAATCCCTGCTCCAATAGCCGCAGCCATGGGTTCTTCTATAATGACTACTTTCCGGGCTCCTGCTTGTTTTGTTGCATCTTCAACTGCTTTTCGTTCTACTTCAGTAACACCACTAGGAACACAAATTGCAATCCGCGGCCTCATTGATCTTTTGCCTATTGATTTATGAATAAAATACTTTAGCATTTTTTCTGTCATATCATAATCAGATATAACACCTTGCCTTAGTGGCCTAATAGCTTTAATATATTCTGGTGTTCTTCCTATCATCTTTCTAGCTTCTTCACCAACTGCTAATACTTCCCCGGTTTGTTCGTTAACCGCCACTACAGATGGTTCCTGTAGGACAATGCCCTGCCCTTTAATATATATAACTACCATTGACGTCCCTAAATCAATCCCAATATCTTTTCCGAAACCAAACATATTAAAAGTCTCCTTTGTATTATAATCGACATTTTCTATAATTTACATAAGCTTATTTAAAATTTTCTAATATTCTCTCTACACAATTACTATTATTATACTTCATTTTTCGGTAAAACTCAAAAAGATTCGCTATATTTTAATAATCATTGCTTAAAATAAATTTAGGTGAAGGGAATGATCCCTCCACCTATGGTTTATTCTCTATTTTGAGATTTTTGAATACTTTTCTTTTGTGGCTAACCCACCTCGAAGATGTCTTTCAGCTTTATTTAATTCTAAAACCTTTCTAGCCTCAGCCGCCAATTTGGGGTTTATTTTTTCTAATCTTTCCGTAACATCCTTATGGACGGTACTTTTACTAATTCCAAATTCTTTTGCAGTCTCTCGCACTGTAGCATTGGAATGGATTATAAAACCGGCAACCTCTATAGCCCTTTCTTCGATATATGCTTTCAAAAAGAAGCCCCCCTTAACACAACTCTTGATAGATGTATATGTTAGTTTGAGCTTCTTTATGATTTGAATATTATTACTTATTTTTGTTTCTTTATTTTAGCATATCTTTTGGATTAACTGGCAGGTCATTTTTTAGCATTTGAAAGTATAGGTTGGTCCCTGTCACTGAGAAATCCTTGCTTGGTTTTCCAATCGTTCCAATTACATCTCCTGCTTGTAGGACATCTCCTACCTGCACTACCGCTTGGCCTGTATGAAGACCGTATACCGTCTTCCAGTCATTACCATGGTCTACTATGACTGCTAGGCCAACTTGTGGATAATCCATGTTCTGAGGGGTTTCAGTTGTTGGGTAATTAGTTATAGCTATTACCTTTCCCTGCCCCGCCACTGTTACCTTGGCATCTTGCTCAGCTTTTAAAAACAGTCCAAAAGATCTCATGGTACGATCGAGTGTCGGATTCATAAAGGAGCTTCCAGTATCATTGTCTGAGTAGCCATAGATAATCTGCTCCTCTACTGGCCATGCAAACAACTCATTATCCCCATGAAATATCTCTTCTTTACTCGGCGTTGTTGAACTAAATGTTTCAGATACTATTTCTTCTTCTAGTTCTTGAGCTACTGTTTGGTCTACTTCATCATTATCCCCAATTTCAATTGCTGTGGTATTCTCTTTGGGACTTTGACTCTCTTCTAGCTCATCTTCTTGGTCCATTCTGGGTTCTATGGTAGGAATCCTAAGTTTACTAAGATCCTCTGCTGCCACCACTTGTTGGTTGTCAGCATACTTCTCAGGTTCCTTAGCTACACTCCCCTCACCTTTCCTAGGTAAAACCATTGCTGTTACCACAACGACCATTAGTGCTATTCCTGTGATCACATAAAACCCGTTGCCTTGAATAAACTCTTTAAATGTCTTTTTATTTTTTAACATTCTTAACACCTCCAACTTTTGCTATATTATTGCCAGAGGTTTTTAGTTCTATACACATTTAATTTATTTATTTATTTATTTTTTGAATAGTCGTTTTGGGGAAGTAATATTTTAATATTTCTTCTGCCGTTTTGCCATCCTTAGCCATTTGATTGGCCCCGTATTGGCTCAGCCCTACACCATGTCCTACGCCTTTTGTGATTATTTTTATTTGGCTGTTATTATATTCCATAATTAAACAACTGGATCTTAAATCTAGTATTTTTCTAAAATCATCACCACTTATCAGTTGATTTCCTACTTGAATTGATTTCACGTACCCGCCTTGTGTTCTTTCTATAATTTGTATTTGGGTCCCTAAGTCATAAGGCTGTAGTACCGTTGTACTATATCTCTTATTAATTGTATCGATCATCTCTTGGGGACTATATGTTTTCTCTTGTATGAGATCAGGTGCTATTTTATCCCACTCACTTTCCACACTTTCTAGATAAGGGACATCTAGACCCCATATATCTACCGGACTTTGAGTAACACCTGCACTTTGCAGGTGGTAGACCGGTTGAACAGGTTCATTATTATAGGTGATAATACTGCCTTTTGTGTCTTCTATGGCCCTTTTTATTTTTGAGTAGTTTCTATTGTAATCATTCCCCCATAACTTTTTCATTTCATCTGTGCTCATATATGAAAGAGATTGATTATTCGTTGACGCTATGTATGATCTTGACATTATGGCTTGGGCCTTCAATGTCTCCTCCTCATAATTGATTGAGATTTCTTTTGCAACAATACCGATCAGTTGTTCTTGGGATAGGTGCTCTTTTTCTTTGCTTTCTTCCTCTTCTTGAGTCATAAGAGTGTACGATTCTAATTGTTTATTGTTTCCTAATATAATTGTTATAGCTGCTGGCATCAGTATAATAGCAATAAAGGCTACTACAATTAATTGTCCAAACCTTTTCAAACTATCTCCTCCTTCACTCACCTTGTACTATTATATTATCTCCTATAGCTTTGTATTCATTGAAAAGAAAGCTCCCATTCTCTATTTTTAGTTTAGAGGATGGGAGCTTTCTTTATGTTATACAATCATTATTCAATGACTTGTTCGATGAGATTAAAAAGTTCTGCATAAGTAATAGGTTGTTTTGCGTTAATACCGCTAATAAGCCCTATTGTATATGCTTTTTGAATATTACTACGATAGTTAGTTGTTATAGCACTTACATTCTCTTTTGTCTGTGGTCTAACTGATATGCCATTGGTTAACTCATATACCCTTACAACACCGCTAATAGCTGCTTCTTGGGTTAAGGCTGTACTCGTCTGACCAATATATATACCTGCATTTTTCGCCCTATATATTTCTTCCGCTGTAAGGCCTTTATCTGGTTTAATTTGAGATTTTTTCTCTGCAATACCAAGCATAATATTAATATACTCAGAAGTACTTACGCTGGTACTAGGTGTATATCTTGTCCCTAAACCTACAACATCATATTTTTTTACAATATTCGTCATGGATTGGGTCATTGATTCATTCCAAGTTGCTACTCGGGTTTTTTCATATACAGCATACGTTCCTATGGAACCGGAAGTATATCCTAGTTGCATATTTATTTTATCAAATTGATGATTTCCTTTTGTCCAGATACCTTCTAAAGTATCATAGGTATAGCCACCTAAATTTCTATCCATATAGTCTACTTGATTAGGCATATTAATATTGATTTTTAATAGTGCATCTATTTTGTTTAAAGAGGCTACACCTTTTGGTCCTTTTACAGTAATACTCATTTTTTCTGGCTGTGAAAGAAATCCGTACTCATAGCCCATGCCAACACCATATAGGTCTTCTGAACTTAAAGTTTCAAATATAAATTCTACCATTCCGTCAGCACTTGTTCCAACCATATGACTTTCTAATGCCTTAGCTGGTATTTGGATAGTGAGTATATTGGTTCTAATCTCTAGCTCCATTCTTCGTTTTAATAAGGTTGTCACAACCGGTTGTGGAATCCTTATTACTCTGAACTTAGCATCACGCGTACCTCTGTATTTTTGTACTGGCACAACATATTTAAATTGATTGCCTGTTACCATTTCATTGATTACTTTTTGGGTATCTAAAATGGTATAGGTCCATGTGGTTCCATCATACGTTTCTTCTATTTTTTTTGGGTATATAACTTCATTAACTTTATCTCCACCATCATACTCATCTTGGGATGGCTTGGTTATAATACGTATAAACTGAGTATAAGCTGACTCTTTGATAATCTCCCGATCATTTTCTTGATCATGGGCGATTAAGACTGTTTTTGCCCTTATATAATAGGGTCTGTTTGCTATTAATTCACCAAAATACACCATACTTCTAGAGAGTATTTCTGCATTGTCAACTTTACTTCCTACAGTCTCTTTGCTAACAGTAACTGCCTGTTTATCTATAAATTCTGGGTTATCAGCAATTTCTATAACATATCGATACTCTTTTTGAACTCTTTTATTATCTTGAGTCACATTATCCAGGTCTTTATCTGGTGCATTTCGTTGCCATTCTACTGTGATATGATTACTATCAACTGGCTTAAAATCCTTGCCTACTTCTAAAATACTCTGATATGAAGCAACCCCTAGCCCTGCCGGAGATGTAGGTGCCCCTAGTAAATCTGTTTTTGTTGTAACTGGATTACTCCATGCAGATATTTGACTACCTTTTTTTTGCTTTGCACGAATCCATACGTTATAGGTGGTTTCTGGGAATAATCCGTCTATTGTAACGACTGCTTTTCCTCCGTGCTCCACATATGTTGGATCTCCGATGTCTGTACTAATTTTAAAAGGCCAAGCAGTTGCCTTATCTGGGTCTTCTAATCTGCTATAGACAATTTCATAATTAAACGCACTATTATACTCCCACTCAACTGAAATATGGGTATCTCCTTTGCTATTTAAAGATAAGACTGGAACGGTTGGCTTACCTTCTGGCATTTCCCCGTCTGGGAGGGTTGTTCCAATAATCCAGGTGGGTAGGGATGCTTGAAGCTTGGTTCCGTCATAATCATATGAATATGGCCTAACGAAAAACACATAACTGGTATTTGGTTTTAAATTGTTTTGCGTATGTTGCTTCCACTGTAGATAATCTTCATCTTCTTTTGTTGTTGGCATAATGTTTTTCCAACCATAACCTTGCTCTGGATCTGATTCGTCTTTCATTAACATTTCTATATATTCTTCGACTGATTTTTTATTGTTAGATGTCACATTATGACTCTCTAAGCCTTTTAAAACTTCCTGGTATGGTATAAATTTATAGTCATACTGAACATTTTTTCCAAGGTTTACAACTCGGTCTATATAATTGGCTGCATAGTTTACACTGCCACCTACAATATTTTTAAGAATACCTATGTTTTGTTCTCGTTTTAAGACATGCTCTGTTGAGCCTTCCTTATGCACAAACGAAATCGCTGCTTCTGTTGTTGTATAAACCTTTGCATTCCATTCGCTTGCTTTTTTTCGTTCGTCTATTGGGAATGACATAGGGTTCTTTGCCATTATTTCATACCAAGTCTCCAACCATCCTATGGTTATAGATGTTGTTCCTATATTACTTGGATCTAATATAAGAGGTGGTTTACTAATAGTTGGCGGTGCAAAAACTTCCCCATCCGAATTAAACATAATCGTCACAATCACTGGCAAAGACGGTTCTAGCTCATCTCCATACTGCTTTTTCGCAACTATTTTAACGTAGTAGACCTTGTTGGGTATAAGTGGGAGTTTCTTCATATCGGAGTTATAATATTCTCTTAAGATATGCTTAAATCCAACTACTTCCTCTTTGTCTTTATTATATAGGATATCTTGAGCATTTTGTCCACTGGCAAATGAAAGATCTTTCACAATAGGATCTACTTCAGCCGTAGCAATGCCAATATCATCTGTAACCCATATATCGTATAATAATGATAAATCTTCTTTGTATGCTGACCACACGAAGTTTAAGTTTGGTGGTTTTACCATATTTGCATGGAATGTATGATTATTTTTCCAAAGGTCAACATTGGGGATATCTGGTAGTAAATCACCTGGAACTAAGAAGTCCCCCTTGTTTTCTGCTGTTACTTTTGAATTTGGGCCTATTGCCTTTGGAATTTCTGGTGTGGCTGGCTTTGTCCTAAGTTCTCCTGGAACATACAGTATTTTGGCTGTTTTAGGTTGTGGCGTAAGCATTTTACTGCCAAGCTTGTATGTAAATACAAGTTGATAATAGGTACTGCCTTGAGGTTCCCTATATTCATAGTATCCTATGTCAGCTCCCTCTTTGCCATATAGTGTAGCAATAGGCCTACCACTTGTTTGACCCACACCATATTCTATAATTTGAGTTTGTTCTAATTTATATTCCCCATCCATTAGGTGGATAAGTTGTGGATTCCATTCAAGTCTTATCTTATCTTTACCTATATTAAAAACTTCTAATCCTATTTCCGTAGTCGCTGTCACTACCTTTGGATGTGTATCATTTTTAAGTATCTTATCTGTGGAACCTGGCATACTTTGTGTTGTTGATATTACAAACACTGAATACATTTGGCCTGCTGCTATCTGATCTGTAATCGTGTAGGTAAGTGTATTTCCCTTTTTTGAGTCTACGCCCTTCTTAGCATTAGTTGCAATATCTGCGGAACCTATATAATGGATATTGTTACCTACCCCTATACTCTCTATCTCAGCAATGGACTTGCCTTCATGATTACCTTGTACATAGCCTATTTTATATTGCATACCCTCATATCCTGAATTCTCCCACGTTACCTCTAAACTATTATTCTTACCTTCTACTTTCGTATCAAAATCAGTAAGAACATATTTAAACGGATGGAGTGAAGGAGACACCGTGTGGTTAGCCCATCCAGGTTGCGCCATCCCATCATTGTCCCTAGATTGCTCTGGATGTCTATGGTAAGGTATTATAGACATTTTATAAAGCATACCATTCTTTAGCTTATCTGTGTGTTTGTGCACTGGAACTCCTGCATTCGGTGTTATTTCTGCACTCGGTTCCAGTGGCGCCTTCATCACTTCACTTGGTTTTGAATATTCATTGAAATGTATTTGATAATGGGATGCCTCATGAGGACCTATCCCATTTACTGCTTGGGTATCTTCCCGCCCCGATACTATTGGTGCCGTAAACTGAAGTTCCACCTCTGGATTCATTACACCCGATGCATCTGTATGTCCTATAAAGGCGGTCTCTGAAATCATCTCTACTGGACTTTGTAAGTTTGCAAACACTTCGTAAGGCAACAGGGAGACACATAAAATCGCTGATATCATTAACGCTATAATTCTTTTTTTCATTATTTCCCTCCTACCTTATAGTTGCTATTATATTTGTGAGTATTTGAAGTACATCCTTAACTTGCATAGAATCATTAGGTCCTATGCCACTACCTAGACTGATTATCTTAGAGTCTACCGCCACTAAGACATAAGGTTGGTGAAGCTGATTAAAACTCTTTATGTTACTCACTGCGTTTCTGTTTTTAATATAAACTGAGTTAATTGCTTTGCTATGAGTCTTTTCATGTACTTGCATAAGCAGATAAATCCCCTCACCCTTTTTCATTGGTAAATCCATACCTATATTATTTATACCTTTAATATTCATTTGTTTTAGATGCTGAATATAATCTGCACCCCTTGGCGCTCCCAAAACCCTTGCCATAGCGCCTAAAACACTTCTTTTGCTTGCGGTTCTGCTTGGATCAATATTACCATCTATGCCAAAGAAATCAGTGAGTTGGTACTTGGCAATTAAATTACCTGCACCACCAACGCCTGGAATCACTGGCATATTAATCTTTTGCCCTTTAAAGCCATAGGTTCCTGGGCTTGCTATTTCAATGCCATATCCGCCTCCTACATTAAATGTCGTAAGAGCCGTATCTTGCCATCCTAATAAGTAACCTTCGGCAACGGCATTACCTTCAATTGCAGCCATAATTAGCATGCTTTTATTCCAATTCCTAATAGGCACAATTCTATGGGTATTTCGGTTTACAACACTTTTTACATCTCTTTGATGGCTTCTTTGGATAGATTCTACTGACCTATTAATCAGTACTTCTAAGTCCTCATCTAAGATTTTCCCTTTATTTAGTGCTCTTTCAAGATCATCTATGAATCTTACCTTTTCACTATTAATGCGATCATTTAAGGCCACCATAATATCATCTTCTAGGAATAGATCTTCTTCTCTAAGTCTAGCTAATTCTATATTAACTGATATTTCAGGTGTTAAAAGATCTTTTCTACTAGAACTTGGTCTTAGACTAAAATTAAAGACCACATAATAATCTCGAATATACTTTTCGGCAATGTCACTAATAGCTACTTTAAGCTCTTCAAGTTCAGTTGTAATGGTTGAAGGTCTAATTGAATAGGTCACATCACCTTGTTTAATCTCAAAACTTGTTTGATTTAAGTTTGCACTAGCTATAACACTTGCTGGCATATAGTAAGTAAAGTCAGAAACCCCTTCTCTTACATCTAAATTATATGCTTTGGTACTATTTATTTCTGGATTAAGATAATGACTACGATATTTAATTGAAAATGTATTTGCTCCGTCTTCTAGTGTCCAGTATGGTTTTCTACGAAGTGCTTCAACTTTATCTTCAAAGTACTTTAAGTACTCTTCAAACTTATCATCTTTATCTTGTTCATCTTGATCAAAGTGAGTCCTTGTTGTTACACGGTCTGAGTATAATGACTTAGGGTATTGACCATTAACCATATTCACTACTTTATCTATTACACGAACTTTAATATCATATCTTTTTCCTGGTTTTAAGCCACTGATCTTATAAACATAGTGAGAATATCCCGTTGGGATATTTTTACTATCTAAGGTTGATGTAACTCTAGTTTTTGAGTAATTTAGCTTATAATCATCATCAAGTTCTCCTTGGACCGCAATATCAAAGTCATAATCACTTGGCACATTCGAACCTTGCGGTATTGGTGCTAAAAAGCTAACCACGATTTCTCTTTTTGGATCATGTGAATAAGCTTCTTTATCTTCAACTTTTAATTGAATCGGTTTTTGAACAGGATCTGTGGTTACTGGTAAGCCTACCCATGAAGAGTATACTTCTTCACCTTCTACTATTAGTACCGTACGCACATAATAGTAATAGATCTGATTTGGATTTAAGCCCGAATCTTCTAGTTGCAATTTCATACTATATTGCTCTGGCACAACTGGTGCCCACGATTTTGAGAGCTTTGCGTATTTTTCAACTACAGTCTCTTTCGTTCGCCACCCCGCCATTTCGTCTTTTCCATCATCACCAAGCAGCTTGGCAATAGAGTAAATTCTGCTATCTTCTTCTTTAGCTAAAGTTCTAGACCCTAGTCTAAGCATTTCATAGTAAAGAATTTCACCTTCCTGCATTGTATAATCTGGCGCTTCCCATCCAATTTTTGCAGTTGTATTATTCGGTTGATCTATCAGTTGTAAGTTTTCTGGTACAGGTGGGACTCTTTCTCCCGGCCCTGGCTCACTAGGTTTGACATAGGATGTAAAGCTGTGTTCTTTTGAAAAAACAGAGTGCCTTTCCTCTACTAACACACCATCCTTATCTGTAATATCAAGTCTGACTCTAATTTTTGTATAGTATACTTGATTTGTGTCTAAACCATCGAAAATTATATTATTCATTCCTACGCTACTTAACCCCTTATAATCTAAGCGAATAACATCCCCTTTTCGTAGGGTTTCAATATCCTTTTTCTCTTCATCCTTTAAATTATAAGTCTTTGTAAAGTCTAGGTTAATTGCTGATGGTGAAGTGCTTGTAAGGTCTGATTCTTTAATGTTCTTCTTTTGGTATAAGTAAACTTCATATACACCTCTACCTTTGCCATCCTCAGCCACTCTTAAATTAAGTGGATCTAGCATTTGTTTTATATAACGATCAATGTTTATATTTCCCCATGAAAACGATTGTCTTATAACATCAGCATCATCATCCTGTGGAAAATGCCTAGATTCTATTTTAGTTGGAACTGGAATAACTTCTTCAAGCGGGCTAATGGTTATAGATTTAGGGATAGATGTATGGCTAATACCCATTTCAATTGCTGCCCCTGTAGTATCGGCTTCGTATAGCGCTCTCATTGTAACATAGTATATGCCTGGTACTTGTTTCCCCATAAGCTTATTATCAACATCTTCTTCCTCTATGACAGGATACTCACTTACAGGATTCTCACTGTCACGCTTATCATATTTAGCTGCCTTACCCTTAATTTGCTCCCATCCATTATCTTCTAGCCCTGGATTTTTAAGAACTACATTTTCCATTGTAAATGTGTTCTTAGACAAATTATACCTCTTCTCTTCAAGGTTTTTCCCTGCCGTTCCTCCATAAGGCTCAACACTAATACCTTTATCTTCAATACTTTTATCTTTTGACACCTTAAAAACATTGATTAATGTACCAGTTCCTTCTTTCGCTTCGGGTTTATCATGTAGGTGTAATTCATAATAGATGTTACCTTTTTCAAGTAAAATATCTAACAGCTTATTTCCTTCCACGTTTGTAGGTGCACTCCAAGTCAGGTCAAAACCTATTGTTTCAGGCTGATCTCCTAGTTTCCTTGGTGGCACAGCATAGATATTATCAATACTCTTGATCATTGGAGTAGGAGGTGGTATTGTTAAGTCTTCTTTAGGCTTATAATGTAGTTCTTGTGAAAGCATTGTCCCCTGGCTATATGTAACCACTATTTGATACTTTTCTTCCTGATTTGTTGATGTAAATGGTACAGGAATTCTAATTGGGGTAGTATCATTATTACTTGTTGGCCTATGCTCATGTGTTCCTATTGTTCTCCAGTTGTCTCCAAGCCCTGCTTTTATAGTGTATTGAAAATCTGTATTCCCAGTTCCTTTATACGGTTGAACTTCGATATATGCATCTTGTAAGCTAGACCTCCCAATAGTGTAATCTAGATAAGTATACCTGCCTATATCATTATCCTTACTATTTTTTGTTGTAGGTGTAAAAATCCCCAGGCCTTGTCCCGCTCTACCTAGCCCCATTTCAATTTCCTTTAGAATCGTACTCCCTTGTAATTTCTCCCATTTTACAATATTAGGATTATCCATATCATCTTGTGCTAAATATAATGCATATGTGCTATCAGCATATGATAACTTTTTCCCTATATTATCTAGCCCTATGATATCAAGTCCTCCACCTAGGTTAAATAATAGTTGGGCACCCTCACCTACTAGGGGGGCGATTTCTAGCGTCGCATTAATTTCTGCTGCTTTATCATCCTTTAACCCCTCAAATTCAAATGAAGCCTTATTAAACGTTTTAGGACGTTTAAATTCTATTTTGACACCTGGTTTTGACCCTGGATGTGGATCCCCTGGCATAGTGACTGTCTTTTTATCTATAATCTGAGCTCCATCTAATGCTATATGAATTGGTGATATTTTGTACCCTGCTAGCCCTGATAAAACTTCAATCCCGTCCGGATTAGATATCTGTAAAGTATCATGGGTTAATTTAAATGGTGTCATGTTTCCAAGATTAATGCCATTTGTTTGGACATACATAGTGTTAGAACTCCATTTAAATCTTATTTCCATTTGACCAACACGAATGCGTCCTCCTGGATAGGTACTTCCGTGTTGGATATCTATTATAGGGTTATTTAGTTCTACCCACCTTCCTAGGTCAGGGTTAAACCTTTGATATTGTTTCACTATTTGGACACCTACTTTATCAAAAACTTCTACTTCCACAGTTGCCATATTATTGGAATCCGGGCGGTTAAATGTAAGCTCCACTTTCTCTCCCACTCCAGTTGGACCTTCAATGTAATACTCTAATGTATACTTACCAAATGTTTCTCCTACCTTCCAGCTAAGGAGGGCCTCATTTTGGCCTGTTTTTATAGTATTTTCCCCAAGATTATCCCCTAAACTGATCTGTTCTTCCCATTTTAGTGGATCTAAATCACCCTCTGCTGCGTATGTAACCAAACTTGCCGTTGGAATTACCATTTGTAAAAATATACTTGCTGATATTATTAATGAGATTATCTTTTTCATATATGTCGACTCCTTTTTAATTGGGTTCGGGGCATAGCTCCCCATTTCTATGTATATCGGCAAATCTGCCTCAAAATATTAGGGACGGTTAACAATTTTCCATAGTTGTTATTACTACCTATGTTTGTTAACCGTCCCCATTATGTTATCTTCTAGCTTCTATTCTAACTAAAGCCTTTTTAAGTGCTATTTCTGCCCGAAGGGTGTTGTTTTCTGCTTTCTTAGGAGGATCTAACCGTTTAAGTGCGCGTTTTTTAGCTTCTTCAGCCCGGGCTAAATCAATCTCTTCTGGCCACTCTGCAGCATCTGTAAGGATTGTTACTTTGTCTGGCTCTACTTCGGCAAAGCCACTCATAATTGTTGCTTTACGCTCTTTACCATCTTGCTTAAAGCGCAAAATCCCATAGTTAAGGGTTGCAACTACTGGTTCGTGATTGGGAAGGATCCCCATATCACCTGTACTTGCACGCATTATGACCATATCAACCATCTCATCACACAGTACACGCACTGGTGTAATGATTTGTAATCTAAGTTTTTTATCCGCCATTATATTCACCTACAATCATATTAACTAAAAGCATATGCATCTACAAGCACTTATAAAGTTTTTGCTTTTTCAATGGCATCTTCAATTGTTCCTACCATAAGAAAAGCGTTTTCTGGTAATTCGTCATGAACGCCTTCAAGTATTTCACTAAAGCCACGAATTGTATCTTGAATGGATACATATCTTCCTTCCATGCCCGTAAATGCTTCTGCAACGAAGAATGGTTGGGATAGGAATTTTTGGATTTTACGTGCTCTATTAACAACTGATTTATCGCTTTCTGATAACTCATCCATACCAAGAATTGCGATAATATCTTGTAGTTCTTTATAGCGCTGAAGGATTTCTTGAACCCCACGTGCTACTTGGTAATGGTCTTCTCCTACAACTTGAGGGTCAAGGATACGTGAGCTTGACTCAAGTGGATCTACTGCAGGATAAATTCCTTGCTCTACAATTGCACGGGATAAAACGGTTGTTGCATCAAGGTGAGCAAATGTTGTTGCTGGCGCTGGGTCTGTTAAGTCATCCGCTGGAACATATACAGCTTGTACAGATGTAATTGATCCGTTTTGTGTGGATGTAATACGCTCTTGCAGAGCCCCTACTTCTGTTGCTAGGGTAGGTTGGTATCCTACTGCACTTGGAACACGCCCAAGCAAGGCGGAAACCTCAGAACCTGCTTGAATAAAACGAAATATATTATCAATAAATAATAGAACGTCTTGCCCTGATCTGTCTCTAAAGTACTCTGCCATTGTAAGTCCCGTAAGGGCAACACGCATACGTGCTCCTGGTGGCTCGTTCATTTGGCCAAACACCATTGTGGTTTTATCAAGTACCCCAGATTCTTGCATTTCATAGTAAAGGTCGTTTCCTTCACGGGTTCTTTCTCCTACACCCGCAAACACCGAAAAACCACCATGCTCTGTAGCAATATTACGAATTAGTTCCTGGATTAAAACAGTTTTACCTACGCCTGCGCCACCAAAAAGACCAATTTTACCACCTTTTAAATAAGGACAAAGTAAATCGACTACTTTAATACCCGTTTCTAAAATTGCTGAATCTGTTGCTTGTTGCTCAAAGCTAGGGGCATCTCTATGAATAGACCATTTTTCACCTTCTAAATCTGGTTTACCATCAATAGCATGTCCTGTTACGTTAAAGATACGGCCAAGTGTGTCATTTCCTACAGGTACCATAATTGGGTTTCCTGTATCTATTGCTTCTGTTCCACGAATTAATCCGTCTGTTGCTGACATCGCAATACAACGCACTACATCATCACCAAGATGCTGAGCGACTTCTACAATCAGTGTCTCTTCACCATCTCTTTGGATTTCTATAGCGTTATAAAGCTTTGGCAGATTGTCGGATGTAAAACGAATATCTAGAACCGCACCAATAATTTGTACGATATGTCCGATGTTTTTTGCCATGGACTACTTCACTCCTTTTATTTCACCAAAAATCTATTGGAGCGCTTCCGCACCACCTACGATTTCAGATAATTCTTGTGTTATTGCAGCTTGACGTGCACGGTTATACTCTATACTTAAATCTTCTAACATTTCTTCTGCATTGTCTGTTGCAGAGCTCATTGCCGTCATGCGCGCTCCCTGTTCACTAGCTGCTGATTCTACTAGCGCTCCGTAGATAACACTTGTTATATACTTAGGAATCACGTATTCTAGCACTGCTTCAGGAGATGGATCATAGTTCATAAGAGCGCCTTGGCCTTTAGATTCTAATCCGAATTTTTCAGGTTCAAGTGGCAATAGTTGAACGACCTTAGGGACTTGTGCAACGACAGATTCAAATACCGTGTACACAAGGTATACTTCTCCTGTTTTTCCTTTTTTGTATTGTTCAATAATATTCCTTGCAATCCCGTCTGCATGAATATAGGTTGGACTTTCAGAAACACCTATTATTTCTTCTGATATTTCAATATCACGGGCTTTAAAGTACTCTCTTGCTTTTTTACCTACAGTAATAATATCAGCATGTTCCTTTTGTTTAGTGCTTTCTAATGCTAGTTTACAAACATTCGCATTATAACCACCACATAAACCCATATCTGAAGCTATCACAATAAATGTGGCATTGTCCACTTTATTACTTTTTATAAATGGATGTGAAACGCCATTTGTATGACTTATAATTGAATGAATTGTTTCTTGCACCGTATTGAAGAAGGGTCTTGTTTTGACAACGTTTTCCCTGCTCCTGGTCAACTTTGCCGTTGCTACTAAATTCATTGCATTAGTAATCTGCTTGGTGCTATCAATACTTTTCATCCGTCCTTTTACTTCTTGTAAAGACGCCATTGTTTTGCACCCTTTCTAAAAGTCTTTCTTGAATTCCGCTATCATAGCTTCTAGATTAGACTCTAATTCTTTTGTGATACCCGCATCACCCACAATTGCTTTGAGAAGATCAGAATGCTGCGTATTTGCATATTCTATAAATTCTTTCTCAAACCTTGGTAAATCTTTACGGTCTACATCCATTAAATGTTTACGTGTAGCCACATATAAAATAAGTGCTTGTTCACCGACACTCATAGGTGCATACTGGGCTTGTTTTAGAATATCTGTTATACGCTCTCCTTGAGCAAGTGCATCTCTGGTGGACTTATCAAGGTCTGATCCAAACTGAGCAAATGCTGCTAAAGAACGGTACTGTGCAAGTTCTACACGGATAGGTCCTGCTATTTGTTTCATGGCTTTAATTTGAGCTGCCCCACCCACACGAGATACAGAAAGTCCTGGGTTAACCGCCGGACGTACCCCTGCGTTAAATAATTCTGACTCCAAGAAAATCTGTCCATCTGTAATGGATATTACGTTTGTTGGTATATAAGCCGAAATATCTCCGGCTTGTGTTTCGATAATAGGGAGAGCTGTAATTGAACCCCCACCACGTGCATCTGACAATCTTGCTGCACGTTCTAGTAAACGTGAGTGAAGATAAAACACGTCACCTGGATATGCCTCGCGGCCTGGTGGACGACGAAGCAGTAATGCCATTGTACGGTATGCCACTGCATGCTTGGAAAGGTCATCGTATACAATTAATACGTCTTTCCCCGCTTCCATCCATTCTTCACCTATTGCACATCCTGCATAAGGTGCCATATATTGAAGTGGTGCCGGCTCACTAGCTGTAGAAGATACAATGGTTGTATAACTCATGGCATCATGTCTATTAAGTGTTTTTACAATTTGTGATACGGTAGAAGCCTTTTGCCCTATAGCAACATAAATACAGTGTACATCTTTACCTTTTTGATTGATAATAGTGTCCACGGCAAGGGCCGTCTTTCCTGTTTGCCTATCTCCAATAATTAACTCTCTTTGTCCTCTTCCAATAGGAACCATAGCATCAATTGCTTTCATTCCTGTTTGAAGGGGTACACTTACTGATTTTCTTTCAATAACCCCTGGTGCAATACGTTCTATTTTACGGAAGTTCTTTGTTGCAATAGGCCCTTTACCATCAATTGGTTGGCCTAAAGCATTAACAACTCGTCCGCTCATTGCATCTCCTACCGGAACTTCAACAACGTGTCCTGTAGATTTAACAATGTCACCTTCTTTTATATGTTCATCTGACCCTAAAAGTACAACCCCGATATTATCTTCTTCAAGGTTTAGTACCATTCCAAATACGTTACCTGGGAATTCCAGTAGTTCTCCGGACATTGCCTTTTCTAAACCATGTATACGAGCAATACCATCACCTACTTGGAGAACAGTTCCTACTTGAGAAACTTCCAGATGCGTCTTATAGTTTTTAATTTGTTCTTTAATCACAGCGCTGATTTCTTCTGGCCTGAGATTCATCTAATGATTACACCCCTTTTTAAGCTAGTCGCAAATTAGTTAATCCTTCTTTTAATTCTCGCAGTCTTCCTGCAATACTTGCATCAACTACGTTATCACCCACGCGGATCACCATGCCTCCTATAAGGCTACTATCGATAATGGCGTTAAGTTCTATCTCTTTATTAGTTGTGCTTTGTATCTTTTCTTTAATTTGCGCTAATTGGTTATGATTTAATTCTACTGCCGATGTTACTGTCACTTTGATGATTCCAAGATAATCACTAACCATTGCTAAAAACTCTTTTAAAATGTCTATTAATACATTTTGACGTCCTTTTCGAACAATAATTGTTAGTATGCCTGTTATCTCATCTGCTACCTTATCTTTAAAAACTGTATCAATTAATTGTATCTTTTCACTTTGTGTTATCTTTGGGTGTAAAAGTAGCTCCATAAACTCACTATTTTGCTCTATACTCTCAATAACAACATTCACTTGCTTGGCAAATTCCTCGGTTGCATTTTGTTCCTGTGCAATCTCAAAAAGAGCTGTTGCATAAGGACGTAACACTAGCTTAGCCATTGCACATCCCCCGCCTCATTAATGATTTGGTTAATCAGTTCATTTTGTTTTGCATCATCCATACTAGATACTACAAATTTACTTGCCATCATAGTTGCAACTTCAATCATTTCTTTTTTCATTTCATCTTTAATTCGCTCTTGTTCTAATTGAATTTCTATATGTGAGCGTTTTCTAAGCTCTTCTGCTTCTATTCTAGCTGCACTAATAATCTCTTGCTCATTTTGTTTTGCTTTTGTTCTAGCATTTCTCAAGATTTCAGCTGCTTCTAGCTCAATTGCCGCGAGTTTTGTTTCATATTGACTACGTAAGTCTTTAGCTTGAATGTTTTGGTCTTTAGCCTCATTTATTTGGTTTTTAATGCGTTCTGTACGGTCATTTAAAAATTTGCCAACCGGTTTAAATAAGAAATAGCTTAATATCCCAACAATAAGAAAAAAGTTAACCACCATCATAGCAAATTCAACTAAAGCTCGTGGTGAAAACTCAATAAGCCTCGTAGTTGTTTCACCTACTGCTAACACTATATACTGTGGATTCAAAGAGAAGATCCCTCCTTTTTAAATGCATTCTTTTGTCTGCTAATTGAAAGTCGAATTAAAGTTTAATAAGTGGGTTTGCAAACAATAAGATAAGCGCGATAACGAAACTGTAAATACCTGTTGTCTCTGATACCGCTTGCCCAACTAACATAGTACTCACAATGTCCCCTCTTGCTTCCGGTTGTCTTCCTACTGCTTCAGTACCTTTACCTGCTGCATACCCTTGTCCAATACCAGGCCCTAAACCTGCTATCATTGCAATACCTGCACCTAATGCAGAACATGCCAATATTAAATCTTTTCCTGTAACTTGATTCATAATAAAATCCTCCTTAAGTTATATTAAAATATTACCCTTTTCCCTTACCCTTCCAGTGACGCTGAAACAAATGTCATACTAAGCATAACAAATATAAAACTTTGAAGAGCTCCTGCAAATACGTCAAAATACAGATGCAGAACAACCGGAACCCCAAACCGCAATAACGGTGGAAGTGCCGCATATACAAGTGCCATAATAACTGTACCACCTATTAGATTCCCAAATAAACGAAAGCTTAGTGATATAGGGTTAGCTAGTTCTCCAAATAAGTTTATTGGAAATAGTAAAGGTATCGGTTCAAAAAAACCTTTTAGATAACCACTTAACTTTTTGGTGCGAATAGCATAGCCTTGAATCATAACAAATGTTGTGATTGATAATGCAAAAGTTGTTGCAATATCTGCTGTTGGTGGTCTAAGGCCAATCAGTCCCAAAAGGTTGCAAAACAAAATAAATATTAACATGGAACCATAAAATGGTGCAAACCCTTTGTGTTCTTTACCCATTGCACCTGTAACCATGCCCTCTAAGGCTTCTACAATTGCTTCTACAATGTTTTGGAATTTCCCTGTTGGTATATCTGTAAAGGTTGAAAGCTTGTGTTTTACAACAAGTGCTATTACAGTTAAAGCTGCCATAACAATCCATGTATTAATAATGGTTGTTGTAAATCCAACTGGCTGACCGTCAATCTCAAAGAGTTTAACGATCGTTCTAAACCCAAAATCCAAATCATCCACTGACTCACATCCTTTCTTTACATATTGTAACATATTATTTGCTAATTTTGCCCATCATTAGCAAAATATATATTGCTATCTTCATCGTAAATAAACCTGCAAAAACTCCTATAAAATTAATAGATGGTTCTAAGAGAGCAACCACTAAGACCACACCCGTAAGGGTATACCTAATGGTGTATTGCCCGATGGTATGTTTGGTAGCATCCGACTTGCTCATCTCAATTGCTTTGGTTACTGTTTTTTTAATTAAGGCAAGTTTAAGGGCCGCAAAAACAGTTCCAAACAAAACCCCTTTGGTCCATGCCAATTTATCAGGGTGAATAATCAGCCCAAATATAATAAAAATGATGCCAATGACTACAGTTCCTATCATTAAGGTTTGGTAGTCATCATGTTTTTCATTCATCTTTGTCATCTTCCTTTTTTTCAAATTGTTTATAGACGACTAAATATATATTCCTAAAGGCAGCGCCTACGCCTAAGATCATAAATATAATTAAAAATAATGGAGCCGTCCCAAGTTTATTATCAATGATTCCACCTAACCATACGCCTAGAATAATTGGTATAACCATCATAACACCAATTTGAGAAACAAGGGCAAAGTTAGCTAAAAAACCATATTTCTTTTTCAACTATTATAATCCTCTGGTCTATCTTCAATTTGCTTAAAGTGATACTTGATGGCTGCTACAATCCTAGCTGATGCTTCCCCATCTCCAAATGGATTTTTTGCCTGGGCCATTTGAGTATATTCTTCATTACTCGTTAAAAGCTCTTTGGTAATGTTATAGATATTTTCTTCCTCTATACCTGCCATCTTCAGGGTACCTGCATCAACACCTTCAGGCCTTTCTGTGACATTACGCAGTACGATTACCGGTTTACCAAGAGAAGGCACCTCTTCTTGTAGCCCACCCGAATCCGTAAGCACAAGATAAGAACGCTTCATAAGATTGTGCATATCTTTCATCTCTAAAGGTTCTATAAGGTGTACTGAGTCGTACTTGCCCAGTATTCTATTGGCAACTTCACGAACTGCCGGATTTTTATGCATAGCATAAACAACTTCTACATCATCAAACTCTTCAACAATCCTTGCTACCGCATGACAGATGTTCTCTAAAGGCTTTCCTAAATTTTCACGTCTATGGGCTGTCATGGTAATAATCTTTTTGCCTTCAAAATCCAGTTGATTTAAACTGTCATCTACAAAGGTATACGCATCTTGTACTGTGGTTTTAAGGGCATCTATGACGGTGTTCCCTGTAATAAAAATATCTTCCTCTGCTACATTTTCTTTAAGTAACTGGGCTTTTGCTAGAGGAGTCGGTGCAAAGTGAAGGTCTGCAAGTCCTGTTGTCAGTTTTCTATTCATCTCTTCTGGAAATGGTTGGTACTTGTCATAGGTACGAAGCCCTGCTTCTACATGACCTACTTTTATCTTACTATAGTAGGCGGCTAAGGATCCTGCAAAGGTTGTAGACGTATCACCATGGGTAAGTACAAGGTCTGGCTTTGCTTTTTCAAGTACCTTCTCAAGTCCTTCTAAAGCTCTTGTTGTAATCCCCGTTAAAGTTTGACTCTCTTTCATAATGTTTAAATCATATTCTGGTGTTAGTTCAAAAGTCTCCAGCACTTGATCTAACATTTCCCTATGCTGAGCCGTTACACAAACAATACTTTCAATCCCTTCTGCCCTTTCTAACTCCTTTACAAGAGGGGCCATTTTGATTGCCTCTGGCCGGGTTCCAAAAATACTCATTACCTTTATATTTTTCATTGTGATTTTCCTTTCTATTGCATACTTACTTTTGCCTAAGCCTTATCACCTATAATATCAGTATCTATTGGAAAAATAAAGCTATATCACCGATATTCTATAAGTAATTGTCATTAAAACCACTGTTTTATATTTATTTATTATAAAAAGGGTTTATATGGTAATGTAAAGAAGTACAATCCATGAGATACTATCTCTAGTAATATTATTTTAAGGAGGCATATATTTGATGAGTACCTTATTAACACAATCATTTTATTCACAAGATGCTCTTTACGTTGCTCCTCGTCTTCTTGGCAAAATACTTGTCAGAAAACTTGGAGATACTTATGTTCGTTGCCAAATAGTAGAGGTTGAAGCCTATGCAGGGCCTCATGATAAGGCTGCACATGTTTATAATAATAAAAGGACATCCCGCACAGAATCTATGTTTCTAGCTGGGGGCCATACTTATGTCTATATTATTTACGGTATGCATCACTGTCTTAATATCGTTACTGGGCATCCAGATAAGCCCCAAGGTGTTCTTATCCGTGGTGTAGAGCCATTAGATGAAGCGTCTTTTCGTATGATTAAACAAAATCGCCCTATTCTTTCAAAAAAATTATCAGATTTTACCAATGGTCCGGGAAAACTATGTGCAGCCTTAAATATAGATAAATCCCTTAACGGCTATAATCTTATAAGCGGGAAAGAATTATTTCTAGAAGATGCCCATAACAATCCTTCTATTGTCTGTTCTCCTAGGATTAATATTCCCTATGCAGAGGAATATATCCAAAAGCCTTGGCGCTATTATATTAAAGATAACCCTTACGTATCAGTTATGGATCCTAATTCAATCTTTTATCAGTTGTAAAAGATGATAAAACTAGGTATAATATTATCACGTGAGTAGAATTTAAATTAGGAGGTAAATATCGTGGAAAATAGTAAGATTGCTGATTTACAATCTCAAATAAACCAACTTCAAGCAGAATTACAGCACCAAAAAGGAATGCTGTGGATTATAGGCGAAATTATTAAAAATGCTACTAATATTTCCTCTTTTCAGGAATTAATGAAAATTATTACTGATATGTTAATGGGGGTTATGGGAGTTAGTGCCTGTTACCTTTGGATATATAATGGAACTGATGACTATACCCTTCATTTTAGAAGTATTTTTCTGCATAATAAATACATTGAAGCAAACACTAGCCATCTTCCTGAGTTTTTAGAATATCCTGAAAACCTTAAGCCATTCCTAGACGTTGATATTAAGACACCCCTTGTTAAGGATGCACCGTTACCAGGTTCCAGATTAGCCGCCCCCCTTTATGACTTCCAACGTAAAGCTCCTCTTGGTTTTCTTATCGTAGAACATAAGGCTACTGGTTTTTTTAAGGATACAACTAGCGCACTTTTTGAAACACTTGCTATTTTTATAGGATCAAATTCACTCAACTCCAAACTACTTGAGACTGTATCAATGGAAGCGGAAAAAGATCCTCTTACGAATGTGTTTAACCGCAAGTTTTTAGCCCGCTTTTTAAGTGAGCCCTACGTCCAATCTGCCCCCTTATCTCTTTGTATGTTTGATGTAGATTCTTTTAAGCTTGTTAATGATTTATATGGTCACGAAAAAGGCGATGATGTACTAATAGCCGTCGCTGAGGCCGCTTCTAATATTGTTGTACCTTTAGGCGGCAAAGTTATTCGCTATGGTGGTGATGAATTTGTTTTACTACTAAATTTACCCTTAAGTGAAGCCACTTCTGTCCTAAATAAAATACATACATTAATCCCCACCCTACCTATTATGGATAGCTTTGCTACACCAATAACAATCACAATGGGCGTTGCAGAATACCCTGGCAACACTACTAACATAAGCAATCTATTAGCCTTAGCAGATAGTGCCCTTTTAAGAGGTAAATCCCTGGGTAAAAATATTTTAGAGGTTGGTTAAAACCTATCCCCATAATCAGAAAAGGACATCCCAACAACTATTGGCATGCCCTTTTATTTATCACTTCTTATTACACCACTCACCATCTCTAAGCATTGGGCATTAATTTCAGCTCCCATCAGTATCACTAAACTACTTATATGTAACCATGTAAACAGGAAAAACACCCCTCCTACACTGCCATACATTTGATTAAACCTACCAAAGTTATCTATGTATATAGAGAACAGATAAGAGAAAAAATATAAGCTAATAGTCGAAAATGTCGCTCCTGGAGATACGCTCTTACAACGTTTATCTTTGTAAGGTATAAACTTATATATAATAACAAACAATATATACATGGGTACTATAGGTGCTAACATACGCATTAGATCCCATGTCGCTTTAGAAAAACTTGATACACCTAAAATAATATAAAGATAGCCACCTAAGGTATTCCCCACTATCAGTAATATGAAAGATGATACTATGATAAGAGCCACAATAACTGTATAAAACAGGGTGATGGGTTTGATAATCCAATAGGGCCTTACTTCCTTATTTCCATATGCCTTATTGATTCCTCGCACTAACACTCTGACGCCTGCTGAAGCAGTCCAAACAGCACCTATAGCACCTACCGACAAGAGCGTTTCACTTCTATACATCAACAAGTTTTCTATTGTCCCATAAATAAAATCATACATGCTAACTGGTAAGATAGATGCTAAGTAGGCTAGAAAGTCTTCATTCGCAATGGGTGTAATTGCAAATAATGACAATAGGAAAATTATAAAGGGGAAGAATGATAAAATCCAATAATAAGTCATATGAGCACCTAAAGATGCTACTTCATGTTCTTTGTATCTTCTTAATAATCCTTTAAAAAATATAATTAATTGACCTCTTTTAACCCGCATTGTAAAATCTCCCTTAAATTGTGGTAATAGTACTCTATCTATTGTATGATTAGATAAATAGTCCTATATCTGGCGTATACATAAAAATAGAGAACGATAAATCTTTATAGTAAGATTCATGGTTCCCTTTTTTAATTCAAAGTTGCTAATTATGTTAATCACTTTTTTTCATTTTATTTTTTAATTTATCAATCCAGTTTTCCTTTTTAGATTCCCCAGATAAGGTACTTGCCTTAGGACCCTTGATACCTACAATAAAAAGACCTGCTAATTCTACTTTCACTTGTTTTTTAACCGGTAAATCTTTATAGATCTTTTCATCACATAACAAAGTTGTTATTTGTGGCCCTATTTTAGCAATAACGATTGGCATTTTTTTATTTTTATATCTTTTGGGAAACTGCTCTCTCACTTGTTTAGGTAGTTTTACATTTGTTATTTTATCCTTTTTCTTATCAATAACAAATATTTGAGCTTGCTGCTTATTTTGATCAATAAGTGCCTGTTGATCATCATATTTCTTCTGCAAATTCCTGCCCCAAAAATATAAACCAACTAAAACTGCAATAATAACAATTGCTACAATTAATACAATCTTCCACGTATCCACTTTTAAATACCCTCCACTTCTTTAGCTAACTGGGTATAATTATAACATATGATTATCTATTGTACAACGCATTTAATCCCCATAAACCATTTCGACTAATAAGGAGTAGCTATATGACAGATGTTGTTTCCATTACTCAATTAATAGAAGTTATTTATTTTATAAACGTATTGCTTGCTATTTACGTCGTCTTTCAAGAGCGAAAAAACCCCTCCACTACTTGGGCATGGGTTATGATTATGCTCTTTGTGCCTGTTGTAGGATTTGTCCTCTACTTATTTATTGGACAAGATATGAGAAAACGCAAACTTTTTACTAAAAAGGAAGAGCAAGACCAATTTTATCAGCTTCTCCATGGACAAAAAGAACGTCTTAATCAACATAAGAATGAGTTTAAGAGCTCATTTATTCAAGATTATCATAATATTATTCGCCTTCATCTTGTGGCTCATGAAGCTTTGTATACCCAAGATAATTATGTAGATATTTACACTGATGGCTACGAAAAATTTGACACCTTATTTGATGACATTAAAAAGGCCAAGCGTTATATCCATGTTCAGTATTATATCATTCGTGGCGATGAACTAGGACGAAAGTTCTTATCCCTGCTCATTCAGAAAGCAAAAGAAGGCGTAGATGTAAAGCTTCTTTATGATGGAATGGGATGTTTATGGACCCCTAAAGGAATGTTTGAAGATTTATCTGAAGCCGGCGGAAAGGTGGTATGTTTTTATCCGCCCTTTATTCCTTATATTAATTTACGTGTTAACTATAGAAACCATCGTAAAATCTGTGTTATTGATGGCCACATGGGTTATATTGGTGGCTTTAATATTGGAACCGAATATTTGGGTCTCAATAAAAAAATGGGATACTGGCGAGATACTCACCTTCGAATAAAGGGTAGTGCCGTTCAGATGTTAGCATTACAATTTTTGTTAGACTGGCGTTTTGCTTCTAAAGAACAGGTAGCATTAGATGATTATATGGCTCAATCTACCTCTGCTAACCGTGGTACAACCGGTATTCAAATTGTAGCTAGTGGGCCTGATTCTAAGTGGCCTTCTATACGCAATGGCTACTTAAAGTTAATTAGCGAAGCCCAAAAATCTATTTACTTACAGACACCTTATTTTATCCCTGATGATAGTTTACTTGAAACCCTTAAAGTAGCTGCTTTATCGGGCGTAGATGTTAACATTATGATTCCAAACAAACCAGATCATCCTTTTGTATTTTGGGCTTCTTTGTCCTATCTGAGTGAACTCTTGGCAGCTGGTGCTAAATGCTATACCTATGAAAAAGGCTTTTTACATGCTAAAACAATTGTTATTGATGAAAAAGTTTGTTCTGTTGGCACTGCCAATTTTGATATCCGCAGCTTTAAGCTGAATTTTGAAGTTAACGCATTTATCTATGATCGAAAAATAGCAAAAAAAATAGTAACCTCTTTTGTAACAGATGTTATAGATTCCAAAGAACTTACCCTTGAAATATATAATAAAAGAGGTACTATTGTAAAACTTAAAGAATCTATCTCTAGACTATTATCACCTATGTTATAATAACCTAGCTAAACGTGTCTATTTTTATATCTTTATCCTGTATGTATATCTTAGCATATTTAATATCTTCTCTTACATGCTTTACAACAGATCCCATAACAATTTTAGATCCTGGGTACATAACATCACTGACCCTAATAGCTCCTTCTTGATAGTCGTGAAGCATTGTTGCAAGGGACGCGTATTGTTCTTGAAGCTCAGTTGTCTCTAGTGACAGTTGCTTTTGAATACTAATCATTTGCTTAGCTGCTTCTAGTCTAGCCTTTGGTATTGTTTCGCCCTTGGCTAGTTTTTCCTGTATAAACGCAATATTCTTTTCTACTTGATCTAATTGCTGCCTTTTTTTACTTAGGTCACTTTGCACTGTATTATATTGATGTTGTAGGGATAATGCCATACTTATCTTAACAGTAGTCGCCGTACTCATAGGAGAGCCTATTATTTTGGCACTAATTAAATTTGTCGCTTGAACCGTTCCACCAACGATTAGTCCTTTATTAACTTCTACTATTACAGAATCGCCAGCCTCTACTCTACTATGCATAATCGCCTCTGTATACAAGCACCCTCTTGTTTCTACTATACTATTTTGGATAAACTTAGCAACAATGTCTCCACCAGCTACTAATTTCCCTTTATCTTTCCCTTGAATACCATGGCGAAGTAAAATATCATGGCCTGCTATAATGGTGGATTCTTCTACAAACCCTTGGACTTCAACATTACCGCCAGCTTTAATTGTAAATCCAGATTCTACGTTCCCTTTTACTAAAACATTTCCCGAGAAATCTATGTCTCCCGTACCTACTCCAGCATCCCCTTCAACCACATATGTCTCGCTTACAGTAATTCTATTTAAGTCATAAATCAATTGCCCTTCAACACTCGAAAACAAACTATCCCCGTCGGCCGATGTATAGATATTTTTCCCTTTAGGCAGTCTCAGAACTTTACCCTTGTTAGGCTTTATCTCTCTGCCTAAAACATTTTCCCCTGCCTCACCAATCGTAGGTGGCGTGATTCTAGCAAGTAATGTATCTTTTTTGACTGTCTGTATTAAGTTCAAGTTCTTAAAGTCTACTGAACCATCTTCATTCTCTTTAGGTCTTAATGATGCAAGGTCTTCTGTATTTGTATTAAAAAAGAATTCTAATGTTCCGTCTTCTCCATGAATAGGTGGCTTACCCCGAGCAACTAAATATTTGTGATTATACTGTTTTTCCTCTACTAAGCTAGCAACTAACTCCCGATTAATCCCACTTACTACGCCTGCACTTTGCATGCTTTGCCTTATGCCATCTAATGTTAATTTCTTGCCTCCATTTTCAGGCTTCGTGAAGCTAATAACCCCTAGCATTTTATCTGTACTTATCTCAACCTTAACCGCTTCATCAACCTGTCTTTCCATTGTCTCTTTATTATCTCCCATAACGCCACCCCTTATTTTTCTAGATATATTAATTATAGTTTATATCGTTACGTTTTCTAATAATCTTTTCATATGGTTTTCTGTGTCTTTTGCAATGGTTTGTTTTTTCTCTTTTGATAAAAAAGGAACATCTATGGCATCTCCAATTTTCACATGTATGGTGGCCGGGCGAAGCCGTTTTTTTTCTTCTAATAATTTAAACGTATCTTGCATTACTATTGGAATAATAGGTACGTTTGCCTTTGTGGCTAACTTAAAACTTCCTGCTTTGAATGCACCCATTTCTCTCCCTTTTGCCCGAGTTCCTTCAGGAAAAATAGCAACCGAGTGCCCTTCTTTTAGTTCCTCTATGGCTTCAATAATAACTTTAAATGATTGTCTGATATCTTCTCTTTCTAGTGAAAGCCCACCTATAGCATGAAACCACGTCCGTATAAAGGGAAGCTTATCTACCTCTGCTTTCCCTATAAAGGTTAATGGTTCATCTATTAATGCAATCATGATAACAACATCCAAGTAACTTTTATGAGTTCCCATATAGACACTAGTCCCTCTATTTAGCAGGTTTTCTTGCCCCTGAACCTCAAGTTTGATGCCTGCTATTCTTATAATGCCTCTACATAATCCTTGTGTCAGCCTATAATTATTAACACGGGCCCTTTTTATGGCCTCTTCGTCATCTGTTACCTTATGATTTTTATAACGAGCTGGGGCTGTTATCCACGTATAAAAAATGATATATAGAACACAAATTAGGCTCCTCATATTTTTCCTCCTTACCTGTATTCACTAATCATCCTTTGCTTTAAGTTATATAATTCTAGAGATAAATCTACTGGCACCTTAGCTGGATTAATTAACCTTTTTTGTTCACACCACAAGGTCTCTAATTCTTTTTGGCAGTAGTCTTTAATTTCCATTACTGATGGTGATTCATAGATGCACTTTCCATCTTTAAATACTGGTACAAATAATTCACGCATCTCATAAGTTCCTGGTATTAACTTTAGCTTCTTCCAAGTAGCTATAGGATCGAAAATAATAAGTTCTTCATTTGGATCGAATTCTTCATGTTCTAGGGCAATCAAATCTGCCTTTATTTTTTGGGTAGTTGTATCATAAATCCGCATTATTTTTTTAATGCCTGGGGTTGTAACCTTTTCAGTATTATTAGACAATTTTATTTTAGGTTCAAAAATACCCGCTTTATTTTCTTCTGCAGATAACTTATACACGCCTCCAAAGGCCGAGCAGTCTGACGATGTAATTAGCTTTGTCCCTACTCCCCATAGTGTAATGGTTGCTCCTTGCCTTTTTAAGTCCGCAATTAGATATTCATCTAAGTCTGAAGAGGCACTAATAATAGCATCTTCATGGCCAGCAGCATCTAGAAGTTTTCTTGCCTCTTTTGAAAGATATGCTAAATCTCCACTATCTAAACGAATTCCATATCCTTTTAAGTCTTTATTGTTCACTTTAAGTTCATCAAATACTTTAATCGCATTAGGTACACCTGACTTTAACGTATCGTAAGTATCCACAAGTAACAAGCACTTGTTTGGAAATACTTTTGCATATGCTCTAAATGAATCTAGTTCGTTGTCAAAACTCATGACCCAACTATGGGCTTGGGTTCCTGAAATAGGCACGCCAAATAATTTGCCCGCCATAACATTGGAAGTTGCTGCGCATCCTCCAATTATAGTAGCCCTTGCCCCGTAAATCCCAGCATCTGGTCCTTGAGCCCTTCTTAATCCAAATTCTAAAACAGGATCCCCGGCTGTTGCTTGCACAACCCTAGATGCTTTAGTTGCTATCAAGCTTTGATGGTTAATAATGTTCAAAAGAGCCGTCTCTATATATTGGGCTTCTAATATAGGTGCGCACACACGAAGTAATGGTTCACCTGGGAAAACAACAGTACCTTCTGGTATTGCATGTATATCCCCTGTAAATCTAAATGTTTTAAGATATTCTAGGAAATCTTTCGTAAACATATTTAAACCACGTAAGTATTCTATATCTGACTCTCTGAATTCCAAGCCGTTTATATAGTCAATAGCCTGATCTAACCCTGCACAAATAGCATATCCGTTGCCAGATGGGTTTTTACGATAAAATAAATCAAACACAACTTTCTTATCCATCTTATAGTCATGATAGCCTTGCATCATGGTTAATTGATATAAATCCGTTAATAATGTTAAGTCTCTAGTCATATTTGCTAAACACCCTTTCTTCTCTGCCCTAATTATAACATATAATATAGTATTATCTATAATAATAATACATTATTTCTTTTATTTGTATATTATCCTATTATACTCCTAAAATTATATGTTACAATAATAAATAAGGAGGAAATATATTGACATCTAAACATTGGACTCAAAAGACACTCTACACAACATTAATCGCTATCTTTTGCAATATTCTATGGGGGACTGCTTTCCCTGTTTTAAAAATTGTGTATCCTATAATGAATATTGCCGGAGATGATATTGCTCAAAACATTGTTTTTATTAGTTTTCGTTTTTTTATGGCAGCCATTTTATTACTTTTTTACGCCTTATTAACTAAATTACCTCTGCTTAAAATAACAAAAAAAGATATTTCTATGCTTATTGTGCTTGGATTATCTTCAACTACATTTCAGTATTTCTTTTTTAATATTGGGGTTGCTAATACCAATGGGATTAAAGCAAGTATTTTAGGGCAAGTAGGTATTTTCTTTTCCGTCATAATATCACACTTTATTTATAAAAATGATAAAGTAACACCCGCCAAGGTCTTTGGCCTTATTTTTGGATTTATTGGCTTAGTCGTTGTTAATCTTGGGAAAAACACTGATGGACTCTTATCTTTTAGCCTGTTTTCAGAAGGCTTTATGATTATAGCTGGTATTGTAGGGGCTATTGCTATGATTTTAGCTAAAAAAATTGGTTCTCATCTACATCCTATTATAATGACAGCTTGGCAAATGTTATTTGGTTCTATCTTATTATTTTTTGTTGGCTTAGGCTTAGGCGGACGCCCTAGCGAACTTGTTTTTACCCCTATTAGTGTTATGCTTCTTTTTTACTTAGCATTACTTTCTGCCGTTGCCTTTGGCTTATGGTATTATATTTTGCAATTTAGGAAAATTGGGGAAATATCCTTGTTTAAATTTATTGTCCCTATTACTGGCAGTATCCTCACGGCTATTTTTGTACCTAATGAGGAACTTTTACTCATCCATGTTATTGGCTTAACCTTTGTATGCTTAGGAATCGTTATTGTTAATACTAACAAAAAGACCTTTTTCAAATAAGCTTTACATTCTTATTGTTTTCTACTATAATAATTTTATATGTTAATTTGATATTTAAAACACTGTGATAAGGACAAGTACTATTATAGAATCGTTGTAGCGAGTGGGGTTAGTGTAAGCCCATACGATGAGTAATAGGAACAATCACCTTTTAGTGGCAGACCGAACCCGTTATAGTAGGCTCTGACGTAATTCTTCCCGTTATAGAAGAAAGCTATAAGAAGTGGTCTTATTTTTTGTAAGACAATTCAGGTGGTACCGCGGAAATAATTAGATTCTAATCTTCCGCCCTGTGTATATGGGGTGGGAGTTTTTTTATTACCCATTTTTTAACTTGCTTGCAAGGGTGAAAAACATGGACAACATGAAATCACCGCTAGGTGATTTATTACCAACACGATAGAAAATATGAAAGGAGCAATAAATATATGTATAAAAAAGTTGATACTAACCTTAATTTCGTCCAACGAGAACTTGATATCTTAGATTTTTGGAAAGAAAATGAGGTCTTTGAAAAATCTATAAAAGCCAGAGAAGGACAACCCGTATTTACATTTTACGACGGTCCTCCAACAGCCAACGGAAAACCTCATATCGGACATGTCCTTACCCGCGTTATCAAGGATTTAATCCCTAGATACCAATCAATGAAAGGTTATAAGGTTTTACGTAAGGCAGGTTGGGATACCCACGGTCTTCCTGTAGAACTTGAGGTTGAGAAAGCTTTAGGCATTAGTAGTAAGCCTGAACTTGAAGCCTATGGTGTTGAAAAATTCATCACTAAATGTAAAGAAAGCGTTTGGAAATATCAAGCTGACTGGGAGAAAATGACTAGCCGTGTTGGTTATTGGGTAGATATGGATGAGCCATATATCACATATGAAAACAACTATATTGAATCTGTCTGGTGGTCTTTAAAGAAGATTTGGGACAAAGAGTTAATCTACAAAGGACATAAGGTTGTTCCTTATTGCCCACGTTGTGGAACATCTCTTTCCTCTCACGAGGTAGCCCAAGGCTATAAAGATGTTACAGATCAATCAGCAATTGGGAAATTCAAGGTAAAAGGTGAAGACAATACCTATTTACTTGCATGGACAACGACACCTTGGACACTTGTGTCTAACGTGGCTTTAGTTGTTAATCCTGAAGCTCTTTATGTGACAATAGAATCTGAAGGCTCTATCTATATTCTAGCTAAAGAACTTCTTTCTGCTGTAGTTCCTGAAGGATACACCATACTCAAAGAATGTGTTGGTAATGATTTAAGAGGTACAGAATACGAGCCACTGTTTGATTTTGCAAAGCCAGATAAAAAAGCTTATTTTGTTGTGGCTGATGACTATGTAACCATGAGTGATGGTACAGGTATTGTTCATACTGCACCGGCTTTTGGTGAAGATGATGCTAGAGTTGGTAGGGAGAATAATCTTCCATTTGTACAACTGGTAAACGAAGAAGGATTCTTTACACCAGAGGTAACTCCTTGGCAAAACGTTACGATGAAGGAAGCTGATCCGTTTATTATTCAGGCTTTAAAAGACGCTGGAAAGCTCTATAAATCTGAGCCTTTTGAGCATAATTATCCACACTGTTGGAGGTGTGATACCGCTCTTATCTACTATGCACGTGATACTTGGTTTATTGAAATGACTAAAGTTCGCGATGAATTAGTTGCAAATAATAATACGGTTAACTGGATTCCACCAAACATTGGTAAAGGTCGTTTTGGAAACTTCCTAGAAGGTGTTGTTGATTGGGGTATTTCTAGATCACGCTATTGGGGGACGCCTCTTCCAATTTGGGAGTGTTCTTGTTCTCATAGACATATGATTGGTAGTATTGAAGAACTTAAGTCAATGAGCGATAATTGCCCAGATGATATTGAACTTCATAAACCATATATTGATAATGTTCATGTTAAATGCCCAAAATGTGGTGAACAAATGACCCGTGTAGAAGATGTTATTGACTGTTGGTATGACTCAGGTGCTATGCCTTTTGCCCAACTTCATTACCCATTTGAAAACAAAGAAATCTTCGACGAAAATTTCCCTGCCAACTTTATTTCTGAAGCAGTGGATCAGACGCGTGGATGGTTCTATACACTTATGGCTATTTCAACACTGCTTTTTGACAAATCTCCATATGAGAACGTTATTGTTTTAGGACACGTTCAAGATACTGAAGGTCAAAAAATGAGTAAGCATAAAGGTAATGTTGTGGATCCATGGGATATACTAGACGCCCAAGGTGCTGACGCTGCACGTTGGTATTTCTATAGTGCCAGTTCTCCTTGGTTACCAAGCCGATTTGGCCCAGAAAACGTAGGAGAAGCCCAACGTAAGTTTATGGGAACTTTCTGGAATACCTATGCATTCTATATGCTTTATGCAAATATTGATATGTTTGATCCGACTCAGTATAATCTTGATTATGCTAAATTAGGAATGATGGATAAATGGATCCTATCTAAGTTAGAATCCTTAGTCCTTAAGGTCGATACGGAACTTGGAAAATACAATATTTTTGATCCTGCTCGTGCAATGGAAGCCTTTGTAGATGATCTTAGTAACTGGTATATCCGTCGTAGCCGTGAACGTTTCTGGCAAGGTGAAATGCCACAAGATAAGATTAATGCTTATATGACCCTTTACACAGTCCTTGAAACTTTGGCAAGATTATCTGCTCCTTTTGTACCCTTTATGGCAGAAAATATTTATCAAAACCTTGTCAGAACCGTTGATGAGTCTGCTCCATTAAGTATCCACTTATGTGATTTCCCAGTAGCCAATACTGATTGGATTGATGCAGAACTGGAGAAAAATATGGATGCTGTTCTTCAAGTCGTTGTACTTGGCCGTGCAGGTCGTAATGAAAGTAATATTAAAAACAGGCAGCCTATTGGAAATATGTATGTCCAATCAAACGAAGAATTGCCATCTGACTTTATTTCTATTATTGCAGATGAATTAAATATCAAGAACGTTTCTTTCGTTGATGATGCTAGTGGATTTACAACCTACCAGTTTAAACCACAAATGCGTACACTAGGACCTAAATACGGCAAAATGTTAAATAGCATTCGTGTTGCTTTAACCTTACTTGATGGGACTAAAGCAATGGATGAACTTAAAAGTACAAGCCTTTTAAAACTTGAAGTAGAAGGAACGATTATTGACCTTACAGAAGAGGATCTTCTTGTTGATACTGCTCAAAAAGAAGGACTTATGGCTCAATCAGACCGTGGTTATACAGTTGTACTCGATACAACCCTAAGCCCGGAACTAATTGAAGAAGGTTTTGTAAGAG
>DUUM01000258.1 GCA_012841565.1 Candidatus Epulonipiscium sp. | reverse complement strand
CGTAATACTTTTTCTTTAAGTTCAGGTTCATATCTGCGATAATTAGCCATTCTTGATCTCTCCTTGGTTTTAATTTATTATATCAAATTTCTATACCAAGGTGTTACAACTTAATTATATCAGGACAAAAATCGGAATTTGTGACATTTATAAAAAGCATTAATCAAAGCTCTTTATCATCTTTTGTATCTCCTTATTGGATAAGGGATTGTCCTTTACTATTGATATCTCATAGGTCTTATACTCCCTATTTGGCACTTTAAAAGTAAAGTATTTCCAAGGACTTTCGTTTCCATAATTCCACTGCATTACTTCCTGATCTCCTATGTTAACTATCTCAACCTCGTAATCAGAATCTTCAACGACTAAAGCTTGAGTTGCTGCATCATAATCTGTAAGATTTATCTCTACAGTTATAGATTTATCCCAATCTGCCTTTCTTTTCGGCACATATTCCATAACTAAATTAGACTTCATCTTATCTTTTATCTTTTCCCAGGTATAGACTAAATTTTGCCCCCTTGCTTCTTCAGCCATTATATCATATTTGGCCATAGTTTCTTCGCTACTATCACTTGGAGTAAAAGTCAATCTAGCTTCTTTAAATTTATAACCCTTTGGTATATATTTTGGTATACTTATATCCAAGCCATAATCTCTAATACTATTAATATCTTTAAATACTAATGGTTGCTGTACAATGTAGGTACTACCACCCGTTGCTTCATAAAATTCCAAATGAATTAGCCTTGCACATTCTCCTTGTTCTAGTTGTTCCTTTATTTCTTCATAAGACTCGCCTACCTCCATCATAGCAATCTTTTCATACATTTCTATCTCTTCTTCTGTTTGTTCTGTTACAATAAACTTAAACCCTCCATCATCTTTATCTGGTAGAAATTCAACTACTTCACCATAAATAGACTTCATTATATTCTTATAAACTTCTGCATAAGATAAGTTTCCATTAGTTAAAGCAGGTATTGCAATAATTGATATAAGCATAGCTATTGCGACCCGTTTCATACCTTTACTCATTCTTTTCCTATTGTCATATTTCCTGCTTATATTGTACATAATGGCATCTTTATTCAAATCTGTTTGTGGTATCTCCTCATTTATAAATCTATTTTCAAATTCTTCAATAGATTGAAATTTTCTCACTAAATATATCCTCCCTTTGCTTAATTATTTCTCTCATTTTTATCCTGGTTCTTTCATACGTCTTTCTTAGAGAAGCAGTCGATTTTCCCATAATTATTGAGATTTCTTTATAATCCATTTCATTGATAGCTCTAAATATTAGTAGCGATCTATCTTCTCCTTTTAGCAGGGACAATATTGTATTTAATTCTTCACCAAGCTCATCTTCAAAGTAAGTATCTTTTTTATACTGAACATCTTCAATACCTGTTCTTTCAAAACTAATGAACTTTATTAGCTTATCTCTCTTAATTTTATTAAGGCACAGATTATATGCTATCTTATATATATAATTATTATGAAGTTCAACATTTCTTTTGTTTTTCAAAGCAGCATTTATATTGATAAATACTTCTTGAACCATATCCTCCGCATCTTCTTTGTTTCTTAGCATCCTGTAACAATACCTATATAATGCTTTATAGTAGTTTTCTACAATTGACTCAAGATTTTTCCAATCAATATCCAATTCATCACCCCCATTTATGTCCCTATCTTTATATACAATCTAAGGACTACTATTGTGACCACATATGTAAAAAATATAGCAATAGACAGTTTACCAAACTATCTATTGCTTACAGTATGAGCTGGTCAAGTAGAAAGGCATAGAGCTGCGCTCCATGCCAACGGGGTCCGGCCCCAAACAATTCAGGCAACTTAAACTGCCCATTCCTAAAAGGTAGCCCCCTATGTGTTTATCCCACAATATATACAACAATATCTACCAGCAAGTGCTGAATATATTTAACTTCTTTCTCTATATTAAACAGTGGCGATTTTAACGGTAACAACCCCTCCGCTATCTACACTATTACTCAATATAAGTTCCCCATTATACTTTGTAATAATATTATTTGCTATATATAACCCCAAACCATGTTGTTCGTTTTTCGTTCTACTATCATCATCCATTGCGTACTGTTCTTTTCCATGCTTTAGCATCTTCTTGGAAAAACCTTTCCCTTGATCTGTAATTTGAATGGTTAATTGATTTGCATCCATAGTATTTATGATACTAATATTTGAATCCTTGAAAGAAAAACCTACTGCATTTGATATAATATTCATTAATGCACGCTCAAGCTCATCTTTATATCCCTTTATATATAGGCTCTCTTCAATGTCTATCTGCCATATTATATCAATATTTTTCGCCTTAGATAACGATTCTCCTTGACTCTTTAAAGAGTTTAGCAGTTCTGTTATATAGATTGTTTCATCTGAAGAATGATATTTTAACTCATCCCTGGTAACACATAATAAGGTTTGTATATATCTTTGCATTCGCTCACTACTTGCTTCAATATAATTACAATAAATTTCCTGTTCTTCTGTCAACTCCGTTTCTTTTAGTAATTCTATATTTCCTCTAACTATTGTAAGAGGGGTCTTTACATCATGTGCTAAGGCGGAGATTTGCTCTCTTTTTTGTTGCTCAAACATCCATTGTTCTTTCAATGAAGATTTTAAAGAGTCTTTCATCTTATTAATTCCCTGGAGCAATATATTCAGCTCCTTAATTTTACCCTTAGCTACATTAAATTCTAAATCCCCTTCTTCTATTTTAACTGCTGCCATTAAAAGTGATTCTAATTCTTTATTTATTTTTTTAGCAAATTTATTGGATAATAAAACAATTCCCATAATAAGTTCTAAAATAAACAAAACCATAGCAGTGGCTTCTGGATTTGGTAGAATACTTCTCATTTTTTCAGTCTTATATTGCATGGTTAATGGGTATTTGATCAATAATATACCTTCTTCGCGCTCAATACTAGTGATATAACTCCTTAATCCTGAAGACTTTTTCCCTATACTATACTTGTCCCACATCCTTTTTTTATTTTTATCTGAAAAATTCCCATATATATATTTTCCATTGTCTGAGTAAACTCCAAAAGTAGACATAGATGTCAACAAATCTGCTGTTACTTCATCTGTTTCTTCTAAATACTTAAGGTTATCCTGGATTATCTTTTCTGAGTAATTAGCCGGATATACAACAAATGATGTTAACGAAAATAGGACGTAGTTAGTTATCACCAAAGATACAATTAAAATTCCAAGTACTACTACAAATTCTATAAATGATGTTCTAAGCTTTATTTCTTTTCTTAATCCCATTTATATCCTACTCCCCAAACTGTCTTTATTGGATCTTTATTCTGTTTAAGAAATTTAGCTCGGATATTTTTTATATGCTCAACAATTGCACTTATATTGCTTTCCCTATCAAATCCAAATACTGATTCAAATATTTGTTCCTTAGAAAATACTAAACCACGATTAAGGCCTAAAAACTCACTTATTTCATATTCACTTTTAGTAAGTAAAACCTTTTTCTCAGATATAAAACATTCTTTACTAAACATTGAAAACCTTACATCTCCAATACTAATAGAATTTGTTTTTTTCCTTCCTTCCCTCCTAAGGTGAGCATTTACTCTAGCTCGAAGTTCCTGAATTCCAAATGGTTTCGTTAAATAATCATCGGCTCCGAGCCCCAGCCCCTTAGTTATATCCCTTTCATCTGTTTTTGCGGTAAGGAATAAAATAGGACAATCTACTTTCAATCTTATTTTAGAACATAATTCAAAGCCATCTATCCCTGGCATCATAATATCTAGCATTATCAAATCGTAGAAGTTTAGATTTTCATCTAATAGTGTTTCTGGTTCTTTTATTTTTCTAATGAAATGACCATTCTTGCTTAATATATTATCGATTAAATCTAAAATATCTTTCTCGTCATCTACAATTAAAATATTCGCCATATACCCCTCCTATTCTTCAAATCTCTCTCCCTCCCATTTTGTAAACCATATTAACATTGCTATAAAGGATACTATGGTAACCATTATAGCAATAATAATGGCATTATTTAATAATGGGTCTAAATGATTATTAGTATTTTGATGTTCCATCATCAACGAACTAATAAACCTAACACTCCAAGAACTAGGAAAAAACGGCCATTTTCCATCTCCCATACCCGTTATAAACAAAGCTGCTATAAGCGATTGTATAATTCCTACTCCTATGGATAAGCTACTTGAGAATCTAAGGCTTAGAAAGAAATGTAGAATATATTGAAGCATACTACTCCCTATCAATATTAACGCAATACTCAGATATACAGTAAGCGGAAAAACATTATTATCTATATACGAAATTCCCATATAAAAACCAAAAACCGATATTAAAACACTCCAGAAACCTAATAATAGAAATAAAATGTACTTACTAACAATTGGTAAAGGTTTTATTCCAGAATAAGTTAAAATACTTTGAAATTCTCCTGCTATATATTCTTGTTCTGACATCATTGAGGTAATCACACTAACCAGTATTGGAAAAGTTATACCTAACACTTGAAAATAACTTAAAATCTTATTAAAGGTATCCCATGGTGAAATAGAATAATAACCTAAAAAAACAATTAATCCTATGATTGGAATATAAAAATGAATCCATATCATCTGCGTTGATTTTAATTTTATTATATCAGCTTTTAATAGTTTTTTTAACTCTAACATCTAATTTATCTCCTTATTTCTAAACCATATAGATGTTAAAAAGGTAAAAAAAATAAAAATAAAAACATTTATAGTTATGCCACCTAATATACTTCCATTTAGCAAAGGACTATCTGGTGGAACTGGAAGGCCATTTGGAAAAATGTGAAGTATTGGAACCATTAACGCTGATGTTATCCCGTAAGGGTAAAAAACTAAAAAGCAACTTGTTCCAAAGCTTACTACTCCAAGTGTTGTGAATACCACATTAAAGAGAATGGTAACATACATATTAAATTGTACCGCTAAATATAAGCTTATTGGGATTTGAAATAACAATGTAAGAATCAGTACAATAGTGGCTAGAATATTTGCTTTAAATGAAATATCAGATTCAGATACAAATCCTACTCCTATAATTCCTATCATAAATATCAAACTGCTTATTGCAAGTAAAATGCTGATATATGTAATCTTTCCTAACCACATACATCCTTTATCTCTAGGATATAAAAGCACCCCTTTATATGAAATCCTTTTTTCCCTTGTAATTACCTGAGCTGAAATAATAGCTAACATCCCAGGAAGAAATATAACATACCACCAATTATATGCTCCATTTTCTCCTCCACCCCATAAAAATGATAGTGCTATTGCAAAAAGTGGCGTCATTATAATAAACTTATTTATGGATGTTCTCTTAGCTTTCTGAAATTCTGATTTAATTATATTAATCATTTGTTTTCACCTGTATTTCTCGCCAGTACATCCATAAATTGTTTTTCAAGATTTTCTTCTTTGCTAATTTCTCCACTATATCCTATAATACCATTGGATATAATTGCTATTTTATCAGCTACTTGCTCTACTTCTGACAGCATATGACTAGATAAAATGACTGTGACCCCTTTAGATGGAAATGAACGAATTAATTCCCTAAGTTCCCCTATTGCAATTGGATCTAAACCATTAGTAGGCTCATCTAGTATGAGAAGTTTGGGATTGTTTATAATAGCCACTCCAAGTCCTAATCTTTGTTTCATCCCCATTGAAAAATTCTTCACTTTTTTCTTACCAGAATTCTTAAGGCCTATAATATCAATAACTTCTTTAGACCTTGTCTTTGATAATCCAAAAAGAGTACAGGCCAAATCTAAATTCTCCATAGCCGTTAAGTTTGGATAAATTGCTGGGCTTTCAATTAGGGCACCTATATCATTTAAATTATCTCTGGACCATGGATGATTTTCAAATAGTATTTCCCCTGAGGTAGGTTTCATAATCCCTGTAATCATCTTTAATACAGTAGATTTACCTGCTCCATTAGGACCAAGTAATCCAAATATAGAATTTTTCCTTATTGCTAACGATACGTTATTTACGGCCTCTTGGTTTTTAAATTTTTTAGTTAAACTTTTCGTTTCTAATATATAATCTGACATGTAAAATCCTCCTATTTCTTATAATTCATTCTATATTTAAAGTATAATTTATGATTATAAGGATTGTATAAGGATTTTTAAAACGTTTAATTATATAAGCCAAATAAAGAACTATTAAGCCTATCTATTAATAATGTTCTCAATCTAACACCTACTGAAACATCAAAATATTTTTTCAATTTGCCGTAATCATTAGGTATAATATTGCTTCTATAGCATTTGTGTGATGGACAAAGCAATGGTATATCAAAATCTGTTGTAAGTCTCGGGTGATTGTCTACTAAGGACATAAACACCGCATTATGCCACCATGTACCTTTCCATTTTTCAATGTCGTCCGGCAACACTCAGGGCAGTTTTTTATATTACTTCGGAATAGTTTCTTACCATCGATTGCAGCAACTATATAGCATCAACGGTTCCGTTTTTTAACACTTTATTTTTCTTTGCTTTTTAACAATACTTAATGTAAGGTTTGCTAAGCCTGATAGATTAATCGTAAGCGTCAAATAGTAAAAACCTCAGTCACATAGACCAAGGTTCGTTTCATTAGTTTTTCTTTTTACTGTAGCATTGCTCCGGTAAATCTGCCCATGGCAGATAGTTTTTCAATAGATCTGGTTT
>DUUM01000257.1 GCA_012841565.1 Candidatus Epulonipiscium sp. | reverse complement strand
TGGGCAAGCATTGCATTTCCTGCTTGAGCAAGGATGTTATCTTTTGTATACTCAGCCATTTCTGCTGCCATATCCGCATCTTGGATACGGGACATGGATGCTGTCATGTTCTCTGCTGCAACATCTAAGTTAGCAACTGTATGCTCCAAGCGGTTTTGATAAGCACCAAGTTTAGAGCGTGCTGAGGACACTTGAGCAATGGCGTTATCTACAAGGGTTATGGCTTCTTGCGATTTAGCTGCTGTATTAAGGTTCATATCTGTAAGACCAAGGGCCCCTGTACTCATGTTTTGAATACGAAGCTGCATCATTTGTCCTTGATTAGCTCCAATTTGTAGATCTAGAGGCCCTGTCTCTAAAAGACTTAAGGTAACTTCACCTTTTAATAGTGCTGAGGTTGGCGATGTTCCCGTTGCTACAGCGTTATCTTTCCAATCCCCATTCTCTGGATTACGAACTGACTTACCACCTTCTACAACAAGTTTAAACCCATTATTAGCCTCAAACGTAATAATGTTCCCCACTATTTTAAAGGTAGTTCCCGGTGGGAAATCTCCATCATCTGAACCCGTGGTAAAGGGAACAAGGTCAGGATCAGCTACAGTAGCTTTCGCCAACTTAAGATCTGATCCTTTATTAATCCCATCTGCCCCTGGAGTCGCATCTTCAGCAAGTTCAAATAATCCTAGCCCTTTTAATATTGATTCATCTCCTAAAATTTTAATATCTTTTGCTCCATACTCACGGTGTATCATTACTAATTCATCATCTACTTCATAAGTTCCACCACCTTTAACTGCCAGATCAATCCCCATAGTGTCACATAAGTCGCGAATTTTTGCAAATACATCTTGTGGTGAATCTCCTTCTTCTATTTTAACCTGCTCACCGTTAATGTTAAGAAATCCATCGACTCCTTCTTTTACCTTAGGAGGTGTTTCCGTATTAAATATAGTGTCAGTAGCTATAACTTCTTTACCTACTACAGCTGTTTGGCTTGCTGCTTCTTCAACATTAAAAGTATAGTCTCGTGCACCTACACCATCACTCATAGATATTACCTTACCTGCAGATCCAAGATTTGAAAAAGCTCTCCTATCTATTTCTCCATTTAATAATTTTCTCTCATTATATTCTATATGCTCAGAAATACGATCTATTTCCGCCTTAAGCTGGGCTACTTCATCTGTGATTGCTTTACGGTCAGTTGGTGTTAGTGTTCCGTTGGAGGCTTGAATGGCAAGCTCACGGGTACGTTGAAGCATGCTATGTACTTCATTAAGGGCTCCTTCTGCTGTTTGGATAAGGGAAATCCCATCCATTGAGTTGCGGTTTGCCTGTTGAAGTCCACGTACTTGTGTATCCATCTTTTGGGCAATAGCAAGTCCTGCTGCATCATCTGCGGCGCTATTAATACGAAGTCCTGATGAAAGTCTTTGCATAGTTTTATCTATTTTACTATTGGTTTTGTTCATTTGATGTAAGGTACGAAGTGCTGGAATATTATGATTGATTCTCAAGAATATCTCCTCTTTCTATTTTTTATTTTATGTATCATGATTGTTATCTTCTACTCTTTTTATCGGCTTTCTTCTTATTAAACTTAAGACTTACTGGCAGTAATTATCTGTTTTTGTAACTTTCTTGAATTTATTATGCTTTAAACCCTCGGTTATTATTATCCAGTACAGACTCATTTAAATCATTTTTGCCATAAGTAAGGCCTGCATATACCTGTTGGGCGTTATCCATAACCTTTAAAGACTTAGAGTCATTGGCAATTGCCCCATTCCAGCCTTCTAGCAACTGATTAATCAGTCCCTTGGCTTCGTCAATAAGAGAGGCATCATATACCATTAAACTTTTAATGAGAAGACCATTAATATAAACATATATCCTTAAAAGGTCTTGGGATATTTCTTGTTTAAAATCAAGGGTATCTATTAATTCTTGTAAAATTTGTCTTGATCGCCCTACCTCTACCCCAAATTCTTTTTCTGCTTTTTCCTCTCCATACCGCTTAATATTATCCATGCTTTCTAAAAGTAAATCATAAGTAATCTTTAGCAATTGGCCTCTTGTGGCATTTGCAACTTGTGATGGTGTAATCATTTGTTTTCCTCCTTGGCATCCTGATTGTCTATATAATGAACCATTTTTTCTATAATATCTATTACTGACTTTTCTAGACTTTTTGTTTTTGGTTTTTTTCCATTATCCATTATTCTGCCCCTTTATTAAACAATGTGTTCAAATTTAGATTCTTCAAATCTATATTTTAGTAAGGATGCAGATGCTTTTGGCTGATCCTTAAGGGTTACCTTAGGATTACCTGGTGAAAATTTGGCTTGCATCACATGGTAGCCAATTTCTTCTATAGCATCTTTAAGGGACTTAGAGCCCTTTTGAAGTCCTAATGTTATTTGGGGTGTTTCTCCAATCATTTCAAAAGCTAATGCCCTGTCCGAAATCCTCATATTCACCTGAATAACTCCTAAATTCTTGGTCTTAATGGACATATATGCTTTTAGCTCATCCTTACTTGCTTTATTTGCTTGTTCTTTGTCTTTCATCACATATACGTTTAAATTAGACATGCCATGGTGTAAGGCTACTGGTATTTGATACATTCCTTCATTTTGAGATATCTGCTTTTGTGTGCTAAGCATTTGCTGTAGCTCTTTACCAATACTATAAGCCTGTTTACTTTGGGGTGCTAACAACCACTTGGTACTTTGTTCATCTAATTCACTTTCTAGATGATCTAATATGTCTTCTATGTTTTGATTTTTATCCTTGTTATTAATGGATGCATTAATTTTTTCACCTGTTAAACCTTCATACTCTTGCAACATATCCCCTAACAAATAGGGATTTTTAATCATCTTATCTGTCCAGTAAATATTAGGAATGGTTAGTGAAATATGATGT
>DUUM01000256.1 GCA_012841565.1 Candidatus Epulonipiscium sp. | reverse complement strand
TGTGTGTATACTAATTATACAAGAGGTAGGGGTGGTAAACAACATGTCATTGAGTGGTACATTAGGTGTCTTTTGATGGTACATAAGATGGCAGGGGTGGTACATTTGAGTGGCCGTAATCACTAAGGGATTCTCCCCGTATTTGACTTCATTATTTGTGGCAGAAAAAAAGTGGTGAGGGACAGTCCCCCTAGGCGATTTTGCGCAGTAAAGAGCCTTGCTTCCTAAAATGGCGCAACAACTTTTTTAGGTTGCTACGCCATTCTATATTTTCTTTTATAAGCCTCAAAACTCACCAAGTTTGTCAGAATAGTTTCAGAGTTATCTGGGGTCGCACCCCCTAGGCAGAGGTGCACTGCCTCTGCCTTTCTAAACATATTCATCACCTCACTTAGTACGACTTTCTAACTTTCTTACTAATAGTATGCCCAATTCTTATCTTAAATGCAACAGTTTCAATTTTTCATTTTAATATTTAGATTGATATTCCCTCAAGCATTAGATCAACGTTTTAATGTAAATGCCGTTGCTTTTCTTAAAGAACTATTTGAAGCTCTTATTTATCAGCATAATGAATCAACAAATATAAATCCGCTGCTCCAAAACATGTTATTTACTAAAATCAAGATAGTCGATGGCACAGATATCCAAGAACTAACACAGCCCCTATTAGAAGGTCAAAGCGTCGAGTTTTTGGATATCTACATTGGCCTAGCAAAGCTCAAGGCTAGGTTAATTCAAATAATCTTAAAAAAGGGTGGTAAGAACGAGAAAAAAGGAAGTACCTCTTACGTTGTAAAACCCTTACTAGACGGTTAGCTTGATGGCTATAGGGACAGTCCCCGTAGCCTATTTGGCGTAAGTCCAAAGAGCCTTTCTTAAAATGTTTGTTTTGTTTTCCCATCAATTTTAACAGGTATCTTAATACCCTTTAAAATATACTCTATTCCGTTATAGTTATCAACGTTATACCTGTAGTCATTAGAGAATGGCATATCATAATACTGTCCACCATTTGTATTAATGTTGGCCCGGCTACCAGAAAGTACTTTCCTATCCCCATACATTCTACTAGATTTGAAATAGTCCCCATAAGCATCGCCAGTAAATTCGTGATTTACACCTAGTGTCGTTAATATATCCGCAATTATGGAGCCTATAAATTTTTCCGTGCTTTCCAGTAGGTCAGCTTCTGTTAAATCAACCTCTAAATTTCGTTGGGGTACTTGGGTATTTATATTTACAGTGTATGTGAACTTTCCATCACTTTCACCTGTAACATTGTACAACCGTATATCTATATAAATGAATTCCTCTATAGATCTAAGGGTAATTTCATTTTCCGATTTTTCTGCTACCAATCTGTGTTTTTCTGCTACTGATTTCATAAGTTGAAAGGCCTTTTCGTATGTTAGAAATTCATCAATCGTATCTATTTGTAAATAGTAATTTGTACATTGTTCTGTTGTAAAAGGCCTTATAATTTTCAGATTAACCCTAGACATCCCATTATCTGTTCCCATTTCAATACTATATTGCGGGTTATCTTCAAGGTAAATCTGCGGTGTATAATTCGGATCACCCTTATCTATTATTTTGGCAAATTCCTCGTAGCTATAGGTTAGATTACAAACTATATTTATAGTATCTACAAGTGTTTTAAACTGTGGCTCATTAACAAATGACTCTAGACCACCTCCAAAAGTAGCCGTTGCCTCTAATCGTTCTTCTCCGCCTTCATTATAAAAATCTGGCATGCTAGCATAGTTTATTCTAAATATCGTATCCTTTCCCATTGCATACTTATCTTCTTCTATACCTACATAAGTAAACATTTGATCAGGTGCTACCTCATATTCAAGGTGATATTTTGTAAATACTTGCTCAATAAGTCCTACTTTTTCTTTTGAATAACTTTGAATTTCATTGTAATTCAAAAAATGCATAATTTCTGGCTCTAAGACTTCCTGCTTTTCATCTAATTCTTCGTTATTTTTCGTTGCATTATCAGTGTCCATGTTAACGACAGGTACTTGTTCCTTATTTGTAACCTCTTTAGCACACCCCACACTCATTATTGAAACAACTGAAAAGAGTGTTAGAAAAAACACATTTTTAATCTTCATTTAATTTTCTCCTTGTGTCGTATTTAGTATTATACTTTATTTGTCATATTATACTGTATTGTTTTACATTCGTCAAACACTCAGATAACAACGTTAGTGCCAAGCAAAGCCATGGGTTTTTATTGCTCTTAGCGATCACTCAACATACTTTGAATTGCCCTGGGTCCATTTGTTATAGCGGCCCCTACAAAAGGCATTCCGCCGGTCTTTGGATATCTGTATCCTTTACTATCTATTTTAGGCGCCTTGGCAGCGCTTAGAATCTCTTGTACCTCTTCTGTATATGTTTCGGGAAGGATTATTGTTGAGATTCCACTTATCTTTTCGTACAACCCTTTAGTTGTTTTTAACATTAAAATTTTACTTAGTTTTTCTACACCACTTTTACTCCAACTGGCTTTTCTATTTTTCATTCTTTGCGCTATTATATCGCATATATGATGTTCAATTGTTCCTAAATTTCTGTAGACAACCCCTGCTGGAGGTGTTGGTATATTAAGTCCTCTTTGTTGATAAGGGATAAGACCTTCCTTATTGTTAAATAGATAGCCGTAGAGCTCTGTAAGCCTCTCATTCTCTTTAACATCTGTTATTTCATCAATCAATCCACCTTTTTAGGTTGCTACGCCATTTCATATGTTTGGTTGAAAATTGCCAGAATAGTTCCAAAGTGATCCAGGGTACGGACCCCCTAGGCTCTTAACCGCAAACAAGAGCCTTTCACCCGTATTAGCTCCCAAAAGGATCCTATGTTTTGCCTACTCACTCTTTCTTAAGCAACACTTTTTATATTTTTTTCCGCTGCCACAAGGACACGGATCATTTCTGCCAACCTTTGTCTTTGTATTGATATCGATAACATTAGACCCTCTAATTTCAAATGGCTGACTTGGAAGTGGTTTCAACTTTGGTTTTTCATATTTCTCAAATATTTCATGAGGTGTATGACCATTGTTCCCCCATATTCTAATATTGTTTGACAAGGCCATAATCAGGGACATTAATTCATTAACTTGATCAATATCTCTGAAATTAATACTTTGGTCATTGAAAGAATCCATGATGGATTGCATATCAAATTCAAATTTACACATGCCATGGATGTGGTGGCAAAAATCTTCTGCCCTTTCTTCAGCGTCATCAAAAAAGTTCTTCTTTATATAATTAACCAAGGCATTATACTGCTTAGTCTTTTCAAAGTAACCTTCATCACTATATCTTAGGAGCTCATTTTTAGCCGGAATATAATACGGCTTATCCGCCTTCTTAGTAAGCATTAAGCCAAACTCATCATATAACATGATGGCTTCATGAACAAAAAAGTCTTTATGTATCATGATAAAGGCATCACCTAGTTCTTCTGGTAGGTCAGTCAAAAATACTTCTACTTCCTTAAGCTTGACCTGCTTTTCATTTTGACTGTTATAGATGTCTACTACTTTATCTTTATGAACCATGCCATACAGGTTGGTTAGTGCAATAATATATTGCTTTAATTGATTCATCGCCTCACTCCGTTCATAGAATATCGCCTTCCCCACTTAGAACATCCTGAATATATTGATAGTGTTCCATAATTCTCCCTTTAAAATCAGCTTCATTTAAATCATTGTACAGATAGGTGCCATCTTCCACTAAGTCATCCCATATTAATTCTGCTATAAATTGATTTTCTTTCTTAAGTTTTTGATACCTGTTTTCTACCTCATACGGGAAGTCTAAACCGAATTCTATTATATCTATCTCCCCATCTAAATAGGATTTTGTCATGTTCAGTAAAAATTTGATATTCTTGATTGCAACCCACCTACCATTTTATTTATGATTTTGTACTAATTTACTAAATTCTTTGCCACCCCAATCATACCAAAAAACAAGCTATCCTTCAATCATAATCCATACCCGATCAGCTTTATTTACTATAAATCTCCATCATCCCTTTATCTCAACACCAGCCCACCTTAAGACAAGCCCTCCCAAAACAACTAACTCACCAAATATTCTGACATAGCTCATTAGAAGAAAAGCGAGCTACTTAACACTCGCTATTTCTTGAGTGGAATCGATTCTATATATACAGCATCTTTGCATATATCTATCCTATTATTCCAATAAACATTTGAATCCATATTTTTGTCTATATCCCATGCGATATTTCCAGATTCATCAATAAAAACTTCTTTAAATTTCTTCTCATCTTTGAGAATTTCAAATACTCCATAGAGGTTATCAGCCATATCATAAATCCTTATTTCTTTATTATCAAAATATACTATTAAAGAATAATTAGCATTTGGAATTCCTTTAATTCTTCTTGATGCAAGGTTGCCCATCCATATAGCATTTTTAGGTGCTTATTAGGCATCTTGCCCACAAGTATTTCAATTTCTTCTATGGAAATACTGCAATCATATTCACCATACTCAGCATGGAAATGCGGTGGTTAATGTTAAGTACCCCAGGCAATTTCCTCTTAGCACTTCACCCACCAAAGATAACTCATTATTATTGATTGTAACCACCTACCATTTTATTTATGATTTTATACTCATTTGCTGAATTCTTTGCCCTTTATGTTCTTCTACCATAATTTCTATACAGGCCTATAGTATATTCTTAAAATCACAAACCCCAGCCCTATGCCTTTCCACGATTAAGGTCGTGTTGGTGGCATATGAAATCCCATTTCCCCTATATGTAATACTTGGTTGAAGAAAAATTGACTTATTAAAGTTTGGGGTAATTCTTTAATCCTACTATATTGTGTTATATCCCAATTATTAATCCTAGCACGCTCACCGAAAGATAGGCATCCCCCTATAACCGTATTTGCAGCATGTTTCTTTGTGATTCCCCCCTCCTGATAGAACCTTGCAGCGTCACTTACCTTCCTCCAAATAATCCCGAATATTTGGGAGACAGAGTAATGGGCTAACAACTCCTCAAATATAGCATATGTTTTATCCCCTGGCGCAAATTCAAACCTTACCTGCTCTAGCTGATATATTAAATATTGAATACACTCTTCAATAGCAATTGTTTTCCACAAAATATATGCTGTTTCCTTATCTTCCTCTTTCAGGGCACTAGGATACATAATCTGCTTTATGAATTCACCCTTATCAGGTGGAAGGTGCAAATTAATACCATACTTCACTTTAAATATGTAATATGTCTTAGGGAAATTCTCATCTTGAACAAAATCCTCAATATCTGACACTGGATCTACTACTAATATTCTCTGATGAGTAAGTTTATTTACTATATCCGCAGATATTCTCCCATCTGGTGATAATACACTAGGTTCAATTGGTAAAATAGTATTTAAATCTTCTGATAAAAACCCTCTGGCAATAGCACCTAGATATACCTTCTCTAAAAAACCAATGTCTTCAAATTTAATTAAACCTTCTGCTTCTCTTCGATACACTTTTTGTATCTGTTTTCTTAAAAATATCCCGTGTTCCCGTTCCTGTCGTTCTTTTTCATATTTAATCTTCTCTCTTTGTGTTTTGCACATATCACACTCACACATCTTGTCATTTAGTGTATGACTACATCCAGGACACCTTTTTTTGTACTGCTGGTCTCTACTCGTCATAGCCGTTTTTGATAATGCTAACAACTCCAATTGAGATCCACACCACTCACAAGTTTCTTTACACGCAATATTAGGGAATAGGGTATATAATTTTGATGGCTGAATATCTATTTTATATTTCTGTATTAAGCTACTGACCTTCTCACCTGTATTTGAATAGTATTGCCTCATTAATTCCTCTACCTGTACAACCGTTAAATGAGCGTAAGCGTCAAATAGGAAAAAACCTCAGACATATCATCCAAGGTTCGTTTCATTAGTTTTTCTTCTTACTGTAGCATTGCTCCGGTAGATCTGCCCACGGCAGATAGTTTTTAAGTAGATCAGGATT
>DUUM01000255.1 GCA_012841565.1 Candidatus Epulonipiscium sp. | reverse complement strand
GCAGGAGTCGATTGATGATCTTCGTGAATCTTTAGTGAGCAGGAAGAATGAGAATGTATAAGATTCTAAGAACAGATAAGGCTGAAGATCAGCTTAGAGATCTAATATATTATATTGCAGATGATTCAGGAAGCAACGAGTTTGCACTTAGATATCTGGATAAAATAGAAGAAGCTATTAATCGTTTACAAGAGTTCCCGAATTCAGGAAGTGTACCAAGATATTCTATTTTAAAAAAGCAAGGATATAGAGTGTTAGTTGTAGAAAAACATCTTGTGTTTTATAAAGTAAGCGAAGAAAACAAAACAGTTATTATCTATGCAATAGTTGATGGAAGAAGAGAATATAAAAATTTGATATAAACTGCTTTGGCTAGTCTTGGTTCAGAGAAATTCGCCTTCTGAGAAGGTAAGGGCTTTGGGCCACTTTGGAGTTTTTATATAAAATTCAAAGCCTGAGGCCCTTTTTATAAATATCATAAATTACGATTTTAGTTGTTAAAAACAAGGGGGGTTCAGAAATTTGAATCTCCCTTACTTTTGCGTATTAGTATCTTCTCCTTATCCCAACCCACGTTGAGACGGTCGTGAAGTTGGAAAGGCAATAAGATGTAGTAATATCAATAATTTGGGCCATTGAGTGTGTAGATGACATTCAATGGTTTTCTGTTTTGGGGAACATATCTATTGAATTGATAGAAAAGATACATAAAATTGCTATGCTATGTGTCAATAAGTGGTTTGTTTAATCAATTTCTTATGGGATATCGTAATTTAAAGTTATGTATATTTTGTATTTTATTTATAAATAGTTGGATAGGAAACTAAATCGTGTTACACTAAAATTAGTTTCCAGGAAAACTATATAAGGAGATGAAGATTTGAAAAAAGAATCCGTTGGAAGATACGCAGCAGCAATTTATAGAAATACTCAAAGCTTTATAAACCAAAAATTTTAAAATTATGATATTAGAAGTAGACAACATGATTTTTTATATGTAATTACAAAAAATGAAGGTATCACTCAAACAGAGATGTGTAATTTGTTAAATGTTGGGAAGCCAACCGTGACAAAGGGAGTGAACAATTTAGTAAAACATGGTTATGCCATAAGAGAAAAAAACATAGAAGATAAGCGATCTTATCGACTTTTCTTAACTAATAAAGGAAAAAGGATTGCTCCAATGATAAATGCAACCTTTGATGAATTGACTGAAATATATAAAAGTAACTTTACAGAGGAGGAGTATCACCAAATCCTACAGGGATTAGAAATTATACTTAAAAACATAAGTAGCACAAAAAAATGAAACCAATATTTTGAGAGAAGTGTAAACAATGAGAATTAACAGAAAATGTCAATCTTTGGTCATGGGATTATGTATGGCAACAGGAATGTCTTTTTTCATGTCTTTATTCATGATACTGGTAAATGCTGGATTACATGAGAAGTTTCTAGGAATGTGGATTAGAAGCTATTGAAGATCCAAATGGGATGAAGATACAGATTGTGGGGAGGCAAAAGCCGTTATAATAGCACTAGGGATGGTTATTTTGCTTATAGAGGATAACCACTTGTGCAAATTTTGCACAAGTGGCGGATAATGGTAAGACATACCAATATAAATTCTATTCCTTATCGGCAATTATTGCTATAGGCTATCGTACTAATTCTGAATAGGAATAGTTGAGGGTCAGTCCCCCAAGGTTTCAAATAAATCAGACTTAATAATTAATTGTATATCCCCTGGAAGTATGATATTATTGCGATTGGAAATTATTATATATTATGTTGGGGGAAATATGAAAAATTTTAATGAAATAATCGATTATATAGTAGCGGCAGCAAAGAGTAAGACGGAAAAGAAGTTTAGGGCAGTTGTGATACAAGGTATATTAGCAGGAATGTTTATAGCCATGGGTGCTATCGGTTATTTTAATTTAGTGGCATATACAGCTGATCCAGGGCTTGGAAAGTTCTTAGGGGCTCTTATATTTCCAGCAGGCATTATTGCAATTT
>DUUM01000254.1 GCA_012841565.1 Candidatus Epulonipiscium sp. | reverse complement strand
TTTATAATGTGAACAAGATCAATTTCAGCAATATTAAGTTGTACTTGTTTGTTATCTAATCGGGAAAGTTCCAGTAAATCCTTTACAAGATCCGTCATACGATCTGCTTCATTGACAATGACCTGTAAAAATTGTGGTGCTATATTTTTATCATCTATAGCTCCATCTATAAGGGTTTCCGCATATCCTTTAACTGTTGTAAGAGGAGTTCTAAGCTCATGAGAGACATTAGCTACAAACTCTTTACGCATTCTATCTAGTTTTTGCTGCTTGGTAACATCTTGTAGCACAACCACCATCCCCTCTGCCTCATTATCGATATTTTGATAGGGAGCAAAGTGGACATTAATATATTTATGATCATGCTGAATAAGAATTCTTTTCACCTCAAAAGTTTCCTGTTCAAGTAATGCATCAAAAGATGCTTTAACTCCCAAATCAGGAAATATGTAATCAAAGCGATGATCCATTTGGTGAATACCTAATATTTCATAGGTAGATGGATTGGCATGGATCAAAACTCCTTGCCTATTAAATGCTAAAACCCCATCAGCCATATGGGATAGGATTGTTTCTAGCTTGGTTTTTTCATTGGATAGGGTTCCTAATGTGCGGCTAAGTTCTTGGGCCATATAATTAAAACTCCCCGTTAACTGGCCTATTTCATCTGTCGATTCCACAGAAATTTTATGATGAGTCTTCCCACTTGCTAGCTCCTTGGCACTTTGTGTTAGCTGTTTAATGGGTTCTGTAATCATTTTAGAAAAAACAAAGCCTAATACGCCAGCTATCATCATGGCCATTACAGAAGCAAATCCAATAGTTTTGATAATATCTTGCATATTTTCATAAATTGCCATTGTGTCTGTGGTAACATAAATCATATAGGTTATGCCCTGACCATCTTCTTGGAGTACTGGTTTAGCATAGTCCATAAACTGGTCTGCTTGATCTGAATCAAAAAATCGTGGTATTTGAGAAAGGGCACTATCTTTAGAGCTCAAAGCCCTAATAACAACCCCTGATTGTACAAGGCGGCCTTCTTGCCACTTATTCCCTGTGCCAATGACAACACTACCAGATTTATCTATAATATAAACCTCTTGCTGATAGGGATAAATAGAATCTCTTAGTTTTTCCACCACATACTTAAACCGGTCTTGATGTTCTGTGTTTTCCCGGTTAAGCTCTAGCTGAAGCTCTACTGTATCTGCCGTTAACTTTAACTGCTTTTGTACATCCTCATATTGTTTTTGCTCAATATTATAAAGGATAAAACTTCCACTGACAATCATCACGATTAAGACAACGGATAAATAAATTGTAACCAACTTCCACTGGATACTGGATGTCATATTTTCACCCTACCCCCTAAAATAATATCCTATGCCTCTTTTAGTAAGTACATACTCTGCCTTACTTGGGTCATCTTCAATCTTTTCCCTTAGTCTTCTAACCGTTACGTCAATGGTCCGTATATCCCCGTAATATTCATATCCCCAAACTTCCCTAAGCAATGTTTCCCGGGAAAAGACTTGGCCTTTTTGAGAGCATAAAAACTTTAGCAGTTCGAATTCTAAATGAGTAAGCTCTATGACTTCTCCATCTTTTTGAACTTCATATTTTCCAATATCAATTTGAATATTTCCTTCTCTAATAACATTTTCATC
>DUUM01000253.1 GCA_012841565.1 Candidatus Epulonipiscium sp. | reverse complement strand
TGCCTCTCTCCTGTTATTATTATTAGTGTCAATACTTGTCGCTTACAGAAACCTAACACCATTGAAACCTTTACAGTACAAGGGTTATATGAAAAAGGGTAGGGTGTCAGTAGATGTCACTAATAGAATGAAAAAAGAGGACTAAAAAGTCCTCAATTCATAATTAATAATTTAAATCATATTGGGTGTGCTTAATATTTTGCTTTGTAGTGGTTGTTTTAGTTATAAAATTCTTGGTGTGCATACTATCTGTCATCATACTTATGGAGTTGTGGGCAGCTTTACCAATTTTCTTTGCTAAGTATTTCTGACTTGCAAAACATGTTGTTCTTGTACTTCCCGTCATATGAGCCAGATAAGAATACAGTTTTATTTCTCCATTTGTAAGCCTGTCAAACATCAATTCTATCGTTGCCGTTTCTAAGAGTACAAAACCTTTCGTAGAATTAAAATAGGGATTAATATAATAAGTGTACTCTTTATTGTCTTTTTTGTTAGCACGTTTTTTGCAGATATATCCCAATTTTGTTAAGGAATCTATATTCCTATAGAAAGTTCTTGCACTTATTCCGCAGGTATCAGAAATTTCTATTGGTGTAAAGTTCGTCATATTCTTTGTGATTGTAGCCATATGAAGTGCCAAGTATATTCTAATAGCGCCATCGGGTATCTGAAAGAAATCCTCGAAAACGGCATTTGGTAGTAGCACTTTATTTTTACGTGTATATTTATCTAACTCAAAAAAACCATAGGCCTTCATCAATTCGGTTGTATATTTTCCGCTCTTACTTCTTAGTCCGTACTCATAAATTCGGTTGATTTCTGAAAAAATGAAATCCTTTTGTAAGGATGGATGACATCTTTCCCCCCAGAGGGTCATAATTTCTTGTATTATTTGCATGTTAAAACCTAAAGTATTTCTTAAAAATGGTACTAAAAACATCAACACTTGATTTCTTAGACCATCAACAGTTCCATTAAGCATTTTTTGAATTGGCTCGTCCAATTGTTCGATATTCAAGAACTTACTATATAATGTTGTTAAGTTATCTAAATCGATTGCCTGAATTTCTTCGATGTTTTTAGGTGCCCTAATCTTCAGAGTAGTCGGCAATAGTGGCTGAGAATTAGAATCTATCATTTTTAAATCTATAGATGTAAGAGGGGTAGATTCTTCGATGACTATGGGTAAGCTACCTATCTTTTTGAAAATATCAATGATGTTATAACGCACCGTAGTTTCTTCTAAAACTTGAACGGGGATAACATGGCCAGATTTAAAAAGGCTGCTTTGGGCATCTAAGGCCTTACAGTTGAAGCTATAAGGAAGTCTCATAACGCGTGCAGCATCCGTAATGGCTGGGTCTGCTTTAAAACCCCGGGAAATTAGCAACTCGGTAAATTTTCTTAAAATGTCTTTATCATAAATCTTTTGGTCAAGTAAGATAATCAATTGATAGCCGTGGCCACTCATAATGTCCCATGTTTCGATGCCTAAGCTTTTAAAAATGGTCTTATACTCAAGGTATTCATCTTCTGTAATACCATCGAAATCCATTACCAACACACTTGTAAATAATGCATTTTGTTTGTTAATTTTGCCCTTTTGAAATGGCTTTCCGTCGGCACGTAGGGCTTGAAAGTCACGATTGAACGTAAATACAGAGTAATAAAGACAAACGCCCTTACCATTAACATGTTCCATAAACTTAAGTAGGTATTGTTCATCTTTTTCATTTAAATGATAAGAGTTAAAACTTCTAAAAAAGGTACTATCATTCTTATCTCGTTTTAGAGGTCTGATTTCCATACAAGAATCCGTCCATTCATCTTCGGAAAGATATGGGTAGACTGCCCTTAGAAAGTTAATTTGCTTATTAACCTGACTTTTTAATTGAGCTTCAGTAAATTTGGGAACTTTATCAAATATTTTTGTTGTATTCATTTTTAAAACCTCCTAATAAATTTATGAGGAAGTTTAATTTCATCTTAAAATTATGTAATCTATTTCATATGCGCTATTGTATTTTTTTGACTATGTAAATATAAAATGTAAGTAACAGAAGTTTAAAGTAAAATCAAACTTAAGAAAAATCCAAATATGGTTACTGGATTTCGCCCTCATTTGGTTATACTCATTAGGAAAGGTAGATATAATTTTAATGTGTTTGATGTTTTTTAATGGTTTATCAATAAATGTTCCAGATATAGAAAGATGCAAAATAAAAGAGATTGTATAAGAAAAAATGAAACTTTGGCAAGGGAAAGAAATAATATATTTATTATCATACATTATGTAGTTATAACTGTGGTTAAACCCTTATAGATACTAATGTTGGGGGCGTAAAGCACTTTTTGATTTGAGCATTAATAAAAGTGATAAGCCAGAAAGGGGATGGTAGTATCTAAACTATTGCCTCTTTTTTTGTGAAAAAGAAATTAGGACTGGTAATGAGAAGAGGAATTGTGTAGAATTAAGTTGTAAATTGTGAAAAGATGGAATTAGTGTAAATATAGAGAGTTTGTTTAGAAGTATTATTGGTACTTTGAAATGTATACTTCAGATAGGTATGATTAATGAAGTCAAAAGTAGCTATAATAGATAGCAAAATTAGAAAAGGGGGTATGAAAATGTGGATAGACAATGCGTCATCAGTGGATATGTTATCATATAGACCATATGCACAACTGTTATATAAGATTATTAATAATAAGAGAATGAATCCATTAACAATAGGCCTATTTGGAAGTTGGGGAGTGGGAAAATCAACATTATTAAGACTTATAGAGAATGAGATAAAGGAAAATGAGTCCAAGGATAAAAAAATTGTGAGTATTACATTAAATGCCTGGATGTTTGAAGGTTACGAAGATGCAAAGACAGCATTGATGGAAGATTTACTAAAAGGTGTGGAAGGTTCTGAAGATTTCCCAAGTGAATGTGGGAAGAAGCTAACTGATTTATTAAAAAGAGTGAATTACTTTAGATTAGCAGGTAGTGCGGCCAAGAAGGGAATACCGTTAGCCTTAGGTATGATGACGGGGACAACGGCACCCTTTTTGTTAAATTGTACCAAGGGTGCATTAGATACTCTAAAAACAGAAGATGGCATAGAGGGATTAGTTAATATAGGTAAAAGATTTAAAGAAAACTTTGTTAAAGAGGAAGAAGAAAAAAATATAGTTGAGAATATAAGGGGCTTTAAAAAAGAGTTTGAAGAACTGTTGAAACAATGGGGAGTAGATAATTTAGTAGTCATGATAGATGATTTAGATAGATGCACCCCTGAAAGAATAATTGAAACGTTAGAAGCTATTAAGCTTTTTTTATCTGTTGAGAGGACTACTTTTATTATTGCAGTAGACGAACGAATTGTTACATATGCTATAAAAAATAATTATCCTGTAATTAGTGAAGATACGACTGATATTTCCAAGGATTACATTGAAAAGATTATACAGATACCGATAAAATTACCTGAATTATCACCTATAGATATTCAAAACTATATGCTGCTATTAGTGTATGAATTATTTTTGGGAGAGGACCTCATAGAGATATTAGACGAACTATATGATGAAGGGGCATTTTTTAAAGAGGAACTGATTAGTAAAGAGACAATTCAATCAAAATTTAATGATAATATGTTTATCACCCCAGAATTAGCAGAGCTAAGTAAGGTTATTCAACAGATTGGCGGGGTAGTAGCAAGGGCGCTAAAAGGAAATCCTCGTCAGGCAAAAAGATTTTTAAATACTTTTTTAGTAAGAAAGCAAATGGCAGAAATATGTTTTTTTAAAGATAATAAAATTGAAAATGATGTATTAGCAAAACTAATGGCCTTAGAATATATAGATTTAGAATTATTTAAGGAATTAAATAGATGGTATAAACAATCAAATGGCGAGATAGAACAAATTAAAGAAATGTGTGAACTTGTAAAGAAAGATGAGAAACTGATAGATAGTTTTAGCAAATGGAATGATATAAAAATAAGAAATTGGCTATTGTGTGAGCCGATAGATATTTATAAAAAGAATTTAGACAGATATTTCTATTTAACAAGGGATATCTTAATGGAAGAGATGAATGCATTAGACACATTAAATGGACAAGAAAAAGAATTTATATATCAACTGTTAGAATTTGAAGATGATATTACAAGCCAAAAGAAAATTATAAATAAGATATTAACCTTAGATGAACAAGTTACCAATAAGATAGTAAAAGCTATTTTTGATTTATACGATAAGAAAAGGATAGGGTTTAATAGTTTAGTTGCAATATTTGAAAAGAGTGAAACACACCGTTGGGACATCTTAGGACGATTAGAAAAGATGAAAAAAGAGGATATGAAGATAATAATGTATGGATATATTGCTACACTTTATAAAATAGACCAAGAAGGTACAAAGAAAGTGTTAGAGGGCCTATTAGTTCGAGGAGTAATAACTAAACAAGCATTAAAGGAACAACAAATACTTATATAATATAGGAGGAAAAAATGGGTACATCAAAAGGATATTTACCACCAACAACACCACAATGGAGGAAAGCTAAAAGTTCGTTAACATCCTTTATGAAGAGTAAACGAGATGGGGGAGACGGACGCAAAGAAAAGGCAGTAGGAAATTATGCTAAAGCACATAGTTCGGGGAGTAGTTACTCAGCAATAGGAAAAGCAGGAGCAAAAATAGTTGTATTATTTAATGCTATTGCAGAAAAAGGATTAGAAGCTGCATTAGCAGAATTTGGATTAAGTGGATTAATAGGACAGGATACAGAAAAGCTTTATAATGGATTAATTAATTATTTTAGCGATGAAGCAGGGGAAATAGAAGATGCAATAGTTCGTGATAGTCTGAGCCAATTATTTATTGATTTAAAAATAGATACGGCAGAGGACTTAAGGGGAATTAAAAGTGAAGATTTCCTAATGAGTTTTATAATTAGGTATATACAAGTGGATTTTAAAACAATGTTTTTTGAGAAGATACTATCAGGACGAAGTATTGCTGAAAGTAAGAGTATCATAAAAGATATAGGTGAGTATATTGAGTATACAATTCGAGATAATTATACGATAAAGGATATTGCAAAGATAGATTGGCATGGTGAAGAAGGAAAAGAATTTGTATCAGCACAATGTAGAAGCTGTTATTCATTGTTACAAGCGATGGGAGGAGAATAATTATGAACATATGGATAAATAAATGTCACGAAGAAGAAGTAAGTTCTTCGTACTTAAATGCACATATCTTTAATATTTATGATAAGAATAATGAGTCGAACCTCAAAACAAATATAGAAGAGATATGGAAACAATTTAAACGGGAAAGTCTAAAGGCAATAAATGAAGATTTATTGATAATAGCATTAAGTGTATTTGCAGTAGATAAAAGAATATTTAGGAGAAGGTTTCAAGATTGTTGGACGAGGGAGTTGCAGGTTTCAATTCCTGTGATAGAACTTGAAAAGTGGAACTTAGTAAAAGAACAATTGGAAGAGGTACTAAACTTTCTATCAGGGGATAGATGGAGTATAGAGTTTAGAAGGAGCAAATTTAGATATGGAAAGCAAAAAATCGAAAATGCTTCTAAAATAGAAATGGATTTTGATGGAGTGTGTTTGTTTTCGGGAGGATTAGATTCGTTCTCAGGAGCTATTCATTTATTAGAAAAAAACAAAAGAATTTGTTTCACTGGATTCAGAGAGTATGGTTCTTTAGCTAACAGACAAACGGACTTATACAATATTTTGAAAGATAGCTATCCGGAGATGGAAAGCAACCTTATTTTATTTAATGGAACACCATATGCGCCTGAAGACATAGAAAAGAATAAAATTGATATTCCACCTGAAAATACAAGTAGAAGTCGTTCACTTTTATTTTTAGCTGGGGCATTAGGAATTGCATCATTAGCAGAAAAAAACATTCCTGTATATATACCAGAAAACGGATTTATAGGAATAAATGTTCCTTTAACAGATAGTAGAAAGGGTAGCAGTAGCACAAGAACAACACATTTATTTTTTATACGTAAATTAAATGAGATATTAGCTCAAGTAGGAATTTTAAATAGAATTGAAAATTTCTATGTTTACAAGACCAAAGGTGAAATCGTAGCAGAAATTGTAAATACAAAAGCTTTCAAAAAAGGGGCAGAGTCAACTATTTCCTGTTCCCATCCTTGTCATGCAAGATATTCAAAGAAGAGTACTCCTATGAATTGTGGATATTGTTATCCATGTATTATTCGTAAAGCCTCTATGAATAGCGCTGGGGCTGAAGATGGGGAATACAATATAGAAGATGCAATAAGTATTAAATTTATTAATGAGAATTTTAAATTAGCATCAAAAGGTGATGACTTAAAAGCTGTATTATGGAGCTTGAACAGATATTTAACAAATAAAGATAATAAATTGTATTTGAAAAGCTTAATTATGCAAACGGGTGAATTAACAGATGATGAGGTTAGTGAGGCCTATAGGGTTTATGTAGATTCAATGGAAGAAATTAAAGAAATGGTTATTAGTGAATCTCAGAAATATGGAGTAGACTTGTTAGAATATGTGGGAATAGAGGAATAAAATGACTCATTTAATAGATACACACATGCATCTGGATGGCTGCAAAAATCATAAAGAAATATATGAAAAGATAAATAAGCTTAAACAATATACTTTATGTGTTACGAACACTCCGCAGGATTTTGAAAGGTGTATTAAAACATATCCCGAAACAAAGTATTTAAAATTTGCATTAGGATTTAATCCCCAATATGCAGGCGAAAAGAAATTCAATAGTTTTATCTTCATGAGGAATATTAAAAAGACAAAATATATAGGAGAAGTAGGATTAGATTTTACCAAACCTTTTGTAAAATATAAAGATGAGCAGATTAAGATATTCGACTTTATATGTAAAATAGCGGCTAATAATAACCATATAATGAGCATCCATAGTAGGGGGGCAGAGAAAGAAGTATTAGAGATTCTGATAAAAAACAATGTGAAACGTGCTATTTTACATTGGTATACAGGGGATGTTGGGCTAATAGATAGGTTTATAGAAGAGGGATACTACTTTTCTATTAATGATAGGATGGGAAAGGGTGAAAAAGGGAAAGAGATTATAAATAGAATACCTAAGGATAGAAAGTTAATAGAAACAGACTATCCATACAATAATAGTGAAGATTATTTTGCAGAATTAATTATGTGGAGTAAGAAGTTAGAAAAGATTTCAAAGATAAAGATTGATTATATCAAAAATTTTAAGGAACTGTTAATAGTAAATTTGAAGAATGATTAAGGTAATTAAAAGGCTTTGCTATAAGATAAGGAGAAGGTAAAATGAAAGAAGTATTAAATTGTTTGGTAGTAGGAGATTCTGAAACTGGAAAGTCCGCATTTATTAGGACATTTTGTGAAGAAGAAATAGGGGAATTATTAAAAATAAGCGGAAAAGGACAAACGACAAGATGTAGTTGTATATACCAGTTTTCTAATGAAAAGGATTGTTTAAAAAAAGATAATGTCAGTATTAACTTTTATACAAAAGAAGAATTTACTGATAAGTATATAAAGCAAATATTAAATCAACTTTTAATCGATGAGGATTTACTGAATAACAATGCTAAAAATATTGATGTATTGAAAGAAACTGATAAAAGTGAAAATGAACAAATATATGATGTGAAAAAAATATATAATTTAATAGATAAACATTTGATAAATGATGAATTTATTAAAATGGAAGAGTTTGGATTAGATTCTCAGACAGATATTTTTATTACCAATAAAGAAGTAGAGCAATTGAATGGTATTAAAAAGATATATGACCATTTAATATTAAAATTAGATGATATATATATAAAAATAAAAAAACAGATAGAAACAATTGATATAGTTAAAAATCATATAGTAGGCAATAGAGAAGAACAAGTAGAAAAAAATAAAGAAGATAATGATGATATCAAAAGTTTGGAATTTAAATTAAGCGAGGAAACTAAGTTATTATTAAGTATGAGTGTAAAAAAACTAAATAGAAATGAAAAAAGGTTAATAAGCAAAAGTAATATAAGCAAAAGTAATATAAGTTCTATATCTGGAGTTGTAAAAAGTGTAAATGCAGATTTTTTATTAAATCAAGAATATGGGGACATATGTAAATTAATTGGTATAAAAACAATAAAACTTATTGATACTTTTGGGCTTGACCATGCATCAAGAGATGGTGATATTACGATAGATATGATAAAGAATAGATTTTTAAATATCTTTAATAATGAGTTTAGAGAAATAGAAACAGTGTTTTTTATTACTCCGATGGTAGGAAAAGCAGCAGGTGCAAATAGTAAATTCAAAGCGTTAATAGAAGCCAAAAGAAGTATTATACCTCATATTATATATAGTAAATTTGACCTTTATATAGAAGATAATGAAGAGAGTTTAATACAGCTACCAGAAGAAGAATATATAGAATACATTGAAGAGTTTAACTACATGAATGTAAATGACATAAGGAATGATTTTGAAGAAATATTAAAAGAATACTACAGTGAAGATGTTGTTGAATATAGAAAAGAACGTATACTCAATAACTTTTCGTATTTTATGGGAACATATGAATTAGATAAAGAAAAAAGAGGGGTAGCCAAAAATAATAATATAAAGTATTTTAAAAATATAATCTTGTCTATCTTTATGAATGAGAATTATGGGATAGGTGATAGAACAATCAGAATGGAAGACTTAAGAGAAAATCTTAAGGGAACTTTAGAAAAGAATAAAAAGATGATTATGGAGAGATTAACTGGGGTAACTCAAGAAGCACAAAAAGAATTGCAAAATAGATATAATAGAGCACATCGCAATACACAAGTGGCTTTTTGGAGAAGAATAAGTTCGAATATGTTAGGATTTTATGGAGAACTTAATATAAGGAATATACTTATATATACATATAATGAAAAAATGGCAAAAGATTCTGGAGAATATAGAAACAACAACTTAGGTTCAGTAATTATTGATGACTTTATAAAGGATAATCAGTTAAATGTTTTTACAAGAGAAGTAATTAATAGGTTTGGGGGACAATTGTTTTGTGCAGGATGTAGCCCTTGTGAACAACTAAGATATAAAGTATGTGATATGTCAAAATCATGCAATACAACAGGAAGAACAGAGAGAGTCTACCGTCAAGAAAGCTGTCAGCAGTATAGAGGTGGAGAAACAATAGGAAGTAGACCAGAAAGTTATTATTGTGCAAATAGGGGTATTGATGGAATTAGTTTATATAATGAAGAGTATGGAGAAGAAAAAAAATGTAAAGAATATTGTTATTGGAGTGGCCTGAGTGAATGGAGAAAAAATAATAGTAGTTCAATACAATTAAGTTATGGAGATATATGGGAGTATTTCTCAGAAGTATTTGAGGAGTTTTTTATGAGACAATATATTATTGCTAAACAAGCATTTATAAATGTCGAATATCTCATGAAAGAACAGCAAATTAATTACGCACAAGAAAATGGAGTAGAAGAAATAGAGGACTCTACGGAAGAAAAAATGAAGCTGATAAAAGAAAGCAATAAAGATATAATTTTACTCACAGAGGGACCCAGTGATAAAATACATATTTTAAATGCATGGAAAGTATTGGGGGAAGGAGAAATGCCTTTCGAAGTATTTTCTTTAGATGGAGCCGGGAACTTCTTTAAATTTCTACCTACCTATCCTGTTGAAATGTGTAAAAGCAAAATATTTATTGGTGTATTAGATAATGATGAAGCTGGGAAGCAAGAATTTGATAAATTCAAGGAAAATAATAGCTCAATAAAAACTATTAGAGATAATGTAAAGAGATATAAAAATTTAAATGGTAGTGAGAAAGATAGACAATACTTTATACTGAAATTACCTTTCAGCGATATAGAAGTTTTAGAAAATAAATTTGGATGTATAGAATTTTACTATGGAAAAGATATTTTAATAGGCAAAGAATTTATTCAGAGAGCTTCTATTAATAAAATACTTGTGGAATATTTAAAGAATGAAAAATGTAAAAAACCAGAAGAAGTAATGGAAATCATGGAAGAAGTAATGAATAGCAATGAATTAGCTTATTTTGAAGTAAATAATAAATTTAATAAAATGAGGTTTGCAAATGAAAGTATAAAAAATTTTAACCAAATAGCAAAGAAAAGTTTTGATGGACTTTTCGAGTTGATAAATGACATTATAAAACTTACCAAATAAAAAAATGATTAAGAAGTTTAAATAAAGTTGCTAATTAAGGATGAATAAATGAAAGATAAATGTAGATTATGTAAATGCGAAACAGAACTATTAAAGGGTCATATTATCCCATAAATTTTTTATCCACCTGCATAGCAGTAAACAAAGCGGTATATAAAACGTCACATCTGTTTTTGAATTTTTTAAAGAAGACTTTTTTATTTATAGCATCCTATACCTATTATTACTGTAATCCTTATATGCTGACATTATTATTCACTTATATAACTCAACATTGCAAGGCTTTTGATAATATTTGGAGCAAATACATTGAAGTCTTTTTATGATATACCGAGGGAATTATCTTTGGAAGGACTGTGATTGATATTCCTACCCCGTCTTACAAGGGCTACAATCTGTTATATGGCTAATGCTCCACGCCCTTTTGTTGGAGTTATTTATATGAAGCTAAGCAACCTATATCACCCCTACTTGCTCCTAATCCTTTGGTTGTAAGTTAAGTACTTATATATTCCTACCCCCTTCCTGTAAGGATTGCGAATGGAGTGAGTTATTTGTCAGAACAAAATAAAGTCCTTCCACCACCAAAAAATAATTAAATAAAGTCTTTCCATCAAAAAAAGTGTTAGGAATGTAGTTACCACAGTTAAAAACAAGGAAGAAGGATTTTAGGGAATTG
>DUUM01000252.1 GCA_012841565.1 Candidatus Epulonipiscium sp. | reverse complement strand
AGGCCCAAGAGGGGAAACAGGATTACAGGGTTCAGTAGGCCCAAGAGGGGAAACAGGATTACAAGGTCCAGTAGGCCCAAGGGGAGAAACAGGATTACAAGGTCCAGCAGGAGAAACGGGCCCATTAGGTCCGGTGGGTCCAATGGGACCAGTCGGTCCACAAGGCCCTTCGGGTCCAGTAGTTACAATGACTTCAATGTTTGCAGCAAATACAGGTGCGCCTACATTAAACGTAGTAGGTGGTGTAAGGGTATCTCTACCAGATAGCCAAAAACTAGATGGGTTCGGAGTAAATGCAAACAACAGAAGATTTACAATACCAGTAACCGGAAGATATTATATATCCTACGCCGTAAACCTAACAGAAGCGGTTGCACTAACTTCGCAAATATTAATTAATAATGCAATTGAGTTAGCTTCCATTAGAAGTTCTTTAATTGAAAAATCATACAGAGCTGATTTTATAGCTGACTTAACTGCGGGGGATATTGTTAGACTAGAATTAGTAGGAGATACAAGCGTAACCCTAGAAAATGGTGTTGGAGCATCACTAAATATTATTCGCTTAGGGTAAAAGGGTTGTATAAAATAAGCAAACCTTAGCTGAGATTATTACAATCTCAGCTTTTTTAGTTGCCTAAGTTACAGTAATTCTAAAGTAGTCATTTTTTGCAATAATACTAATATACTATAAATAGCAAGTTAGTATTATTAGGAGGAAATATATATGCTATCTAGTGTTGAATTTGTAAGACAATCATTAGAATTACATCTTTTTTCTTTAAGAGTTATGAAAGAGCACGCCTTTTTCCTAGAAATTGGATTCACTCCAAAAGATAAAGCTTTAACACAGCAAGCAGATGCATACAGGCTTGAATTTGATAAATTGCTAGCAGAGGTTATTTCTCTATCTAACGGAATCATTAGCCCACAGGTAGTAAAATCAGAAGAAATTTTGACACCTTATACATTACAGGCAGAGATGAAATCTACTTATTTTACTGGTGTTAATATCAATACAAATTTAACAAAAGCAGAGCAAAGATTAAAAAGTGGTGTAATTAAATCATGTAATCCAATGCTTGAAAAACAAGTATCGAGGCTTAATAATAATGCTATTAGCTTGGTAACGAATTTAATTGCTTTTAAAAGTAAAGTGTGGTCAGATTCTTTATCCTGCCAAATATTTACTTGTAACTATCCGTCCCTATTAGCGCATATTATTGAGGAAGCGAAATTTTATTTAAGTGCTATTCAGGATTTGCAAAAATGTAAAAACACGACATTTACGCCGCCAATATATGCCCAGATGTTATTTTGGAATCATGTAATGGGGGACCATGCAAAAATTATTCGCGGATTGCTAGACCCTTCAGAAAAGGATCTTATAGCTGGGGCCGAATCTTTTGCAAAAGAGTTTGAAACACTAACAATCCAACTAAGAAGAGCCATAGAAAAAGAATTGCCAACAACACTTATTATCAGGGATATTACAAGTGCAACAGAGGAAATTCGAGATTTCAAACAACAAGCAACCCAGGGAATTTTAGAATGCAAAATACAATCCATCATTATTCCATTACTAGGTGATCACGTATTACGCGAAGCCAACCACTACCTACGGGTGCTTAAGACCATTTGCTAAAGTTGGATAAAATCCAAAACAGGAGATACAAATACCCGACTCAGTCGCTCTTGCAAAAGCGCAAAGGCGACTTCGCTGGGTATTTGTATCTCCTGTTTTTGTGTACTTCCTATGTCAACTTGTGAACCGCCCTCCATTTTCTGACTTGTGAATTGTTCCTGGTTTTAGATTTTTTACCCTCTCGCCACATAAAAGGCTTCTTGCAAACAAGTAGCAGGGCGTGGTGGTGGCAATTCCGTAAGTCTTTAAGAATTTCGTCAAAAACCTTTGTTCCGGGATATGTGATTTCTGTTAAGAAAGTTAATTGTCTGAGCGT
>DUUM01000251.1 GCA_012841565.1 Candidatus Epulonipiscium sp. | reverse complement strand
TTTTAATCAGGCTAATGAAGCTTTGAGACTTGTAAAAATGAGTACCAGCAAAACTAAAATATGTCATTTTGATGATTTTGTGGTGCATCACTTTCTTAAAGAAAATATAAGCACCATTGATATGAGAAAGTTTTTTGAAGACGCTCTTGGGGAATTGTATCAGTATGATAAGAAGAATAGTACAGAGTTAATGATGACATTAGAAGCATGGATTGAAAATAACTTTAACATTGCAAAAACATCTAGGTATCTTTATACACACAGAAATACCGTCTTATACAGAATGGATAAGATATCAGACATGCTAAACTCAGATCTTAAAGATGGAAACGAACTTCTCAAGTACCAGCTAGCTTTAAAAATCTATAGGCTTCTTGAATTATAAAAAATCTCGCTGAATGTAATCATTCAGCGAGATTTTTTAATCAGGAATAATTCTAGTGCCGGTTTTCCCTATTATGGCATCTTTCAGTCTCTCTATTGATGTAATAAGAGCTATTTTTTTATTTGCTTCAACAAATTCAATTGCTGCATCTATCTTAGGCCCCATACTTCCAGGTGGAAATTGACCTTCTGCCATATAAACTTTGGTTTCTTTAAGTGTCATTTGAGAAAGGAATTTCTGCGATGGCTTTCCAAAATCAATGGCTACTTGATCTACTCCAGTTAATACAATTAAAATGTCAGCTTCTATTTCACGGGCTAAAAGGGAAGATGCATAATCCTTATCTATTACGGATTCCACACCCTTAAATCCACTTCCTTCTTTTACCACAGGAATTCCACCCCCACCTACAGCTATAACAATGAAGCCTACATCAGAAAGGGTCTTAATTGCGTCCTTTTCAAGTATATTTAAAGGTTTGGGTGAAGCTACGACTCTTCTATACCCCCTACCGCTATCTTCCTTCATTACATATCCCTTTTCCTGTTCTATCATCTCTTTTTCCGCCTGATTAAAGAAAGGCCCCACTGGCTTTGTAGGATTGGAAAATCCCGGGTCATTTTTATCCACTAACACCTGAGTTGTGATGGATACAATCTTTTTACTCATATTTCGTTCAATCATTCTATTTTCTAAAGTTTGCTTGATTATATAACCTAAAAGTCCCTGTGTTTCAGCTCCGCAAGCATCCATTGGGTAGGATGGTACAATATTTTTTGCTCTTTCTTGTTTCATCAAAGCATTTCCAATCTGTGGCCCATTTCCATGGGTTAGAACCACATTATATCCCTCTTCAATTAAATCTATTATAGGATCACAACATTTTTTGATATTATAGACCTGTTCTTCTAGTGTTCCTTTTTGTCCTTCTTGTACGATTCCATTTCCACCTATGGCTACAACCGCTGTTTTCATACATATCCATCCTTTCATATGGTCTTACTATCCCCCTCACTTAAGCTTACCATACGCAAATAATCTTTAGGATAGCTAAAGTATATAAAAATCATATGTAATTATTGTACTGATTGTACCAATACTATTCTTCTTAACTCGGATTTTGTATCCTATTTGATATTATAGATTAATAAAAAAAATAAGCCTTTTTGGTCAAAAGACTTATTTTTCGTATCCTATTTCTAAACATAAACACTTGATGCCTATATTATAACAATCTAATCATAAATTTATTAAACAACCTTAGTTGTCCAGTCTTCTACATTCCATACATCCGTTACAAAACTTTCGTAAAAGTAGGGCTCATGGCATACAATTACCACTGTCCCCTTAAAATTGCGAATGGCTTTTTCAAGCTCATCCTTTGCTTCTGCATCTAAATGGTTGGTAGGCTCATCTAATACAAGTAAATTAAGCTCTTTTAGAAGGATTTTACACAGTCTAACTTTTGCATTTTCCCCACCTGAGAGCACTTTCATCTGGCTTGTAATATGATCTGTAGTGAGTCCGCATTTAGCAAGTTCACTACGTACCTCATGGTTAGTCAGACCTGGATACATTTCCCAAATCTCTTCCAGGGCTGTGTTGGTGTTATCCCTAGAGTCTTCTTGTTCAAAGTAGCCATGCTCTACATTTTCTCCAAATTGGATTTTCCCAGAGATTGGCGGAATGATACCAAGGAGTGTTTTTAACAAAGTGGATTTACCAAGTCCATTAACACCACAAATAGCAATTTTCTTACCTCTTTCAATACTAAAAGTCAAAGGCGTTGTAAGGGATTCCTCGTATCCAATCACTAAGTCACTAGCCTCCAAAAGAAACCGACTAGGCGCTTTGTACTGTTTAAAAGAAAAAACTGGTTTTGGCTTTTCACGTACTTTTTCAATCATATCCATCTTGTCTAATTTTTTCATACGACTTTTTGCCATACCTGTTGTTGCCACACGTGCTTTATTACGGGCAATAAAATCTTCAAGTTTTCCAATTTCTTTTTGTTGTTTATCAAAAGCTTTTTCTTGTTGGCGTTTTTTGAGCTCATACAGACGAATGAACTCGTCATAGTTACCCACATAGCGGGTAAGTTCACAATTTTCCACATGATAAATAAGGTTACACACGTCATTGATAAAGGGAATATCATGAGATACCAACATAAAAGCATTTTCATAATTAACCAGATAATGCTTAAGCCAGTCAATATGGTCTGCATCTAAATAGTTAGTAGGCTCGTCTAGAATAAGAATTGTCGGCTTTTGCAGTAAAATCTTAGTAATAAGTACTTTAGTACGTTGTCCACCACTTAGCTCTTCTACCACCCGATCAAGACCGATATCAAACAATCCTAAACCTTGGGCAATTTCTTCAATCTTAGTGTCTATCATATAAAATCCACTTGTATCTAAGGTATTTTGAATCTCCGCCGCATCTTCCATCATACGGCTTACCTCATCATCAGAAGCTTCTCCCATATTGTTGTATAAATCTAGCATTTCATTTTCTAAGTCAAATAAATGGTCAAAAGCAAGGCGAAGATTCTCCCGAATAGTGGTACCTGGCTTTAGGGCAGAGTGTTGATCTAAGTAACCAACTGTTACACGGTTAGACCATTCTACAACCCCTTCATCCGGCATTAATTTGCCTGTAATAATATTTAAAAAGGTAGATTTTCCTTCACCGTTAGCCCCAACAAGAGCAACGTGCTCACCCTTTAATAATCTAAAAGAAACATCATTTAAAATTTCACGCGATCCAAAATCATGGGTCACATTTTTAACGTTTAAAACACTCATATCTTATCTCCTTTATGTTAAAATATACATAGCTATTATCATAATATAAAAGTGATAATATGTATAGTGTTTTTCACAGGAAAACTTAACTTCCACAAATAAATACTACTTCTGATTCTTAATGCGTTTTAAAACCCTCATTAAGGTAATCCTTCTTCTTACAAAAGGGGAAAACGCTACACTTTTTTCCAAAATCCCTTCTTCTAAGCCAATTTCTTCAAGACTGGTTTTTGCCCCTACTTGTTTTAGTATTTCTCTAATTTGATCTCCTGATGGCAACTGTTCAACACGTCTTTTTATTTCGTCAAATTGTTCTACTAACATATCTTCTGATATGTCTTTTAATACATCTGGTGTGTTTTCTTCTATAATAGCAGGGTATAGTTTTTTAAAAGTAGTTTCAAGCTCTTCATAAGGTAGGCCATTGTAGGCCCTTATATGGTCACTTATATTGTCTATCCCTATTATCTTTTTATATTCATCGCAAATAATTCCTAGGGCTACACCGACTTTTTCTCCGTGGAGTGCATCTAATTCTTCATTAATAACATGCATTTCCCAAAGATGGGACATATGATGCTCTGCCCCTGATGCTGGTCTAGAGTTACCAATCATTTGCATGGCAATTCCCGATAAAATAAGGCCATGCATTAAACACTCATAAGCCTTATGATCACCTGATTGAATATCTCTTGCAGCTTCTACTGCTTTTTCTACCGCTTCTTTTTCTATAGATACAACTTTATTACATAGATATTCTCCCGTTAATATATGTGAAATTTCCCAATCTAATAGAGCTGTATGCTTACCAAGTAAATCTGCAAATCCAGATGCCGTCAGATGATAAGGCGCTTTAGAAAATATATTAGTATCCGCAAATACAGCAATAGGTGATACAGCTGGATAAGTAACTTTAAATCCTTCCATGGTCATTGCGGCTACTGTAGATACAAAACCATCTACACTAGCGGCAGTAGGGACCGCTACAAAGGGCAAATCATATTCTTTCGCCACATACCTTGTTAAATCATGAATTGTTCCCGCTCCAACTGCAATTAGGACAGTGGCTCCAGTCTTTAATTTATCTGTAATTCCTTTAATTCCTTCTTCATCTGCATGAAGCTTATTAGGCTCTAGTATAATAACGTCTTTTTTCTCAGTTATAATCAAATCGTAGAGTTCCTTGCCGGCAGCATTGTAAGTATTCTTATCACAAATTAAAACTGGTTTTTCTCCAATACCCTCTTCTAGCAGGAACTCTTCAACCTGTAAAAGAGCTTTTGCTTCTATTGCTATTTTTTTCACATATAATTGGTGGGTTTTTCCGCATTGGCATTTTCCTTGTAAATCTTGTAAATTCAAGACCATCATCCTTTCTTGTCAATTACAGTTTATTGAAAATGATAGACGATACTTTTATCCAAATATAATTCTAGCATTTATATTCTGATTGTAGTTCCCAAATCCTTTTCCAAAAAGCGTTACACCCCCTACATGCTTAGCATCCTTAGGGACAGCTATTTTAAAAACAATATCACTTTTATTATCAATTCTTAACTGGGCTAAATTTACATTGGAAATTTTAACGCCATCAATAAATGTACCCTTTTCATTAATTGAAAGTAATTTTAACAAACCATATTGATTCCATTCTGGCCACCAAGGTGGGGTGTAAATACCTTTTACCTCACCATAATCCCCAGGACTTGTCCAGTAACCAAGAGCTGTATCATTGAGTGAAAAATAAATATCACTTGGCCACACCTCACAAATTCCTGGAGCTTCTGAGGAAATTTCAAATGTAAGTTGTAGTTCACTGAGTGTGTTGTAAGATTTTAAATAATTTGGAATCCTATACTCTACAAAACCATGTCCAAACCAAATGATTCCTACTTCACTTCTTTCTGGTGCATCAAAATACCTAGGATCATCAATTTCTCCAATTAATGATGTTTCCGTAGCCATCCCACAAGTTGGGTAAACTTCATACTTTGTATAACCACCTACTGGTATTTCCACCTGGTAGGTGTTTTCCTCTGGGATTGCTTTTTGTGATAAATCAATTAAAAACTTATATTCTTTTAAATAACAGATTTTTTGAGATCCCCTTATGCCTGGTTGAGACATAACATCTATGATTCCAGCATCTACTAAAATTTTAATATGTTGTGTAATAGCTCCATTTGTAATATTCAGCTGACCTGCAAGTTCATTTAAATTAACTTGCTTGCCTTTTGAAATAATATTAAGTAACTTAAGGCGAACTGGTGAACTTAAAGCTTTACATATTTCTAAAGTTGCCTCCATGTTGGATAATTCTTTCATATCAATCAACCTTCCTAATTCTCTTTAATAAATACTATGCTTCCTTATATAATACGCATATTAAGAGAATTTAACAAGCAGTCTTATATATTTCTTTATACTTTAATAAAATTATTGCCAATCATAAGTTGATTGGCAATAATTTTATCTTTTATTATTCTTTAACACTAGAAAATACAACTGATTCTACAATCCATCTTTGGAAAATACCGTAAATAATAAGGATCTGCCCGTTGCATAATCCAAGGCTTATTCTTTAATTCATTATTCTTTTTAGTCATCGTCGCCTTCTATTATTTGTATTGTTTAAGCTATTTGTAACGCTAAATGTATAACACTACAAGGTGGAATCTCAAATTTAAATCCCCCATCTGTTATCTCTATGGTTGTAAATGCTTCTGGCTTTACAACTTCTGGACTATCAAATGTATTATGAGCACCTATTTTGTTGGTAAGAATTGTGCCTTCTACGTCCTTAATCGTACTTTCTGCTAAAACACTTTGGATTGGATAGGTCTGATCATGGGATAAATTCGTCAAAGTAATGTGAACCTTTCCATCTTTTCCTAAAGAAACAGATTCTGTTAAATTTGGAACTTGGCAAGTTTCTTCAAGACCTATTGATTCTACCTCAATGGAACTTTCCAACAATTTTGCATCTTGGTGATGCTTGTACATATTAAAAACATGGTACGTTGGTGTTAAAATCATCTTTTTACCTTCTGTTAAAATAACAGCCTGTAGTACATTTATCATTTGGGCTATGTTTGCCATGGTAACACGCTTACAGTATTTATTGAAAATATTAAGAGTAATACTGGCCACTAAAGCATCGCGCATAGTATTTTGTTGGTATAAGAATCCTGGATTTGTCCCTGGTTCTACCCGATGCCATGTTCCCCACTCATCAACAATCATGCCTATTTTATACTCTGGGTCATACTGATCCATAATAGCCCCATGCCCTTTAATGAGTGTTTCCATGTAAAGCGCCTGATTCATCGTGGCATACCATTCCTTTTCATCAAATTCAGTGGCACTTGTCTTGTTTTCCCACCCATTTGCAAAGGTATAGTGGTGCAAGGATAAACCATCCATAAAACCATGTAAAAACGCCGGTGAACGGCCGGTTGTCTTTAGGACATTTTCCGTCCAATTATAATCATCTACGTTAGCACCACACGCTATTTTTTGAAGTGGTTTATCAGAATTATAGGTTCTTACATATGTCTGGTACCGGCGATACTCATTAGCATAATGTTCGGGGGTCATATTTCCACCACATCCCCAGTTTTCATTCCCAACGCCAAAATAATCTACCTGCCATGGTTTTTCACGGCCATTTGCCTTACGTAGCTCCGCCATAGGGGATACACCTTCAAAAGTAAGATACTCTACCCACTCTGACATTTCTTGAACCGTTCCACTACCTAGATTTCCATTAATATATGTTTTACACCCTAGTTGTTCACATAACTCCATAAATTCATGAGTTCCAAAGCTGTTATCTTCTATAACGCCGCCCCAGTGGGTGTTAATCATACGTTTACGGTTTTCCTTCGGCCCAATACCATCTTTCCAGTGGTATTCATCTGCAAAGCAACCACCTGGCCACCTTAAAACAGGGATGCGTAGTTCTTTTAATGCTTCTACTACGTCATTTCGCATACCATTTGTATGGGGAATTTCTTCATTGTCCCCTACATAAATCCCTTCATAGATACATCTTCCTAAGTGCTCTGCAAAATGTCCTTGAATTTCTTTGTGAATGTGTCCTTTTTCAACTTTTGGATTAATATATAATTTTGCCACTTTACAATCTCCTTTACTTTGTTTTCTTATATATATTTGTATTAATTGATCACCATTTTTCATAGGGACATTTATTATGGTCAATAGCTGCCCTCATTTCAACAAAACAGCCACATGCATTACACATGCCACTCATTAAACGTTCACATGTTTTGCAGACCTCAAGCCTTTGTTCATACAGTTGGGAAGATGATTTTATGGTTTCATCTAGGTTACGAATATATGTAAACATATTTTCAAAATAGCCCGCTTCATCCATATCCCTTACTAAACATTTTTTACACATAGACTTTAAGACTTCCACCTGATCACCCCTTATGTTCTTCTTTTTTTACAACTTGCTACTGCCCCATATGGCCAAACCTTTTTCACTCATTAGGGTAAATGCTATAACCTCTTCTTCTCGTTCCCAGTCGTATTGTTTGATCACAACCCCATCGTAAATTTCCCCATCTATTGTCATCTCAATGTGATAATCATTATAAATCTCATACTCGCCAGTTCTTTGACCTGTTATTTTATTATCTTTAAGATGAATCTCTAAGGCTACATGAGCTTCTTTATTATTATCTGATATTTGCACGCCTCTTTTATGTATGTCTCCATAAGATGCATCTGTTGAAAAAACATAATAAGTGTCTCCGTCTTTTACAATAGATGGATCATGGGTATTTAATTCTCCCCACTGCGATTCATCGAACATAATAGTTCATCCCCCATTCTTTGAAATCCCCTATAAGCCACATGCTTAGGTTGGCAACCAACCAACATAATAGAGGCAAATAAAATGCTTATTATTAGTTTACTTGGTCTCTTCAGTTTAAATATACCTCTCATCCCCTACTCATTTTTAAATTATTTTATTTTAATCTAAACGTTATACGTTTCACTATAACTGTTATAAATACATAATACCCTTTATTGATAATATAGTCAATATGTTTACTAAATATATTTTTATAGGCAAATACCTATTCATCTTTACATGTACAACATACTATCCCTATTTTTAAAAGAGCATATTGTCTATCTAAACCTATAGGCTTTACTTAAACATTAAAGATACTTCTGTTAAAGTAGTATCTTAATCCTGCATCATTACACTTTCTAAGTAAGCGTACAACAATACAGTATGAGCTAAAATAAAAACCGCAAAATTTAGAGTAGGAATATTTCACTCTAAATTTCACGGTTTTTTTATTTACATTACTCTAGATCTTCTGTGCAGTTTTAAATACTTTTGGTTGGTCTATAGCGAGCCCTTACCTTTCTAACTCTGAATTTGCAGCATAATCTTTTAAAATACAAATCCTATCAAATATCCCACCAACAACACTGGCATCCCTGTTTGCAAATTTAATTGTTACTTGATCTTTTCCAGCTATCCACTGACTTGGGATTTCATAATAAACATCATAAAATTCGGCCAAATCGTCCTTTTGGATTGTTTCTTCTTTTAATAGCTGATTATCTATATATAAATTTAGAGTCCTTCCCGCATTTCCACTATAGTATTTTATAGAAACATAGTTCTTAATTGACGGGTTAACCTTCATATCATAGCTAAACCAGCCTGAGCCTTCTTCAGGACTTTTACTTAGATTAGCATGTCGCAGCATGAATCCCCCGAAACTGCCTCCTGATGAGTTTCCTTGCAAATTATGTTGAAGCTCATGTTGATCATTTGTAATCTGGACACTATCAATGGTTGCTTCTGCTATTTTTTCTTTTTCCTTTTTTTCCAAAATTTTCTTTTGAAATTCCTTTGAATCTATTTCAACTAAGGTAAAATAAATACCATACCTATCTTTATACCTTTTATAATGAGGAGTGAATTTTAGACGTTCATCTTCGTCTGTGTTCTTTAAGGTAAACTCTATTTTCCCCTCTGTTTGAACTAAATTCTTCTTAATATTCTCTAACCAATCATCAACACTGCCTTCCTTTATAGTGATATAATCCTTAACTGACGTCTCTTTTGTTGATTTTAAAACTTGAATGCCATGAGGCGCTGTCCTCATCTCATCTGTTCCAAATCCCGCACTTAAAACAAGGGGTCCGTAAGTAAATGCCACTGTATTTTTATTATCTGGTAGCCTTGATACCTGCACTTCCATTGGAAACTTTAATGTGACTTGGTCTCCCGCTTTCCAAACCCTACTAATCTCAATATAACCTTCTACGGCTTGTATATCTAGAATTTCACTATTTAAAGAGACTTCTACCATTTCACCTTCTGCAATCCATGCTGGAGATCTAAATTTAATCTTAATAACCTCTTCTTGCGCAGTCTGGATTGTAAAAACAGCCTGATCACTATCTGGCAATTGGGCTTTTTGCTTTAGTTGAAACCCTTTTTCTTCCCAATTTAATGTAGAGCTTAAATACATATTGACGTAGAGCTCCTGATCATCATGATAATACAAACTATCATTTAACTTGGTGAAATTCTCCATGCCTGTTCCTGTACAACACCAAAAATGATCCGTTTGAGAACCAAAAACTTTAAAGTGCCCTGTTTCCATCGGTTGAAAATACATAGTCATGCCAGTTTCAGGGTTCTGCGAAGCCATAATGGCATTGATAAATGTTTTTTCATAGTAATCCGCATATTTGACATCCTTGGTGATTTTAAATAATTCTCTAGAAAGCTTTAACATATTATAAGTATTACACGTTTCATTATTAACCCCTGTTCGTGTTCCATCTAGTTTTCCAGCTGGTTTAAAGTGCTCATCTTCACTATTGCCACCGGTTACATAGGTATGTTCTTTTAATACCATATTCCAGAACGATTTACTCGCTCTCAAATAAAATGCTTCCTCTTCTCCTAGGGTTCGGTAACGGTTTAAAGCACCTACAAATTTAGGAATGGCTGTATTAGCATGTTTGTTGGCTAATATATTATCTCCTTTAGAGATTGGCTCAAACAAAGAATCCTCATCAAATTTATGAGCTGCCACTAAATGATTCTCCTTGCCTGTCATTTTATATAATTCATATAAACAGTCATTCATCCCTCCATATTCAACATTTAACACCCTTGTTTGCAGGGTATCATCCCAGAGTTTGGCTCTATTATAAGCCCAATCCCCTAAACGACTTGCAACTTGTAATGCCTTTTCATTATCACCATATTTATAAACATCAATGAGGCCCATTAAGATTTTATCCATGGTATACCAAGGCACCCAAGTTGGACCCGTTGTTTTCCCTTCAATAATATCAAAATGTGTTTCATCTGTTGCAAATAAATAGCCATTATCATTTGCCTTTTGACACTCTGCTAATTCATCAATTACATAATCTATTTTTTCTTTAAATTCTTTATTAAGCGTTTTGTTATCTTTACTATTTTTATAGGTCTGGGCAATAGCACTTAGATAATGACCTAGTGTATGTCCTTGAATCATACTATCTTCCCAGCCACCATACCGATTTGCCTTTTTCGGTAATTTTGCCACTTCTCTAAACCCTGCTACTAAACGCGCTGGGTCTAAGCCTCTTAAATAATCAATAGCCTTATTGAAAGCATTTACATAGTAAGCGTCTGTTAATTTTACCTGCTCCATATCGTACTCTTTTAACTTTTCCACGCGACCACTTTTATTTTCCTTACTTAACATAATAAACCCCTTCCTTATCAAGTAACCTTCTCGATTATAGTTTAATATTAATTATAGTTCTGCCTAAATAGTATATATTTATATATAGTCATATGATACACTCCAATTATAACATAGTCAACATTATTACCAATAACAAAAAAGCACTATCTATTGATTTGTGCATTATGCCAATCAACAGATAATGCTTTTAGATAATCTTAATAAATAAGATACTAATTTATCTTTTTCTTTCGTTTTACAAGTAAACTTTGAAGTACAATAAAGAACGCCAGAAGAGCCGAAATAATAATCTTGGACCACCATGATGAAAGATTTCCTTGGAACGAAACAAAGGTTTCTATTGTTGCCTTAATGAGCACCCCAAACAAGGTTCCAAATACATTTCCCACCCCACCCGTAAGGGGTGTTCCCCCTATAACTGTGGCAGCAATTGCGTCCATTTCAAATCCTCTGGCCAGTTCAACAAAGGCTCCTGTTGTATTTAAACAAAATGCAATTCCACCTAAGGTAGCAAGAACTCCGTTAATCATATAGACATATAGTTTTGTTCGCTTAACATCCAGTCCCATAAGCAAGGCTGATTGCTCTTTTCCTCCAACCGCATAAATAGACCTACCAAACTTTGTATATTTTAGCATAAAATATGTAATAACAACAATGAATAAGGCTAATATGACCGTTGGGTAAATATAGGGATAAATCATCATACCCTTTTTATTGATATAACCACCAAAAGGAAGATGTATTTTATTTTGGGCAATAGCAAGAAAAGCTGGATTTGTAATGGTAATCATCTCAAGACTAATAACTGCTGTTAATCCTCTTGCAAAAAACATCCCTGCAAGGGTCACAATAAAGGGTTGAATATTGAGATAGGCTATTAGCCATCCCTGAATAGCACCAAATACCAGTCCAAAGATAATAACAATAAGGATAGCAGGTGCAACACCCATATTGGCTTTTTCCATCATGGCCGCAAGCATCATACTTGTAACTGCTACGAGGGATCCCACAGATATATCAATTCCTCCGATAATAAGAACCATGGTCATCCCTACTGAAACAATAATAAGCCCTGCATTGCTGGTAAATAGATTAAAGAAAACTTGGGTATTACCAAAGTTTTTTTCCTTAAATACAATTAGTCCTACTACGTACATCACCACAAATAATACCATTGTGATAAATAATAAAAAATTGCGTTCTAAAAGCTTTTTCCCAATATGATTCATCATTTTAGGAGAAGTTTCTGGCTGAGACTGCATTTCTATTTTAGCCATTTACTTTGCCTCCTTTATAGCTTTATTTTGACCAAAGGCAATTTTTCCCTTTACTTCATTAAACCATTTGATTAGCACAGGTGATTGGAGTGATACAATAATAATAACTACAACTGCCTTATAAAGCGGAAGTTGATCTGCTGATACCCGCATGGCATAGAGTGTTGTCGTAAGCGCTTGTATGGTAATAGCCCCAATGACACTTCCCATTAATGAAAATTTTCCGCCTCCTAAACTGTTTCCACCAATGGCTACAGCCAAGATTGCATCTAGCTCTGTGTATAACCCGACATTATTGGCATCAATAGACATGGTACGAGACACAGAAATAAGCCCTGCTACCGCTGCACATATACCACAAAATATATAGGTTAAAAATATAATTCTTTTTGAATTTAATCCCATAAGATGACTTGCTTTTCGGTTAATACCGACTGATTGTATATACATACCCAGAGCCGTTTTCTGTAAAATAAACCATGTGATTATGACTACAAATATCGCAATAAAGAATGGCGTTGGCATTGGAACTCCTGGTATAAAGTTACCAAGGTAAGCAAATTGTTGGGGCTTCACATAGAGAATAAAACTTCCTGTAACAAGCTGCGCAATCCCCCTTCCTGCCGTAAATAAAATAAGAGTGGCAACCATTGGTTGAACCTTCATATACGAGACTAGATAGCCGTTAATCACACCACAAGCCGCCCCTACTAATAATGCGAGCAAGAGACTTAGAACATAAGGCATATTGTAACTTGCACCTGTTCCTAAGGCCGCCACACAAACAGCGCCTGCAAAAGCACTTACAGCCCCTACTGATATATCTGTTCCACCAGAAGATGCAACCACTAAAGTCATCCCTACTGATAAAATAATTAATCCACTAGAACGATTGAGTATGTCGATGATATAACCATAAAACACACCATTTTGAATGGTAATATTAAAAAACGTTGGTGTTTGTATGAAATTGGTAACCAGCACTAGTAGAAGACATACAATAGGCAAAAATAAAGAATACTTATAAATGGGCTTTTTAGATAACCTATTCTTTTTCATACGTCACTCCTCCCTGCGATTGATCTCATAATATTTTCTTGTGTTATATCCTTATTCCATAGTTCATCTACAACTTTAGAATCCCTCATAACCAGCATTTTATTGCAGGTACGTACCATTTCTTCTAGCTCTGAAGAAATAAATATAACCGCTTTTCCTTCTTTAGCTAGCTGAATCGTAAGGCGCTGAATTTCCGTTTTCGTTCCCACATCAATCCCTCTTGTTGGTTCGTCTAATATTAAAAGATCTGGATTTAATAGCAGCCAACGACCTAGAATAACCTTTTGTTGATTCCCACCGCTAAGAGTTTTTACAGGTGTTTCCCGGCTTGCTGTTTTAATACTTAGCATCTCTATGTAGCGATCCGCAAAATCTTCTTGATCTTTTTTAGATAACAATTTAAACATACCTGTCCTAGCTTGAAGTGCAAGTATAATGTTTTCCCGAACTGAAAGATCGGCAATGATACCTTCATCCTTACGATTTTCTGGTAAAAAGGCCATGCCTGCTTTAATGGCATCAATAGGTGCTTTAACCAATAGGTTTTTCCCTTTCATCTTTAGCTCTCCACTATCGGCTTTATCTGCGCCATATATTAATCTGGCCAATTCACTACGGCCTGATCCTAGAAGCCCTGACAACCCAATAACATCACCCTTTTGAGCCATAAAATCAAATGGTTTAATTTTACCTTGACACCTAAGCCCTTTTGCCTCCACCACAACTTCTGCTGTACCTTCTGAACCAGAATGCTCTCCTTTTATATCTTCTAAGTCATCTAGCTCTTTTCCCATCATTCTCTGCACAAGTTGTATTCGGGGTAAGCTTTCTATTTCATACGCCCCAACAAGCTCGCCATTCCTAAGGACTGTAATGCGGTCACACACAGCATATACTTGCTCTAAAAAGTGAGTAATAAAGATAATTCCCAGTCCTCTATCTCGTAGCATGGTCATAACCTTGAAGAGCTTTTCAACTTCCAGCTCATCTAAACTAGATGTTGGTTCATCTAAAATAAGGACTTTAGATGATATATCAATCGCCCTAGCTATGGCAATCATTTGCTGAACAGCAACTGAATAATTATCAAGAGTTAAGGTTACATCAATATGAATATCTAATTCACTTAAGATTTCTTTCGATCTTTTATTAATGGTTTTCCAGTCAATTCTGCCATATTTCATTGGTTCCCTACCAATAAAAAGATTTTCTGCAACTGAAAGATTTGGGCATAGATTAACCTCTTGATATACCGTACTAATGCCATTTCCTTGAGCTTCTTGAGGTGATTTATTGATAATTGCCTGATCAATACCTGCTATTCTTATGTCGCCTGTTTCGAATTCTTCTGCTCCTGTTAGCACTTTAATAAGGGTAGATTTTCCTGCACCATTTTCACCCATTAGGGCATGAATTTCACCAGACATAAGAGTAAAGTCAACATTGCTTAAAGCCCTTACCCCAACAAAGTTTTTAGTTATTTTACGCATTCTTAAAACTTCACACTTTTCCATTTAGCCCCTCCTAGAAAAAGAAGCCGCAAAAAAACCATAAATGATTCCTTTGCGGTTCTATATTAATATATGACTTAGTATGCACGGTCCCCAATAAGAGCTGCAGCATCTTTAGCGAAGAAAGTACCTTCTTCAACATATGCTATTTTATCTACTGTTCCACCTGATTCCAATGTCTCAATAATTCCTTGAACTCTTGGACCATGTAGCGGGTTACACTCAACATCTACATCAATATCTCCAGCAATCATTGACTCAAATGCTGCCTTTACTGCGTCAAATGAAACGATTGTAATATCCCCATTAGGACCACATGTTTTACCTGCTGCCTTAATAGCATTAATAGCACCAAATGCCATATTATCATTTTCAGCAATAACAACATTAATATCTGAATGTGACTTTAAGAAGGATTCCATAACTTCCTGTCCTTTTTCTTGAGTAAAGTCACCTGATTGACGATCTAACATATTCCAGTTAGCATTAGCTGACATTTTTTCTGCAAATCCATCTGTTCGTCCAATTTGTGCAGATGATCCCATTGTTCCTTGTAATGTAACAATATTGATCTTTTGGTCTGCTGGAACACCTTTTAACTCAAGTGCTTTTTCAAGGGCTTTAACAGCATCATATCCTTCTTGCTTAAAGTTTGATCCTACCCATGCTGTAAAATTACTATCATCACTTGTTTGAATCATACGGTCTACAATAATAACTGGGATACCTGCATCCTTTGCTTCGCCTAAAACTGTGTCCCATCCTGCTTCAGTATTTGGAGCAAGTACTATATAATCAACGTCTTTTTGAATAAAGTCCCTAATCGCCGTGATTTGCTTATCTGTTTTTTGCTGAGCATCAACCATTTCAAATTTAAATCCATTTGCTTCAACAAAGGTTTGTTGCATGGACATAGTGTTTGCCATACGCCAATCTGATTCAGCCCCTACTTGAACAAAACCAACATAAATTAACTCTTTATCAGCACTAGGCTTAGATTCTTCTGCCTTAGCTTCAGGTGCTGCAGGCGCTGTTGTCACAGGAGCATCCGCATCTTTGTTGGCTTTCTGAGCGCCGGCGCACCCTGTTAATGCTGTTAGCGTTCCAATTGTTAAAATAAGTGCTATCATTTTTTTGAACTTATTCATTTTCCTACCTCCATTTGTTTATAAGAATATGTAAAAGCTTACACTTATATCTTATGCATCTTGGTCTAACTAAACAACCCATTTTTATTGGCCCTTAGTTGAATGTTTTACGCACTTTTTCTAAAAGTTGGTTTTCTTTGGATTTAATTGGAATATATTACGAAAGCTTTGATGAAAATGGAATTTTAACTTTTACACAAGTCCCATCCCCCAAGACACTCTCAATAGAAATGCCATACATATGGCCAAATTTAAGCTTAATACGCTCATTAACGTTATAAAGTCCATAAGATTCCTTCTTCTTTTTACAAAAATTATTCAACTTCTTTAGTTGGTCCTCTTCTATACCAGCTCCATTATCCTGCACCGAAATAACAAGGTTATCATTTTCCCGGATTCCGCTAACGATAATTCTGCCCATACCCCTTTTATTTTTAATCCCATGATAAAGAGCATTTTCCACGATAGGTTGCAATGTTATTTTAGGAATCATAACATCTTTAATTTCCTCTGAAAAATTAATCTCATATGCTAATATATCCTGGTAACGTACCTGCTGAATTTCTAAATAGCTCCTGATATGTCTCTCTTCTTCTGCTAAAGTAAACATACCATCCCCATGATTTAAAGAAGTTCTAAAAAAGTCAGATAAGGAATCAACCATTTTAACAACTGCAGTTTGGTCTCCTGATTCCGCCAGCCACATAATGGTATCTAAGGTGTTATACAAAAAATGGGGCTTGATTTGGGCTTGTAAAAGCTCAAGTTCTGCCTCCCTTAAATTTTCTCCTTCTTTTTTAACCGCATTTAATAAATAGTCAATCTTTACAATCATGCTATTTAATGAAGTTCCTAATTCTTTGACTTCCGCCCCATACAAAACATTTGCACGGACCGAAAGGTCGCCTTTAGCGACTTGATTGGTAACATCATTTAGATGCTTTATAGGTCTTACAATACTATTGGGTATCAAAATAGATAATAAAAATTCAAATAGAACTAAAACGATAAAAATAATAAGACTAAACAAAGTAATTTCACTAAAATTTTTCACCATTTCTAGTCTAATTTCTTCCATTCCTTTTGTTTCATAATAAGTATATTCTAATACAGTGGATTGGATTAAAGATGTTACAATCTGAATATCCTTCTCCCATATGGTAATATTATCATCATAATATCCCCCAACTTCCTTATTACTTTGAATCCGCTTTACATATTTCTCAAGGTTGTCTAATAGTTTTAAAATCGTCTTAGCCCTTTGCTGATTTTCTTCTATACTTGTATTTCGAACAAGATCTAAGGCAATCATCCGTGCTTGGTTAATATTCCCATATGGATCTTCTTCTTCAAATGTAGAGTGGCCTGCTATTAATAAATAGGTTGTATAATCAAATTCTTCTTTAAACTTAATGCTAAATTGCCCCGCTTTAGATGCGTTGGTTATAATTTGATCGTATTTGGCATTCATTTTATAGATATTAAAAAAGAATATTGCCAGCAAAATAAGTAGCGGAACAATAAATAATATTAAGGATATTTGTATCTTTCTATTGAGTTTTAAATTGCCAAAAGTCTTCCCAAACTTATGTTTTATCCAACGTTTCACTTAAGTCCCCCTATCTGTAAAGATGTCACTATTATTTCTTTGAAGTACGGTATTGCATGGGTGTCATATCATGTTCTTTTTTAAAAAGATAGGAAAAGTATTGTGGGTCTTTATAACCTACTTTTAGACTTATTTCCGTAGAACGCAGGTCTGTACACTTGAGTAGTTCTCTAGCTTTACTCATCCTTAGACTTGTTAGGTATTTTATAAATCCAACCCCTGTCTCACGCCTAAAAACCGTACTAAAATAACTAGGGCTTATATTGACATGAGCCGCTACCTCATTAAGGGAAATTTCTTCATTCACATAATGTTCTTCCATATATTTTTTGGCCTGACCTATAACGCAGTAATAACGTTTTGTATTCATTTCTTCTCTTTGCTTAATACAAAAGGTAAAGATATTGGTAATAAATGCTTTCAGTTTTTTAAAATCAATAATCATATCTTTCATATCATCTATTTGTGAAAACATCTCCTGGTCTAAACTTTCTTCCTTACCTATTTCCTTTATAAAATCCACTGCGGTAAAATAAATATTCATAATAATATATTGCCTTAGGAGTAAGGATTGTTCACTTGCCTTATCAATGCTTTTCAAAAACGCTTCCACAAAGAAATCCATTTCACTTAATTCACCTTTTCTTAAAAATGACTCTGCCATTTTCGTATCTAAATTCCCTAGATCAAGAGCATTCCTTAAGGTATCTTCGTCTCCGTAGATTAATGGTGACATCTGATTGTTGCTTATAATATCATTTTCACCTACAAAAAACCTTCGTGCAAAAGCTAAGGATGCACTTTCATAAGATTCAAAAAGGCTTGTTAACCGACTAACGGGCACACCTATTCCCCCAAAATAATTCACTTCTAGATAGCTGTCCATTATTGTTTTGATCTTATTTAAATATCCTTTTTGAATCTCTTCGAGTTCTTCTAAAGAAGTCCCTTTTACAATCAAAGCATCTCCTTCTATTGCACGTTCAAAGAAAAGAATATCCTTATATTTTAAATTGAGCATTGTCATTTCATTGTTGATTTCTAATAGCTCACTTGAATAATCCTCATCTTCTCCACGAATATTGTATTTTAATAATATAACCTGATAGTGTTGTGCCCCCATTTCAAACCCAAGTTCTTTACCTCTTTCTAGAATTTCAGCTGTTGATAGGGACCCTCCTACTACTTTATCAAAAAAACGTCTTTTATTATATATTTCATTTTCTTGCATTTCTCTTTTGTATGTTTTAATATTTTCTCTTTCTATCTGTTCCCGGATAATCTCCTTAGCAACTTGCTTGACAACTTTCATTAAATCCACACTACTAATAGGCTTTAAAATATATTCATCTACACCAATCTTGATTGCTTCCTGGGCGTAAGCAAACTCTTCATGGCCACTTAAAATAATAATCTTACTGTGAGGAAGTTCTTTTTTTACAAGCCTACTTAACTCTAGACCATCCATAAAGGGCATCTTTATATCTGTAATAATAATGTCTGGCTGCTGGGTTTGAATAAGCTTATATGCAATTTCACCATCTGGAGCGTCCCCGCAAAATATAAACCCTTCTTTTGTCCAATTAATATTTTTTTTAATGCCTTCCCTTACGATATATTCATCTTCTACTAAAAATACCTTCAGCATATTCTCCTCCTTTATTCCAAATTAAAGAAAATATAAACTCTTTATGTTATTCTGCAGGTAAGTCAAATTGATTAATTAAATCTCTCAGTTCAACGACAAAAGCATCTAAATTTTCACCTATATGGTTAATACTTACCATCACTTCTACTACCTGATCTGTTGTAGCAGATGTCTCTTGCGTACTGGCGGCATACTCTTGGGAAATATTCGACAATCCTAACCCCACATCAGCAATAATAACGTGACTCTCATCGATATCTTTCATCAGTAAATTTAAAGCTGTTATTTCTAGATTCATCTTTTTCAAAGTCTCAACTATTATAAGATACTTATCTTTTGTATCATTTACACTTGCCGTTTGAATGCTAACAGCATCCTTAACAACATTACTTTCTTCATTGATATTTTTAATATCATTCATAAGATCACTTAGTATGCTGTGAATCATCCCTACAGACTCTCCCGATTCCTCTGACAGCTTATGAATCTCCGATGCAACAACAGCAAACCCTCTACCTGCTTCCCCTGCACGAGCTGCTTCTATTGTGGCATTTAATGATAAAAGTTTTGTTTTTTGAGCTATTTGGGAAATTAATTTACTAGCATCACCAATTTTATTGGCATTTATATGGGTTATATTAATACTATTAAAGATAGATTGAAAGGAATCTTCGTTCTTTAAAGTAATTTCTTCAAGTTGATTGACACTCCTTAGACCATCCTCTGTTGCCGCTTCTATCTGCAAACTAGCTTTTGATAATTCACTTGAGCTTGATGTTCCTTTGTTTACAGCATCTTTTAAAATACCAATCTCTTTCATTAGTTGATTGGAGTCCACCGCTTGTTGTGAGGCCCCTTTTGCAATTTCACTTATAATTTTAGCAACCTCATCCATGGATGTAGAAACACCTGTTGAATGATTAATCATTGTATAAGATGAGTCAGCTAAACTATCTGTTAAGCGGTTTAACTGCCCCACTATTTCCCTTAGTGCGTATATTAAAATAGAGACAGATTGAGACAAAACACCTAATTCATCATTGCTATTAATCAGATGTGGTTCAAATGATAAATTGTTTTTGGCTAGATCATTCATGTCATCTGTTAGTTGTAAGATATTATTCCTTAAATATTTAATGATAAACATGGCTAATACTGCGATTAGCAAAACCAAAACAATCACAATAATCGTACTTTGCATGACCGTATTAACAACCGATTGTTGTATATCTTCTTGTATGTATACACTATATTCATCTAAAATGTTTGTCATATAATTCAAGTAACTAATGGCATCTTTAAATGCCTCTTCTTTAGATTTCGAATCTCCCTCTCCCGTTTCAGGATTATAGGCACTTTCCCAATCTTTAAAATTTGATTGAAAAACATTATTTAATTCATGAATCGTATACTGTGGCCCTGAAAATTTAAAATCATAATAGTTAGGATTTCCCTCTAAGTTGCTAATAGCTTTATTCACTTCTTCTACAACTTTATCCTTTTTAAAATTATATTCCTTTAATAAAGCTGTTTTTTCTTCACTCTCTAAAGTATGGCCTGACAATACTAAGGACCTTTCTGCAAGTGTCGCTTGGTAAAATGATCTTTCTGCATTTAAAATTAAACGTGTATTGACATAAACCTCATCATAGTATGTTTTTTTAGTAATATTACTAATTTTATTAGATTGATAATTAATTTGTAAAATAAAAAATGCAGTTAACACAATCACTGGTGATACTAATAACCACAGCTTTGTAGCAACTTTACAATTTCTTAAATATTTCACACTACCCGCCCCCTAATATAAAACACCTTTTAAGTTTAAATTCCTTTTATATGTTGAAAAAAAGAGCTGGCTAGTTAAAATCTTGCGATATTTTCTAGACACATCTCTTTTTTCTTGATCCATAGCTATTTTATTTTTTCTTGACCATAATACGCATTGTCACCATGTTTTCTTAAGAAGTGCTTATCTAATAAACCTTGGTCCATAGGCGTCTTTACAGTGCCTGGAAGGTTTTCGGTGTGCCACGCCATCATAGCCACTTCTTCTAATACCACAGCATTATGAACAGCCTCGTTAGCATCTTTCCCCCAAGTAAAAGGGCCATGAGAATAAACCAAAACAGCTGGAATAAAGTTAGGATTTATTCCTTTAAATCCTTCCACAATTACTTTCCCCGTTTCTAATTCATACTCTCCTTCAATCTCTTGTTGACACATCTGTCTTGTACATGGAATCTCACCGTAAAAGTAATCCGCATGGGTTGTGCCATATGCAGGAATTCCTCTTCCAGATTGGGACCAAATAGTTGCCCACCTAGAGTGGGTATGAACAATCCCATCAATATCTAGAAAGTTTCTATAGAGTTCTAAATGGGTATCCGTATCAGAAGAAGGGTTTAGAGCTCCCTCAACTTTATTCCCATCCAAATCTAATACCACCATATCCTCTACTGTTAATTCCTCATAGGGTACACCTGATGGTTTAATGACAATAAGCCCTTTTTCTCTATCTATTCCTGACACATTCCCCCAGGTAAAGGTTATTAGCCCATACCTAGGAAGTGCCATATTTGCATCGTAAACTTCTTTTTTAAGTGCTTCTAGCATAGTTAAACTCTCCTTAAAAATCTCACTACTTTAGTTGCTTAGTTTCCACTGAATATCATTCCACATTAATTCTTTTTTAAGCTCTATCACATTTGTATTTTTATGAATATGAACAAATTCAATTTTTAACATTTCTGCAAAATCACGCATATGATCAGCTGTTAAGGTATAACTCATAACAGAGTGGTGAGCCCCTCCTGCTAAAATCCATGCTTCTGCTGATGTTTGAAGGTTTGGCATAGGTTCCCACATAACCCCAGCTACTGGTAACTTTGGCATGCTCTTAAGAGGTTTAACTGCAGCAACATCGTTAACGATCATACGCATGCGTCCTCCCATATCAATAAGTGAAACCAAAATAGCATCTCCTGCGCTACCATCAAATACCATACGTGCCGGTGCTTCTTTGCCTCCAATACCTAAATTATGAACTTCAATGGTTGGTTTAGTTGATGCAATAGATGGGCATACTTCTAACATATGAGCGCCAAGCACTAATTCTCTGCCCTCTGCCATATGATAGGTGTAATCCTCCATAAAGGATGTTCCACCCTCTAAGCCCATTGACATTATTTTCATAATCCTTGTAATAGCTGCTGTTTTCCAGTCACCTTCTCCGGCAAAACCATAGCCTTCTTCCATTAAACGTTGAACCGCTAATCCTGGTAATTGTTTTAGACCATAGAGGTCCTGGAATGTTGTTATAAATGCGCCAAAATCCCCTTCTTCTAAGAATTTAGTCATTCCAACTTCTAAACGGGCTTGGTATCTAACAGCATCCATGTTTTCTGTTTTTATCTCATATTTATTACTATATAATTCCATTTGGTCATCAATTTCTTTTTCTGTTACAGCGTCTACATAAGCAACTAAATCCCCTACTGGGTGATAGTTAACAGACCAACCAAATTTGATTTGTGCTTCAACTTTATCGCCTTCTGTTACAGCAACTTCTCTCATATTATCACCAAAACGGGCAACTTTAAGAGAACGTGATTCACTGACACCAATGGCTGAGCGCATCCAATTACCAATTTTCTCCTGAACCTTTTGGTCTTCCCAGTATCCTACAACAATTTTTCTTGGCAATCTAAGTCTTGCACCAATAAATCCGTGTTCTCTATCCCCATGAGCCGATTGATTTAAGTTCATAAAGTCCATATCAATCTCGTCCCACGGAATCTCTTTGTTAAATTGTGTATTCAAATGAAGATAAGGCTTGTTTAATCTTGATAATCCTGCAATCCACATTTTAGATGGTGAAAAAGTATGCATCCATGTCATAACACCGGCACATTTTTTATCAAAGTTTGCTGCTTCCATAATATCTGTGATTTCAGACGGTGTTTTAACAACGCCTTTAAACACAACTTTTCCTGGTATGTTTTTTGAACCATCAAATCCATCAACCATTATTTTTGAATGTTCTGCTACCTGTCTGATAACATCGTCACCATAAAGGTCCTGACTACCTGTTATAAACCAAAATTCATAGTTTTTTAAGTCTTTCGCTTTTAAACCACTCATTATAATTCCTCCTTTTTTATTCAACACTTTTTTTAATTTCTTTTAAACGTTTCATAACATCATTGTCCCCACGTCCAAAATAGTCGTGTAGCTTGAGGTATTCTGCAAACAATTTATCATAAACGGCAACATTTTCTGGAATTGGTGTGTAAACTCTCTCATCTAATTTCCCCATAATAGCTGCAGCCTCTGCGACACTATCATGTCCACCTTTTGCTTTACCTGCTGCAACTGATCCAAATATAGCTGAGCCCAGTGCTGGTCCTTGTTCACTTCCTGCAATGTACACAGGCATATTAATAACATCTGCATAAATTTGCATAGCCATAGGATTCTTTTGTGAGATACCACCGGAAGCATAGAACTCATTAATTGGAACACCATTTTCACAGAATGTCTCAATAATTACTCTAGTGCCATAAGCTGTAGCCTCTATAAGGGCACGGTAAATCTCTTCTGGCTTTGTGAGCAAACTCATACCAAGCATCATACCTGTTAAATCAACATCTACTAAAACTGATCGATTACCATTCCACCAATCTAAAGCAACAAGTCCGCTCTCCCCAACTTTGAGTTCCTGAGCTTTCTTGGTTAAGTAGTCATGAATTTTCATGCCTTCTGCCTTTGCAGCTTCCTCATAAGAGGCTGGCAAACAGTTCTCAACAAACCAAGCAAAATGATCTCCTACACAAGATTGCCCTGCTTCATAACCAAAAAATCCTGGTAAAATCCCATCTTCTACAACACCACACATACCCGGAGCTTCTTTTTCTTCTTCACCCATTACCATATGGCAAGTAGATGTTCCTATAATCGCAAGCATTTTCCCTGGTCCATCTATTTTAACAGCAGGTACACAAACATGAGCATCTACATTACCAACGGCAACTGCTGTTCCAACTGCTAATCCTGTAAGTTTTGCAGCTGCTTCTGTAATTTCTCCTGCTTTTTCACCTAAAGGTATAATCTCACGTGATAACTTTTCATCTACAACATTTTCAAGACGAGGGTCTAGTGCCTTAAAAAACTCTTTAGATGGGTACCCATCTTGTTTGTGCCAAATAGCTTTATAACCAGCAGTACAAGCATTTCTTGTTTCTATCCCTGTTAACTGCCATACAATCCAGTCAGTCGCTTCAATAAAACGATCCATTGCATTATAAACCTCTGGAGCCTCATCTAATATTTGCCAAAGTTTTGGAAAAGCCCACTCAGATGAAATCTTCCCGCCATATCTAGAAAGCCATTTTTCACCACGTTTTTCTGCTATTTCGTTTAACTTATTTGCCTTATCTTGCGCCGCATGATGTTTCCACAGCTTTACGTATGCGTGTGGATTGTCTTTGAATTCATCTAAAAAACAAAGTGGCGTCCCATCGGCCTTTACAGGTAGAACTGTACAGGCTGTAAAGTCAATTCCAATGCCTATTACATCTTCCGCTTTAACACCTGTCTCTTTTAATACTTTCGGAATTGTATTCCCAAGAACATCAAGATAATCTTGTGGATGCTCGAGCGCCCAATCCGTCCCCAATTCTTTACCAGAAGGTAGCTTCTCATCCATAACAGCATGAGGGTAGACATACTCACTAGATGATAATTCTTCCCCTGTTGTAACATCAACTAACACTGCTCGACCTGATAACGTGCCAAAATCCACACCAATTGTATACTTGTTCATATTAAATCCCTCCTAGTTGTAGTAACAACTTATTATAATTAAATATTACATCACATTTGCTAATATTGCAAGGTTTTTATAAGTTTATTAGATGTTTTTTATTGATTCTCTAATAATTAGTTTTGGCTTTATTACTTTCTCACTTTTATACTGGTTTTTTTCAATTATTTTTAGTAATTCTTTTGTGGCCATTTCGCCTAATACCTTACCTGGGTGAGCAACTGTGGTTATTCCTATATGAGACATGGTGGCTAAATTAGAATCATCAAAACTAATAATGGAAATATCTTCTGGCACACGAATAGAACTAGCCTCAAGCAATTTAATTAACTTAACGGCTATATCATCGTTATAACAAACTACACCTGTAACATCTTTTAATTTTTCTAAAATTTCTGCTTGGTATCTTTGATCAAACATCTTACTATCATCTGTAGAAAACCACATTAAATCATCCTCATTAATGGTGATACCTGCTTTATAAATGCTTTCTTGAAAACCTTTGTATCGTTTATGCCCTTGTATATCATCATATTTGAAAATGCCCGTTATTTTTTTGTGCCCCGAGCTGATTAAATAGTCCACCGCTATTTTCCCGCCCAACACATCATCTACAACTACATAATTAGGAGCTAACTCCTTGTAGTATCCGTTAATAAAGAGAACAGGTATACCTTGCTTATAAAATTCTTTATAAATCCCTAAATTAGGGTTGGGCAAGGCACTTTTGGTCCCTTCCACAATCAGGCCATCAATTCCTTTTTCTAAAAGCGAATTGAGAAGATTTCTCTCATTTTCAACTCTATTTCTAGTAAGACCTAAGGATATAGAATAGCCGTTTTTAGTTAATCCTTCTTCAATCCCATTAATAATAGATGGAAATATATAATCATCTAAATAAGTTGTCATAACCCCTATGGTCATTGTCTTTTTCTTTTCTATCAGGCCTTCAGATTTGATGTATGTTCCACTGCCTCTTCGTCTTTCTACTAACCTTTCTTGTTCTAATCTTCCAATGGCATGACGAACCGTTTGGCGGCTAATACCAAATTTTTCACATAGGGTATTTTCACTTATAAGTTTTTCACCATTTTCAAAAGTCTTATTTTCAATTCTTTCTTTTATCCAATCATATAAAGCAATATGCTTTGATTTATTTGTATCTAGCATGGTGTAATAACCCCTTTAAAGTTGTATTGTTAAATTCATTTAAAAATCTAACTTGTAATTACATTTTACAACGATAAAATAAAATAAGCAAATAAAAAGGTATCAGGCACATCCATTTTCATTTGTCAAAAATGCTTAACCTATGTATACTATTTATAACTAGGGAGAATATCTATCATGTCTTTGGTAACAATAATCCCACTAATAACTTTCCGAACTCATATAAGGAGGAAGTATATGCAAAGCACAATTGGTCTAAACAAAAAGAAGCTATCTATAGATGGCAAAGATTATGTTTATCACGATATCACATCCCTTACTGAACTGGGCATAAATGATGTCTCTAGATTACCCTATTCGCTTAAGATTCTTTTAGAAGGCGCCTTAAGAAATTACGATAATAAGCTTGTAACCACTGAGCATATTAAAAGAATCGCTTCCTGGCCAAGCCAAGAAGAAAAGAACGATATTCCATTTATTCCATCTCGAATTGTACTCCAGGATTTCACTGGGATTCCTGTTGTGGTCGATTTAGCAACCATGAGAACTAAAATAGAAGAAATGGGCGGAGACCCAAGTAAAATCAATCCCATTGTACCCGTAGACCTTGTTATTGATCACTCTGTCATGGTAGATTCTTCTGGCACAGATGAGTCATTAAACTTCAATATAAAAAAAGAGTTTGAACGCAATAGCGAGCGATATGAACTCCTTAAATGGGCACAGAATTCTTTTTCAAATTTCCGTGTATTTCCGCCCTCTATTGGGATTGTTCATCAAGTAAACTTAGAATTCCTAGCTAGTGTTGCAACCGTAAAATCTGAGCACGGTGAAAACCTGATCCTTCCAGATACACTTGTAGGAACCGATTCTCATACAACTATGATTAATGGTATTGGCGTCTTAGGTTGGGGCGTCGGCGGTATTGAAGCTGAAGCCTGTATGCTAGGACAACCCCTTTACTTCTTGGTACCCGATGTTGTTGGCTTCAAACTAACAGGTAAACTTCCAAAGCAGGCCACAGCAACAGACCTTGTTCTAACTGTTACTAATATTTTAAGAAATCAAGGTGTTGTTGGGAAATTTGTTGAGTTCTATGGCGAAGGCGTTAGCAATATAACTGTAGAAGACAGAGCCACGGTTTCTAACATGTGTCCTGAATACGGCGCTACAGCAGCCTATTTCCCCGTTGATAACAAAACCCTAGACTATCTTGAGGCTACCGGCCGAACCCAAGAGCAAATATCACTCGTTGAAGCCTATTACCAAGCTCAAGGAATGTTTAGAACTGATCATTCCCCGGAACCTATCTTCACGACGACCCTTGAACTTGATTTGTCCACAGTGGAGCCAAGTCTTGCTGGTCCTAAGCGTCCTCAAGACCGTATTAATCTAAAAGATATGAAGAACGCTTTTTCCCACATCATTGCGGCACCTGTGAGTGAGGGTGGATATGGAATCGAAGAAAATAAGATAAATGAGACTGTTGAAATTAAATATAAAGATGGCAAAACTGAAAATCTAGATACAGGCGCTGTTGTTATCGCCGCTATTACTAGCTGCACCAATACATCCAACCCCTATGTTATGGTTGGTGCTGGTCTTCTAGCAAAAAAAGCCGTGGAATTAGGACTCACCAAACCTAGATATGTAAAAAGCAGTTTTGCCCCTGGCTCCCTGGTTGTTACAGAGTACCTAAAAAGAGCGGGCCTTCTTCCCTACTTAGATAAACTAGGCTTTAATGTAGTGGGTTATGGCTGCACCACCTGTATCGGAAACAGCGGTCCTTTGTCAGATGAAATCACCCAAGCTATTGAAAGTAATAACATGACAGTTGCAGGTGTTTTAAGTGGTAATCGTAATTTTGAGGGTCGCATTCACGCCCTCACTAAAATGAATTATTTAACCTCTCCTCCGCTGGTTGTAGCTTACGCACTAGCAGGTACAATGAACATTGATTTTTCCACTGAGCCTATTGCTTACAACGATAGTAAGGCGCCTATCTATTTAAAGGATATCTGGCCAGACGCTGATGAGATTAGGAGTATAATTGATACCTTCGTAACGCCTGATATCTATGTCCATAAGTATGATAATGTTGCTTATGAAAACGAGCTTTGGAACACCCTTCCTCTACCTGAAGGAGAAGTTTATAAATGGGGACAATCTTCCACCTATATTAAAATGCCTACATTCTTTGATCATATGCAAAGGCAACCAGATAAAATAAATGATATTACAAAGGCAAAGGTATTGGCATTACTAGGTGACTCTGTTACGACAGATCACATCTCTCCTGCTGGAAGCATTCCAGAAACTTCTGATGCTGGAAACTATTTAACATCTCAAAACGTTAAACCTGAACACTATAATTCTTACGGCTCCCGTAGGGGAACCCATGAAGTCATGATGAGAGGGACTTTTGCCAATATCAGAATCCGAAATAGGATGGTTCCCGGTGTTGAAGGTGGCTTTACAAAACACTTGCCTAGCAATGAGATTATGTCTATCTTTAATGCTTGTATGAAATACAAAGAAACTAATACCCCTTTAATTGTTATTGCCGGAAAAGAATATGGCACTGGAAGTTCAAGGGATTGGGCTGCCAAGGGAACAACTCTTTTAGGTGTTAAGGCCGTTATTGCTGAGAGCTATGAGAGAATTCACAGGAGCAACCTAATTGGAATGGGGGTTCTACCATTTCAGTTTATGGATGGTGCAAGTGCTGAGTCTTTAGGAATAACAGGAAATGAAGATTTTGATATTTTAGGCATTGCAGATCAACTTTCTCCTAATAAGACACTAAGCATTTCTGCAACCCGCCCTGATGGAAGCATTTTAACATTCGATGCTATTGCAAGGTTAGATAACCATATAGAAGTGGAGTACTATGCTAATAGTGGTATTTTAAATATGATTTTACGTGGTTTTTTAAATGAATCAAATCGTAAAAATTAGGCTTTAGATTTCCACCTTTCTTTCTGAAAGCTTGTGTAAGAATATTATACGACAAGAGAAATGCGACCAGTTACATGGTCGCATTTCTCTTGTATCTTTTCAGTTTACTTATTTATTTGGCACAGGTAGTTTCAGATAAAGAACCTATTCCATTTCACTTGAAGCATTTTCATCCATTATCTTAAATAACTTTATCATCAGCGGAACATAGGTCATTATAAAAGCTAATATAGCAATAAAAGCTACTGGTTTATGCGCTTTTTTAGGAATTTCAATCCCACAAATTATGCCCATTGCCAATAAACAAACCTTAATGAGTGCAAGATCTTTCCACGTTGATTGTTGAAGAAACTCATTCCCATAATCTAATAATTTTTGCATACCACCACTCCTTTTATAATAATAAATGTACTTACTTATATAATAACATTTCTTTCATTAAATATACAGATAAAGCAAGAAAAAATAAATAATGCTTACACATACAAAATTTTTGTGATTTTCCCATTGCAAATCATTGGAGTATTTGGCAGTGAAAATTTACTCTATAACGAATTTGCAATCTATGCTTTTCAGATGTTTTTAAGTACTATTATATTAACTGCAATAGTGAAATCAACAAGTATTTTCTTACAATCCATAGGAAAACCAGTCTTATCTTTAGAGCTGTCCTTGCTTAGAGATTTTGTACTTAGCGTACCACTTATTCTTATTTTACCAAAGATGTTTGGGATTATGGGGTCCCTATTTTCTGCACCAATCGCAGATATTAACCTTATAACCTAATTCATCAGGTTTTCGGGTTAAGCTTTTTAAGCATTTCGCTTACTCATAACGCTTTACGAATTCCTATTTCTCTTGTTCTTTCTTGTACGGTAACGAGCATAATATTCATAATTCCTACTCCCCCAACGAGAAGGGAAATTCCTGCTACAACACTTATGAAAGCCATCACAATACCTAGTTGTTCATTAAGCTGACCCATTTGTCTAGATAATGGCTCTGCACTGTATAAATCCTTTACACGATGTTTCTTTTCTAGAATTTTTATTATTTGGGCTGCTATTTCATTAGTATTGGCATTATCTTCAGTTGATACAATCGCATATCTGGCCTTTTTCTCACCAAAATCAAACATGGTGGTTGCAACGGTTCCATATGGTAGGTATACAACTAAGGGCATATCTCCCGTAGGTATGCCTGCTACATCGTATGCATCGTCTTTAACACCTACTATTTCAAATGTAAAATTTTGATTATCATACTCAATTACAATTGTTTTACCAATAACATTATTAGTGCCAAAGCGACTTATTGCAAAGGCCTCTTCGACAACCGCTACATTTTGTTTCCCTTTATCATCCTTCTCTGAAATATATCTACCTTTAAGCATTTTAACAGGGACCACTTTATTGTAATCAGCTGTAACACCCCATATTTGCGTAAAATTAAACTCATCAGCTCTTTTCATCTTTACCGATCCTGCAAAAGATATCATTGGCAAGGCCATTTTAACACCAGGTAAAGTTTCAATAACCTCAAAGTCTTCTAGGATAAAATAGTCTTCTGGCTCTGCTCTTAGTGCATCTAGCTGTATAGTACCTTTACCTAATTTATCGAATAAGACGACTAAACTATCTTGAACCCCTGCGCCAATAGATAAAATCATAATAACAGACCCTATTCCAATAATCATTCCTAACATCGTTAGAAAGGTACGCATTTTACTACTAGAGAGATTTTTAAATGCCGATTGTATCCCTTCTTTAATATTCATCTTGCCCTCTCCCCCTTCTTATAACTGCATTTATATATATGATTCCACTTACTATTCTATCGGTAGTTCCCCTAAGTACATATTGATTTATGTTTTATTAAAGTTGCATTTTTGTAATTTAGAAACAATCGTTAAACTTTGAAACAAAAAAAAGATGGCACATGCCCATCCTTTTTTAATGATACTACATCTTGAATTTCATAATAAGAGTTTGTAATTCTTCTGCAAAAGTAGCCAATCCTTCACTAGATTCTGAAATTTCTTCTATAGAAGCGGCTTGCTCCTCCATAGATGCTGTTACTTCTTGTGTAGCCGCAGAGTTCTCTTGGGCTATAGCAGATAAGTTTTCTAATGTATTTAGTATTTCGTCTTTCATCTTTTCCATTTCAATTCCTGAAAGGTCAAGTTTTTCAGTTGCACTACTAACACCCTGCATTGCGGTTTCTATAAGCATATATTTTTCCTTGTTATTAGTAACGCCACCTGTTTGTTCTTTAGCAATATCCGATATTCTTTCAACTTTAAGGACTGCATCGTTGGAATTTAATTGTAAATCACTTACTATTGCATCAATCACTAGTGTGGAGTTTGAAGACTGCTCCGCAAGCCTTCTTATTTCATCTGCAACAACTGCAAATCCTCTGCCAGCATCTCCTGCTCTTGCTGCTTCTATAGCTGCATTTAAAGCCAGTAAATTGGTTTGTCCTGAAATAGATGCAATTAGGTTACTTGCTTCTGCAATTTTAACAGAACTATTATTTGTTTTTAAGATAGCATCATGAATCTCTTTTGATGCTTGGTTAGCTTCTTCCGTTATGGCTATGAGTTTTTCTATATCAGCTAAACCTTCTTTAATCACCCGAACCACTTGTCCTGAAGCTACATTTAAATGGCCCATGTAATCTGAATTTTTCTCAATTTGTTCCCCAAGGATCATAGCCTTATCAGAACCTGCTGCTGTATTTCTTGCTTGCTCTGTGGCACCATTTGCAATTTCCTCAGCCGTTTTTGAAACCTCCTCTGCTGCAATAGCTGATTGCCCCGCAACAGCTGTCATTTCTTGTGATGTGGCTGTTAAGTGTTCTGCATCATTCCTAATCTCACTTACCATATTCCTAAGATTATTAATCACATTTTGTAATGCTCTACTGAGTCCTCCTATTTCATCTTTTCTTGCCAGCAAAGATGATTAAGATAATTATACTATTTCGCATATGAGAGATTGCTCCTAATACTTCATCCTCTTTAGCTACAATAACTAATGTCCAATCTGTTCCTTCAATAGGACTATAACCAGCATATAAATCATTACCATCATAGGAATAATTACTAATTCCTGATTTTCCTACTAATATTGTTTCTATTAAACCAGCTACAGATTTTAGGCTCTTATCCTCTTTTACTGCTTCAATAGCATTAAATTCACTTAATACCAAGTCTCTATCTGGGTGCGCTATAACTGTTCCTTCACCGTTGATAATATACCCACAGCCACTTTCACCTGATCCTGTATCATCGATAATTTCACTCAAGGCGGTACCATCACTACGACCTGTTAAAAAGCCAACTACTTTGCCTGATTTTTTAATGGGGACAGCATTCAGTAGACTAAGCTCATTGGTGGCCCGGTTAAATGCTAAGTCTATTGTACCTGGCAATTCTGCTAAGGCATTTTTAACATACGCTCTATCCCCTAGCTGGATTTCTGCCCCTCCCATTGTATTGGTAGTTCCATCTAAATTACCAATGGCCATATCTATAAACACTGTATCTGGCTCCTTCAAAAGCTAATTGCTTTAAGGCACTCTCCGCTTCAGTCTTGACTGCCTTACTGGCTGAGCTCATGGATAATATCCCTATACTTGTAGCCGTTATGAAAATTAAAAGGGTAAACTATGCAACCAGTCTTAATTTAATACTTTTCATTATTATTCCTCCATTGGTATTCTTATTTGTTTTTATATTCGACAATACCTGTTAAAAAACGACTTTAAGTGTCAATACAATTTTATCTTAATATTTCCACTTTAGCAAGAGAATCTCCTTTAAATCCTTACTTTCTAATCAGTTCTTAATGCTAGTCATATATAAAATAAAAACATCAAGGTTTTTACACCTTGATGCCCTGAAAACCTATGTTCATTCCTTGAATAAGTCTCTTTATCTCTAACCTTTTAGAATTTATATTTTTTCAATGAGTTTTAAATCTGAAATTCCGCCTTCCAAGAATATTCTTTCATATTCATCTTCAATATCTAGTTGAAGCTTAGCTAGCTTTGCCTTACTCATATCTGGTTCTTGATCCCCGAGTATATTTAAAGCATCCCTTCTAGCAAGCCTGAGTGTTAACTCTTCCCAAAAAACAGCCTCATCATAATAATCCATATACTCGTTAACTTCACTTTCTTCATATGTTCTAGTAGGCACATATTCCTTAACACTTTCATCATATAAGACAGCACCCTTCAATTCAAATTCTTCAGCAAGAGAAAATATCTTTTGTTCTATTTCACAGTATTCTTTGACTCTCTCATCATTGTTTCTCATTCCATTTACAACCATATTACCTGCATATACTAAATCAAATAATGCTTTGAATTCTTCTTTAGTAAATTCTATATTCATCTTAGCCCTCTACTTTCCTTAGAGCCTTTTGGGCTCTATTATAATTTTAATCTTTTCCAATAAGTTCTATTATTTAGTGTCACTCATTTCAAATGCGCCTGTATACAATTGATAATACTCACCTTTTTGTGATATTAAATCCTTGTGATCTCCTCGTTCGATAACCCGCCCTTCATCCATTACCATAATAGCATCGGAATTTTGAATGGTAGAAAGACGATGAGCAATTACAAATACCGTACGGCCTTTCATTAAAGCATCCATCCCTCTTTGAACAATGGCTTCAGTTCTTGTATCAATACTTGATGTTGCTTCATCCAAAATCAAAACTGGAGGATTAGCAATGGCTGCCCTAGCAATGGCTAATAACTGGCGTTGCCCTTGAGAGAGGGAGCCACCATCTCCTGTTAATTCTGTATCATAGCCTTGTGGTAATTGACGAATAAAGAAGTCCGCATTAGCTAACTTGGCCGCTGCTTTAATCTCTTGGTCAGTAGCATCTAATTTCCCGTAGCGAATGTTATCCTTAATGGTTCCGGAAAACAAGTGTGTCTCTTGCAAGACGACGCCTAATGACTTTCTTAAATCATCCTTCTTAATATCCTTAATATCAATCCCATCATAGGTAATCGTTCCGTCTTGAATATCATAAAAGCGATTAATAAGATTCGTAATGGTTGTCTTCCCTGCACCTGTTGCCCCTACAAAAGCAATTTTTTGGCCTGGTTTTGCGAAAAGACTAATATTATACAGAACTGTTTTATTCTCATTATAACCAAAGGTAACATCTTTAAAACGAACATCACCAGCCAATTGTGTATAAGACACACCCTTTGTTGAAGTCTTTTTCCATGCCCAATAGCCTGTTCTTTGGCTCACTTCTTCTATCTTACCATCCGTATTTTCTTTAATATTGACCAGTTCAATGGTTCCAGAATCTTCTTCAGGTTTTTCATCCAACAGCTTAAAAATACGTTGTGCTCCAGCTAAAGATAAGATAATTGTATTAAACTGTTGTGAAATTTGAGAAATTGGCATGGTAATACTTTTTGTAAATTGAACAAATGAAGCAATCCCACCAATTGTCAGTGCTGTTAGACCCGTAATTGAAAAAAGGGTTCCAACTACAGCCGTTAATAGGTAGGTGATATTACCGATATTCCCCATAATTGGCATCAAGATATTTGCATAAGTATTGGCTTTTGTTGCATTTTCTCTTAAGTGTTCATTTAGTTCACCAAAATCAGTAATGGTCTCTTCTTCATGATTAAAGACTTTGACAACCTTCTGACCTTCAATCATCTCCTCAACATATCCATTTAAGGCTCCTAGTGCAGATTGTTGTATAAAGAAATAACGGCCACTCCGGCTACCTAAGAAGCGAATCACAAAAATCATTACTCCTACCATTAACAAAACGAATAAGGTCATTGGAATGTTAATAATAAACATGGCCAATATAATTGACATCACCGTAATAACCGATGAAAACATTTGTGGAAGAGACTGGCTAATCATCTGCCTTAATGTATCAACGTCACTAGTATAATGACTCATTATATCACCTGTTGCATTACTATCAAAATAGCGAATCGGTAATTTTGACATATGGGAGAACATTTCATCCCTAATGTCTTTTAATATTCCTTGAGCAACAGTGACCATGGTACGATTATAAATATAGCTAAATATTGCACCTGTTAAATACAAAATGGCCATGAAACCAATGATACGGGCCAAGTTAGAGAAATCAGGATTTTTTTGCAATACTAATGGTGCTATATAATCATCAATGAGTACCTTTGTAAAACTAATACCTATGGCATTCATTCCCGCACTGATTAAAATACTAATCACTACAATAATAAGTCGTCCTTTATATTCTTTCGTTGCATAGGACAGAATTCGTTTTAAAATTTTCAAGGGACTTTCTGTTGTTGTATTAATCGGTGTATTAATTGATTTATTTTTCATTCATAGTCCCTCCTTTAACTTGAGACTCATAAACTTCTCTATAGATATGATTGTTTTCTAGTAATTCTTTGTGAGTACCAATGCCATCAATTTTCCCCTCATTCAATACAACAATTCTGTCAGCATCTTGAATGGAAGAAATTCTTTGTGCCACAATAATTTTTGTTGTATTTGGAATTTCCTTGGCAAATGAACGTCTAATATAGGCATCCGTCTTTGTATCCACCGCACTAGTCGAATCATCCAAAATAAGAATTTTGGGCTTTTTAAGTAATGCCCTTGCAATGGTCAATCGTTGTTTTTGGCCACCTGATACATTGGTTCCACCTTGATCTAATACTGTTTCGTAGCCATCTGGGAATAATTGAACAAAATCATTGGCTTGGGCCAAATGGGCAATATGTTGTATTTCTTCTTGGGAAGCATCTTTGTCCCCCCAACGTAAGTTTTCACTAATCGTTCCAGAAAATAGTGTGTTTTTCTGTAAGACCATTGCGATTTGATCTCGCAGGGTAACTAAATCATATTCTTTTACATTACGCCCTGAAACAAAAACCTCTCCCTTGGTTGCATCATACAGCCTTGGGATTAACTGAATAAGTGAGCTCTTTCCACTCCCTGTTCCGCCAATAATACCAATCGTTTCCCCAGACTTTATTTTCAAGTTAATATCACTTAAGTCTGGTTCTTCTGAAGATGTATTATAATGGAAACAAACATTCTTAAACTCAATGTCTCCATTCTCAATCACTGTTATGGCGCTTTCTGGATTGGTGAGAGTTGTTTTTTCCTTTAGAACTTCTGCAACCCGTTCAACCGAAGCTTCTGAAATAACAATCATTACAAAAATCATTGCAATCATCATTAAACTATTTAAAATTTGCATGATATAAGTAATAAAACTTGTTAGTTCGCCAGTCGTCATACTGCCACCAACGATATGTTTTGCGCCGAACCAATAAATAAGTAATAAAGTAGAATAAATACCTATTTGCATGATTGGGCTGTTCAGTGCAATAATTTTCTCAGCTTTCATAAAAATTTGTTTAATGTCATCGGAAGATTCTTTAAATCTTTCAATTTCCTTATCTTCTCGAACAAAAGATTTCACCACACGAACCCCATTAATATCTTCTTGCACAGTACGGTTTAAACGGTCATATTTTTTAAACACTTCGATAAAGTAAGGGTGGACCTTATAAATTAATCCTACTAATACCACGCCTATAACAGGAATAACGAGTAACATGATCAAAGATAATTTTAAATTTGTATAGCTAGCCATTATAAATGCAAAAACAATCATAAATGGTGCTCGTATAATTGTTTTTAAAACCATTTGAAAAGCCATTTGAATATTTGAAATATCTGTTGTTAATCTTGTAATTAAACTTGATGATGAGTACCGATCAATATTATCAAAGGCAAACGTCTGGATATTCTCATAAATATCTTGCCGGATATTTGTTGAAAACCCAACGGCAGCATCCGATGAATATTTTCCTGCTAATACACCAAATAACATTGATAAACAGGCAATCACAAACATCAATGCCCCTATCTTTAAAACATACTGGATATCGCCATTTAGTAATCCTTTATCTAATACTTTTGCCATTAGAAAAGGGATAAAAATCTCCATAGAAACTTCTAAGGCCATAAAAATCATCGTTAAAAAACTCGGCTTCTTATACTGCCGAATTGATTTTGCTAATGTTTTATACATAAATTCTGTTCCCCTCTTTCACTTTACATGTATTCCTTTTCCATTAAACCATAGATTTTATGGATTGTTTTTATTGTAATATGAATATCCTCCTCTGGTATGTCTTTGAATAATTCACTGTTTTTTTTGTGAAAATCATAGATGAGTGTTTGATATAACCCTAAGCCCTTATCACTCAACTTAATATTTACAGCACGTTTGTCCTTACTATTTTTTTCTTTTATTAAATAACCTTTTTTTTCTAAAGTTGTAATATTTCTTGTGATACTCGGCAGCGTAACATTAATTGCTTCCGCAACATCACTAACCCGTACTTCTTCTACCCGCTGTGATAAATCATAACAAACTTTTATAATATAGACATGTCTTCTTTGTAATTCAGATGGTGGCTCAGGCAAAAATTGTAAGGTTTGTTTTGCACTCAGACATGCACCAATATAGTCTTCTGACAACTTATTTGTCATTTTGATCTCCTTCCAAATAGATTACCTAATGTAATTACCTTTAGTAAGTATATTAACACAAAAAAAATAAATGTCAATATAAAAAGCACTGTGCAGTCACTTTGAAGTTTATAGTTAAACTTCAAAGTGACTGCACAGTGCTGGTATACCACTAGTTGATATATTGATACTCCTCTATACCCGGAATTGTATAGATTTTAGTGTAGCCTGCATCTATAAGTACTTGCGCCCCTAAAGAACTTTTATACCCCTTTTGACAGTAAAGTATTATGGGCGTATTTTTTCTAAGACATACCGAAAACGGATTATTTAGTATGTCACGTAGTGGTATGCAAATACTCCCATTAATATGCCCTTGCTTGTATTCCTCATGGGTCCGTACATCGATAAGCATTGCGCTACTATCATTTAACATCATTTCCCAAGCTTCATTGTAGTGAATCAGTTTACTTTGAATCTTTCTGTCCTCAGTCTGAGGAATACGTTGCTCTCTAGCAAGCATTCTTACAACAATCCCCGCAGCTTCCGAAAGAGTTATGTTACCCTTGATGTCAAATATGTTGTTTTCACGGGCCAACATGATACCTTTCACATATACCTGCGCTATATGCATAACGCAAGTATGGCAGCTGTGTAGGTCTATTAGTTTGTCTGCCCCTGACCATTTATCCTCATCTATCTCTGAGAATTCCGTCAGAAGGGCTTCATGAACTATTCTTGCAGCGGATCGACGTTCAATAGGATTACTTATATTGGTCAAATCATAGTCCTCTATGATACCATTATACAAAGCATAATCTATATATCCCGACGACCAACCGTCACGCGTTGCTTCTATTTCTCCCTTACTACTTCTTATAATCATTGTTACAAACTGCTGCGTCGTAACCTTATCCTCTGGATGATATAAACCATCATTTATCCTTTTAATAATACCCCGTTTTGTTAGATATAAAATATTGTCTTTTGTGCAACTATAATAGTTACACAATTTTTTTAACAGGAGTAACTCGTATTACTAGATTGTCATAGGCATCAAGGTCTGTAACAGAGAAAATCCCTGTCGTGTTCTTTGTAATCTCTTCTGACCATAAATTCTTTATATTAAAGTACGATGCATTTTTAAATTTTTCAGCATCAACCATTTTATGACCAATATAATTGATAATACGGCTTACATCAATCGAATGTTCCTTAGTATCTTTTGAATCACTTAGATTGATAAAGGACAATGCAATATCTCCATTTGAAAGTGGTTTTGCAAGAATATCAAGGCGCTTATTATTAGCCACATATGCCGTATCGGGATTAGCATTATCTACAGAACAATAAATTCTCTTTGCCTGAATACCGAGTGCATCCTGATTCAATGCTATCAAATTTTTGTTTGCTATCATCTGCCAAAGCTCATCACCTTTTGTAACACGTCTTAAATCCAGTCCGAGCATAAGTGGGGAATTCATCATACACCACATAGTCATATGGGTTTGACTCATTGTATTTGTAATTCCATCCATACCGATTACCAACATATCAGGATCGTTCCATCCTTTGTCAAGCCCGGCAAACTCGTCCATAATAACCGCCTTATTGTATTGCGAGGTTATGCTATCCGTATAGTTTGCGCTCCATAAAGCCGTTCCAGGATTTTCATCAGAACCGACACTGAACGTAATATCATTTAAAATACGCCACGAGTCCCCAACCTTATATCCCCAGTTGTGAGGCTGCGTTTTACCCCATTCACAGATTGAGAGTAGCACATCATGGTCAGGTTTCGCCTTGTTCAAGCCGTCAAGTAGTGCTGCATATGAATTAAGAGTGTTTTCTTGTCTTCTGTGATTCATAAGGCGTATGACATTATCTCCCGCATTCAAAGACACTCTTATTTCTTCTGAATCTATAAAGGTGGTCGTACTTTCGGTAAGGGGGAGTAAATCATCAAAATACCTGGTTTCATTATCTACGTTTCCTACCGCAAGCTGAAGCCAACGTCCGACTCCAACTTCTTCACCGCTTGCATAATTAACAATTATAGAATATTCTCCTGCAACAGAAGCATTCAAGGTGAATCCAATTTCACACCAACGGTCACCAACAGGCGTTACACCCCCATGTGTTCCGTCGAAAGTACCGATATTTGACACAAAGTCGTTTCTATTAATTGTTGCCCCCTGGCCTAAAAGAACACCCTCTTTAACGGCATTTAAAGTGATATTCAATCCTTCCCCAGAGACTCTAATGCTTCTGATATTCGGAGCATAGGTATATTTTGCATTTTTTTCATCTGAAAATGTTGCATTATCCCAAAGATAGTAGCAATTATCAACCTTTAAAAAGTCAACGCCCCAGTCAATATAAGATTTTGCATCCACATCCTCAAATCCACAAGTACCTACAGCGGAGCCGGCGCAAAGATTTGTACCTATGTCATTATACATACCAAATTTAAGCCCTTTATCATGTATATAATCTGATAGAGCCTTAAATCCACTTTTAAATTTAATCGTTTCATTTGAAAGTAATCCATCTACTCGCTCGGACTTATAACATCCGTCATCGAGCACAATATACTTGTATCCCAAGTTAGCCAGATCTAAATCTATAAATGCGTCAGCCATTGCCTTCGTAAGCTCTTCGTTGTTCTTACTACCAAAAGCATTCCAGCTGTTCCATCCCATGGCGGGGAGGCGGGCCTGCTTTTTATTCAAAAGCACCTCTCCATTTGAGAAAGCTGGAAACATATATTCAGGGTCAGTGATTATGTCCGGTGCTGTTCTTGAAGTGGTTCTTGCCGATATAGCTTTACTTGCTTCATTTAAACCCTCATATTTGCTCATTATAACATCCTCCTTTTAAACTTTCAGCTCGATAACTGTTTTGTATTTGTGTGGATACTCTAATCTAATTCTATCTCTATTTTAGCCCCTTTTCAACCTACAATGTAAAAATAGCATAGCTTAATCGTTTCTCTGTTTTTCACCCATTAAAATCGAAATAATTGGTCCCCTAAAAAATGCAGTAACGAGTGTACCCACGCCAACGGTAGCACAAGCATAAAGCCTATACTTGTGCTAATTAGATCGGTACCAATTCTACAATATTGAAAATGAAGCACTTTCCTGAATATGAACCCAAAAATTTCGAAAAGGGAACTGATCTAAAAAATATGATTCAACTGTTGCACCATAACTACCATTTAATATTTTTTCAATATGAAGAGCTGGCCACTGTGTTAAGTAACGCCGCTCCTCTTTTGAAAAAGTTTTATTCGGTAGGGCTAGGTGCAATATTAACACACTAAGTATAAATAAAAGTGGAACCATATCTAGGATATTTTGTATAATCACAAATTCTTTTTTATTATTCATTCACATATCAATCCTCCTGTTCAAAATCGAAAATATATAAATGGATTATAGGTTGAAGCAACCATATATGCCGTAACCAAAATTATTAGTACACAATAATAAAGGTTTGCTGCTAATCTGTAAATAGCAAAATGCTTTTTTTGAAATATTAATACAAATTTCTTCGGCCAAGGTGAAGCAGCAGTGATACAAATTATATATAAGACGACATAATTTTTTAGCTTCAGAATTCCTTGATTATCTATAAATAAATTTCCTCCCACTCCAAACATGATACGTAAAAAATTCAATATACCTGTCAGGTTGGTAAATTCAAAAAACACCCAGCCTATCACGACAAACAGCAACATGTATATATGGCGGATAGCCTTTGGCCACCCTAACATACGTTTCTCCAAAAACAATTTTTCTATTAATATTAAAATTCCAAAATAAAGCCCCCATAACACAAAACTCCAACTTGCACCATGCCATATACCTGTGAAAAACCATACGATGAAGAGGTTCCGTATCAGTTTCCACTTACCCATACGGCTCCCGCCAAGAGGAATATATACGTATTCCTTAAACCATGATCCGAGAGATATGTGCCATCTCCGCCAAAATTCCGAGATACTTTGCGAAATATATGGATACTGGAAATTTTCTTTGAAATCGAATCCAAACATTCCTCCCAAACCTATAGCCATATCTGAATATCCACTAAAATCAAAATAAATCTGCAATGTAAAGGCAATAATTCCAGCCCATGCCATGAGTACTGAAATTTCTGTGTTAGGCATGATTTTTACTTCATCCCATAACATTCCTATATTATTGGCAAGAAGCACTTTTTTTGCTAGCCCACATAGGAAGCGGTGCACCCCAGTGTAAAACTTTTTGTATGTCATACTCCTATCAGCTAGGTGAGACTCAATGTCCGCATAGTTTACAATTGGCCCAGCCACAAGCTGGGGGAACATAGTGATATAAAGAGCAAAAAGAATCAGGCTTTTCTGCGACTTTATTTTTCTTCTGTATACATCAATCACATAAGATAGTGTTTGAAAAGTGTAAAACGAAATTCCTATGGGAAGCGTCGGTATTCCCACATTCAAATTCCAACTACCAATTGATGATATTGTATTTATGATCATACCGAAGTATTTAAAATAAGCAAGACAACCTAAATTAAACATCAGACTTATTATAAAAAAAAGCTTCCTGTTTCGTCTACTGGTATCATCTCTACCTAAGATCATTCCTATACAATAATTAATCATTATGGAACCGCACATCAATACCACATAGACCGACTCTCCCCATGCATAGAAAAATAGGCTTGCAGTAAGTAGGACAATATTCCTTAAATACTTTCCTAAGGAATAATATAGAATTATTGTAACTGGTAAAAAAGCAAATGTGAAAAGCAGGCTACTAAAAACCATTGCTCCTTCCCTCTACATTAATTTAAGAAGATTATCCAACCACAGCTGATAAAATTCTTTCTTGAAATGAATGCCATCCTCGGCATATAAATCAGGATTTTCTTTTAATAATTTTCCAATGTCTATATAATTAACTGATAAATTGCCCGCCAACTCCTTTAAAACTTCATTATATTCATCTATCCTTTCATAGCGGGATTCTTCTTTTAATGCCTCCTGTGTTACAGGTGTAATGGATTGGAGATATATTTTACCTTCAGGTAGTTCCTCTTTTATTGTGTTGATTAATTTTGTTAAGTCATTTCTAAATAATTCTTTAGGATCATCCACAGGCATGAGGATATCTATTGATCCCAGCATGATAAAGATATTCTCTGGTTTCTTTTCAACTAGATCGTCAATATCATCATAGATAAAACCTGCTGTGGTTCCAGCCCCAGCTATTACAGATTCTCTTGGCAGTATTTCATTAAAAGCAAAACCTTCAGTAATGGAATCCCCCATAAATACACTATTTTCAAACGCAACTTCTACATCATTTTCTGAAATTTTATTTTCGTAGCCAGTTACACCAACCAGCAGTATAGCTATCAGAAAACTACTCATTAATTTTTTCATGTAAATACCTCTTTTCTTTATTTGATATATAAATATTACATCATCAAGATGCAGAACAGGTGCAGATAAGATAAAGTTTAGGTACTAATTTTGCTCAAAAAAACAGCTATGAAAATTCTTCATAGCTGTATGGGTAGTGTAAAGAAAAATCGGACGCCATCTTTCGTATTTTCTACACTATAAATTGAATTATGAAGCTCCAGTATTTCCTTGGATATGGAAAGTCCAAGACCCGTACTTACTTTGCTTGTCCGTAACTCTACGCGGTAGAATTGGTCCCATATCTTCTTCCTATCTTCTTCTGATATGTGCTTCCCCTGATTTTCTACGCTGATTTCTGCTGTATGTTTATTGCACTTTACAGTAATTGCGATTGTATGTCCATTCTCAGTATGCCGAATTGCATTACTTAGAAAATTAGTAATAACACGACTAATTAGCCCCCTATGTCCCACTACCATTTGAGAACAAATATTTAATGTAAGAGATAGATTTTTCTCCTTTATTTGCTCAATCAAGGACCTGCATACCTCGATAATTGCCTTGTCTATTTCAAAAGGAACCAATTCTGGCTTATAGGTACCAGATTCAAACTTGGCCAAATCTAGCATATTAACAACTAGCAAATCTGTTCGCTCTATTTCGTCTTCCATAGCCTGAAAATAATATTCCCTTTTTTCAGCTGCAATTCCGTCTTTTAGAATAGATAGACAACTTTTCATAATAGCAAGAGGCGTTTTCAGTTCATGAGATACCCCAGCAATAAATTCCTTCCGTATAGTTTCCAATCTCCTCTCTTTATCGAGATCTTGTTCAAGCCCACCAATATATGTTTCCACCTGGTTCGACAGGTAATTAATATTTTTGGATAACTGACCAATTTCATCTGCAGAACGCACCGGCAGCTTTTCCGTAAAATCCATGTTTGCTATTTTTTCTGTTATCTTGTTAATAGCTATCAGTGGTTTTGTTAGCCACTTAGAAAAAACAAATGCCAAAACTATAATGCATAGAAAGGTAAATCCAAAATAATAAGGATAATATTGACGCATAATCGAAATTGCCTCATCTACTGGTTGGAGAGAAATCATAGCAAAAATATATCCATTTTCATCATTTTCAATAATAGGTTTAATAATTATCTTATATTCTGCAAAATTTTCTGTTATAGTAAGTTCTTCTATATCTTGAATGGGTTTCCCATTATCAGCTAGCAGACTAACTTGAAATTGCTTTACCTGTTTCAAAAAATAACCTTCATTGTAAGGAAAAGAAATATCTTCCATTCGTTCTGGGAAAACAGTTTTCGTTATAGTTCCCCTATATAGACCAGTATTAAGATGGCTATATGCTTTATCCGCACTAGGCCCATGCAGTTTGTTAGCAATGTTTAAATCTGCAAATCCTGCAACATTTGTTTGTATTAAATAGGGTACCTTATCATCTGCAATATTTACTGCATCAATAATTACCTCATCATCAATAAATCCACTCTTATCCAGCTTTGTGACCCATATGTTATTATTCCTATATAGTTCTAAAGATGCTGCTTCTGATCCCTTTTCAGCTGCTAGGCTAACGTATTCACTCATGTTTTTTCTAAGAATATCTGATTTATTGTTTATGTAATACTTCTCAAAAAAATAATTTTGCATAGTTCCAATAAATAGAAACGTTGAGGCAAATAATAAAACTGTTAGCACAAACCATTTAAAAACAATGCTTTTTTTCATAGCTGCCCCTCTGAAAATTTATATCCCGAACGTATAACCGTAGCAATACAACTGCCTTTGCTGCCTAGCTTAGCACGAAGATTTCTAATATGACTGTTTACTGTTCTTTCATCACCATAAAAATCATAACCCCATATTTATTACAATTCCGTTCACCGATATAAGTATTTCATCCATAGCCCCCAAGTCCTTTTGAAGGAATCGTTTCACTTTTGCCATTAGAATCCGCGGGCTATATGGTTTGATTAAATAATCATCGGCTCCGAGCTCATATCCCATAAGGGAGTCATCCTCATCCGAGCGAGCAGTCAAAATTATTATAGGAACATTAGAATCCTTCCGAATTCTGCGACATACTGACCAACCATCAATCCCTGGCAAACCAATATCTAGTATAATTAAATCTACAGAATTCCCTTCAAATAATTCTAAAGCTTTTTCTCCATCTGCAGCCTCTAGTGCTAGGTATCCACCTTCGATTAGATAGTCTATTATCACTTCACGTAAAATTTTTTCATCTTCGACAACCAATATTTTATTCATCCTACTCCTCCACCTGTGTACTAACAAACTTAGCCGGCGTTAACATTTGTAGATATCTAAATTAGATTGTTACTTCCACCAATATTTTATTTCTCTAAATGTAACATCCCATACCTTTACATCCCCTTTAATTGTTATTGTAAGTTCATTTACCTTTTCCATATTATATTCAGAAGATCCTGAGATTGGGTCTCTATATTCTTTGTCTATAAAATAGGTGCTCAACACATTCCCATCAGCAGAAATAATCATCTCACTATCATAGTCACTAGCATTATCAGTAATCCCATAGTTTAAAGAGAGCATAATATCTTTTCCACCAAATGCATATGTAAACATTTCAATATTATTACCTTCGCTACTATACAAGTTTATTTTCGGTTCAATTTCTTCTTGTCCAATTTTAAAGCTTTGGAGATTTTTATCTAGTGGCACACTTCCATCTACTTCCATTTGATTCAAAGCTATAGCAGGCCCCTCTACTTTTACGAAAAACCTGTTTAGCAACTCGGAAGAGCCTATTACTGCTATTGAAAGGATAACAACTGACATAATCGTGACAGCAAACTTATTCCAAATATTGGTGAAACGAAAACCTATCTTATATGCACAAAATCCTACTGCTGCACCTAATGTATTCACAATTGCATCATCAATATCAAAGCTACCAAGAAAAGTTAGCATTTGCACAGTTTCTATGATCAGAATTGACAAGAAAAACAATGAAATAAACCTAAAAAATTTGCAACGATATAGTATAGGAATCAATATACCAAAAGGTATAAATCCCGCAAAATTACCAATGTTGAAAAACCAACTTTGAAAATATTCCAAATCTGAGATAGTTGGAAATCTTAAATAAAGATTCCTCGGTATTAAATTAAATCGATATTCCTGATTGACTGCTGCTACATCAAGCCTACCAAAACTAAAAAATAGAAAAAATAATATTAAGGCTGTATAGATTATTAACGTGGTAAATATTAACTTATGTTGCTTTGTTCTCATAGTACTCCCATCTTTCTTTATGAATAACATTAATCTTTAATTATAGGATTACTTCTATTTCAGTTCCTACCCCTAATTGGCTTTTTATCTTGATAGAGCCATTATGGCTTTCAACAATATCTTTTGCTATAGCCATTCCAAGTCCTGATCCTTTGTGTTTTACTCCTGTGTTTGTTCCCCTATAATATCTATCAAATATATGTTTGATTTCCTGTTCCTCTATCCCCTTACCGTTATCAATAATAAATATATGGATGTTTTCCTTTTCTTCTATCTTAACATCTATAGATACATCCTCATTATTATGCACTATGGCGTTATATACAATATTATTGATTACTCTTTTTATCAGCACTTTATCAATCTTCTTTTCAATAATCTCTCTTTCTGCAGTAAACCCAATATTTATATTGTTAGTATTAGGATTATTTAAGATATCTATGACTACTTCCCTAACTAAGCTCACAATATTTGTATTTTTAGAATCAAGGGTTAAGAATTTACTTTTCAATCTAGTACTAAGATTCAAATCATCTATAAGTTCTTTGATATAATTAGACTTGCTTTCTATTATATTCCCATAGTCTCTTATTTCCTCATCTGTAAAATTATATTCTACATTGGCTAAAATCTCAGCAAATCCCTTTATGGATACTAAAGGAGTTTTTATATCATGAGAAATATTCGATATCCATTCTTCCCTCATTGTGTCTAAGTTTCTTCTTGTTTCCTCATTACTTCTTAGTTTTGTAGATAAATTATTGATTGTTTTATATACTTGCTTATAGAGCCCTTGGTCATCTCTTTGTAAATCATATTTTCCTTGTGAAAGGATTTCAATATCATTTATAATACCAATTAAAGGCTTTGTAAGTTTTCTGCTAAATAGATACCCAAATATCAAAGCAATAGGAATATCTATCAGTAAAATGATATAGATCCCTTTTCTTATTCTTTCTACTACTTCATAAATATCATAAGAAATAACATTTCTTTTTATTTTCTCAAAAGGAAATCCTAAAATATAACTATAATTTATGTCATCAAAAACCTTTTCTCCTATAAATATAGTAGACATACTCTCTGGCAAGGCGTATTTATAGGCATGAATCAATTCCATGGGAGTGTAACTTTCCCTAACATCAACGGGCTTATTATAACTATAAACCTCATTTCCAGCAGCATTTAAAACCTGCAACCAAACATCTTCATTTTCTAATATTTCTTTTCCATCCTCATAAATAGATACTGCGCTTTGATTTATCATCAAATACTTATTAAATTCACTCGTAAAATCTTCCGGTGAAGAATCATTCATTTCACTTATTTCATTATCTTTATTTGTTACGCCATTGATAATAAAACCAATGCCCACACTTATATTAATAATAGATACCATAATGGTTATAAATACTACTGTTAAAATAAACCTTCCCGTTATTTTTAAGTTCATTCCTATTCATCCTCTATGACAAATTTATAACCTAGTCCCTTTATATTAATAATATGTTTAGGATTTGAGGGGTCATCTTCAATCTTTTCCCTTAACCTTCTTATGTGTACCATTATAGTGTTATCAAACCCAATATAATCCTCTCCCCAAACATTAAAACATATTTGTTCCTTACTTAGAATCTGATTGGGATGCTTAGCTAAATATAAAAGCATGTTGTATTCCTTGGCTTTCAATTCTACTAATTCTCCATTTTTTCTAACTTCAATTTTTTTCTCATCTATTTTAAATAATCCAAGTTCATATATAGTCTCTTGATTTTTTTCGTCCTTTTGATTGGTTCTTCTTAGATTTACCTTTACCCTATAGGCTACTTCTTTAGGACTAAAGGGCTTTGTTATATAGTCATCTCCGCCAAGTGCAAAACCTAGTACTCTATCTATTTCTTCAGTCTTTGCAGACATAAATAAGATAGGCACATCGGATGTCAGCCTAATTTTTTTACATATTTCGTATCCATCACCATCTGGTAGCATGATATCTAAAAGAATGATATCAGGGTCTACCCTTTCAAATAATGCATATCCACTTACAGCGTCCTCAGCTGTATATATATTGTCAAGTCCTTCTCTTTTTAATACCGTGGATAAAAGCTTTAGGATATCTTCCTCATCATCTATTATCAATATCTTTTCACTATTTGATAAATTTTTCATACAACACCTCTATAGTATTTAATGTTTACATATTTATTCTATTATACATGAAAAGAATCAAATTAAAGTCCAATTTGATTCTTTTTGTCTTTTTGTTTAATTACCAATATTATAGTATTCTAATTCTATTTGTGCATTACTTGGGATTTCGCTCCATTTTACTTCATCATAAGACGTAACCACATTTCCATCCTTAATATAGAGCATTAAATAGGCTCCTTTTCGTAATTTTTTGCCTGCAGAGAATTCTATTTCTACTGATTTCCCTTCTTTATCAAATGCTCTTTGATTGTAGATATACCTGGTTATCACTTCCCCATTATCTAACCTATCTTCCTCAGTACCTGTAGGTTCTATAATTTCTATATATACATTATCTTTTCCAATTTTATTAATATTAATATCACAATAAGTAAATAATAATATCACCCCCAACATTAATATAGCTGGAACAATAAATATTTTTCTCACGCTAATTCCCCTCCTTTATGACTGTTTGATAAAATCCTTTAAGAGTAATAAAATAATATATAATATAAATAATCGTATAAGCAAGCATCCATAATAAGACTGGCTTTAATAAATTCATATCCATTAAATTAGAAAAAGCGATTAAAGCCACAGTCCCATGCACTAGTCCTAGCAATAATGGCCCCAAGAAAACAACCCCTACTTGGTAACGAATAGTTCTTTTCATAGCTTGTTTTGATACACCAATCTTATAAAGTATAGCGTATTTACTTTTATCTTCTTCTGCTTCTGTTAGCATTTTAAAGAAAATAATGCTTCCTGTTGCTAATAAAAATACTAATCCTAAAAAACTACCTACGAACAATATTGCTCCCGAATCTTTTAGTGCTTTTTGATAATTAATAAGTGTACTTGAGAATTTATCAGCATCAATCAAAGTAATTAATTCTTCAGCTAAATCAGCATACTTTCTATAATCATCAAGTAGAATGGCACAAAAATTGATAGATTCTTGATTTAGTTCCTTAAACTGCTCATCACTTAAAACTAGTACGCTCCCTGGTAATACCTCTATATTGAAAATGGGTTCTACATATATTTTACTAATTTGATACCAATTGTCATTAATTTGTATTCCATCCTGTTTTTCCGACCAACGCTCATCATAGAAAGGTTCTATCAACAAAGCTTCCATTTCCTTATTTTTAGTTTGTTCAATATCATCCCATTTCAATGTTTGAGCAAGCAGTTCAAATATTGATTGGCTAATAACTTTGTATTCTACGTCCCTTTTTTCACCATGAACACGTACAGTTTTCACTTCAAAATTAATGGATGATTCTACAAACTCCATTGGTATTTTGTTTTGTGATCCCTCCCACATAAAGGAAAATGGTGCATATTGTTCAACCATTTTATCTGTAGTATAATACATCCCAAATACAGCACCACCAGCAGTAATAGTAGTCGCACTTAAGATAGTAATGATTGTCAGTGTCTTTGCATTTCCACGAATACGATATAGCAGTTGTGAAACGGTCATCAAATTAAGGCCTTTCCATGCCCATCTCTCTTTTTTTATCATTTTATTTAATATATAAACAAGCACATTATTAAATAAAAAATAGGAACCAATAATCGTCAATCCAATAATTAGAAGTGGTGTACTTATACCAAATTTTCTCCACACTTCTGATGTTGTTAAATCTTGTAACGCAATCCAATAAGCTACTGATAGTGATAAAATTCCCATTAATACATTGATTAAATAAGTCTTGGGTTGTTTTTCTCCTTTATTGGCCGCCTGGAATAAATCAACTAACTTGAATTTATAAATAATACGATAGCCACTCAATGATGTTATAAGAAATATAACGAAAAATACAATTGTCGTCTCAACTATGGCTTGGCCAGAAAAAGCAAACTCCATCCCAATTTGAATCCCCATTAGTCGTAATAAAATGGCCAAAAAGAATTGAGCTAAAAAGAAACCAAATACTATACCCATAACCAATGAAATAATCCCAATCATCATATTTTCGAAGAAAAGCATAAATCCAATTTTACCTTTTTTTAATCCTAATAAAGAATACAAAGCTACTTCTTTTTTACGTTTTTTTATAAAAAACGTATTAGAATAAAGAATAAACGCCATTGAAAAAATCATCAATACAAAAGCTGAGGCACTCATAATTCCTTTCATTTTTATAGACGTATCCATTAAGCCACCAATATTTTCACTATACTTTAATATAGCAAAAATGAAATATATAATGATTGAAAATACCGTTGCACCAATATATAATCCGTAGTGTTTGATATTACGCCTAATGTTTTTTGTTACTAAATCAAATAAAGTCATAATCAGCACCACCTAAATATGATAACTCCTCCAAAATGAGTTGAAAAAACTCCTGTCTCCCATAATTTTGACGGCTTATTTCCTTTGATAATTCACCATCTTTAATAAAAATTATTCGACTACAAAAACTAGCCGCATAGGCATCATGTGTTACCATCATAATCGTTGCTTTTTGCTCTACATTTAATGACCATAAGTTTTCTAAAAACTCAGTTGCAGATTTGGAATCAAGTGCCCCAGTTGGTTCATCTGCAAATAAAAGTTTTGGATTAGTTATCAATGCACGTGATGAGGCAGTTCGTTGCTTTTCTCCACCGGAAATTTGATAAGGATATTTATCCAATTGATTCTCAATATTAAATATTTTGGCTATAGAAGTTACCTTTTCATTAATTTCCTTGACTGGTCTTTTTTCAATCGCAAGTGGTAGTAAAATATTTTCTCTTACCGTTAAGGAATCGAGCAAATTATAGTCTTGAAAAATAAATCCTAAGTTCTTTCGCCGAAATTCTGCTAACTTATTCTCTGACATCTTAGCAATGTTATCTTGTTCAATAAAAATATCTCCACTCGTTGGATAATCGATCGTTGCTAGTACATTTAATAATGTCGATTTTCCAGCTCCCGATGGACCCATTATTCCGACAAACTCACCTGCTTCAATAGTAAAAGTTATATTTTTAAGGGCTCTAAAAATATTTGCTCCTATCCCATATGTTTTTTCTACATTGTTCACTTTTAATATATATGCCATTTCATATGCACCTCTTTCTTCTTACTACTATACATTCATAATCTTACATGAGGTTTACACCTACCTTAAATAATCCTTAAATATTTATACAAAGCAAACTATCTCATTTTTAAAGTGCAAAAAGGCCCAAGGGACAAACCCTTGAGCCAAAGCAAAACTTTATTTACCCACTACTATTTTCTCACTCGATTCCCGCAACCGTCTCACCCTGGCTTGAGAGGATAGAACGAATGTCTTACAAGTCGTCTGTTGTCGTAAACATATCGACTAAATCACAAAACAAGTTTCTGTAGTTGCATCATTCTTAAAAACTTTTATTACTACTGCACGGTTCACTATCTTTTAATTTAAATTCCCTAATCATTTCAATCCCCCTAAAGCCCAAACTTTTTTTATAATGATGAAACCTACAACATTATTAACTAATATTATATATGATTTTCCAGTTTTAACTAATAATAATTTGCTCCATCTCATATTCCACTTTTCAGTTAATTTAATATTCTAATCTGATTCTACTTTTATTTCAGTTCATTTTCAATCTCTAATATGAAAATAACACAACTCCCCACGAAATTGTATATGGTACTCTAAAAGTACCCCTTAATCAACGAATATTAATTGAAAAGCGGTCCACTCTTTAACTAATTCCTTCGATATATTAAAATGTATATTGAAGGTGGTGATGGAGTGATTATATTAATGGATAAGCACGCAATTATAAAATTAAAATTGGAAGGACACTCAAATCGGAAGTTAGAAAAAATGAGAAAGGCCATGTAGAGGGGAGTGTAAAGATCATTAGGAATAAAGTATTTGCCTTGCATTACAAGTTTAAGACCTTTGAGGATGCGCAAGATTTCCTAAATAACGAGCTCGTGAAATTAAATAATAAAAGTAAAACAGCTGAAGAAGTCGCTTGCTTGTTACCTTATAAACCCAAGCTTGAGCTAGCTGATATAACAACCCTAAAAGTTAATAAATACAGCTTTGTTCAAACAGGAAACAACTTTTATTCTGTTCCTGAGTACCTAGTAGGTAATTAGAAAGAACAAAGAAAAGAGCTTTGATGAACTTATACAAATCTTAGCAGAATATCAAAATGCACCTATTAACATCATTAAATTTAAAGCTGATAAGAATGAGATGGGATTAAATAATTTAACCAGAAAACAAACAAGTAAATACAATAGCATCTGCTTAGGAGGACGGTAACATGAGCATTTCAGACCTCGCCTTTGAGCTTAAGCTGCCTTATACACGAAGTAACAGCCAAATGCTTATAGATGAAGCGAACCACACTAAATAGCGTAACAGCACCTATTACACCGTATATTGATTAGCCCTTGTTGTTCTAAGTCTTTGAGGGCATGACGTACTGTTGCAGGATTCTGGCTTTCTTGCTTTGACATCAACCGGACAGATAGAAGTTATTGCCCCGGCTGATATGTCTTTCAAGATAGATTTCTTCATAACAGTGTCCTCCTTGAACTAAATATAATTTGATTTACAAGCTTTTTGATACATAACACTTGCCGCAATAATCAAAATAAACGCTGTACCCCATAGCGTAGGCATAAGCGGAAAGGATAAAAACCAGTTAAGTAATATCGGCGTAGCCACCGCAACCATTCCAATAATGCCGGATATAATAGCAGGAATGTTTTGTTTGACAACCATCATTTTGCTGTCCCACTCATAATTTGGATATTTCTTATTCAGAGAAATGCCAAGTACAGTAATAAAGATGGAATAGATAACAGGGATAATTAAAAGACTGATAACTCGGATTAAACTCATATTTAACCGTATTATAAGAGCCAATACGGCAAATAAATATCCAAACCCGTGTAAATACTGAACCGGGATGGAATGGATAGTGGCGCAAGCAAGCGGAAAACCACCACGCTCCATTCTTCAGAAATAATCGCTCTATCTTAAATAAGACTAGCTTAAGCAGTTCTCCAGCATCTATTAAACATCTTTTTAATTAATGCTTATTAAATATTAATATCACTTTGAATAAATCACCATCTACAACAATTTCAAGTTCACTACCTTGTAGCTCCATAAAGCTTTTTGCAATTGCAATTCCAAGACCTGAACCTTCTGTTGTACGGGATTTGTCCCCTCGTACAAAGCGTTGCGTAATCTCATCACCTTTAAAATCAATCTCTGTTGCAGATATATTTTTCAGTGTTACAATCACTTGATCCATAGATTCTTCTAACTCGATATAAGCTCTTGTATCTTCCATAGAATATTTTGATATATTTAGAAATAGATTGTCAAATATGCGATATGTCTTTTGACCATCTAAGTTAAGAATCACTTTATCTTCTGGAAGATTCATTCGCATATTAATATGTGCTGCTTCTAGATTATCATGTAATTCTAACTCAACCTGTTTAATAAGTGCTACAATATCAACTTCAGTTCGTTCTATTTCTATGTTTTTACTTGTTGCCTTACTCATTTCAAATAAATCTTCAATTAAATTTTTAAGTCGATAGGATTTTTGCTCTAAGGTAAGAATGTAAGATTGTTGTTCCTCTTTTGTAATGTTCTCGTCTTTTAATAAATCAATATAAGTGATAATTGCAGTAAGTGGTGTTTTTAAGTCATGAGATACATTGGTAATCAGTTCTGTCTTCATACCCTGACTTTTTACTTCCTCCTGAACTGCTTTTTTAAACCCTGTTTGAATCTTTTTCATTTGCTCCTTAAGTGGTTCAAATACACCTAAATCTTCTTCAATTTCTAATTCTAGGTCACCCTCAGCCATGCTATTAGTTACTTTTAAAAGATAGGAATATTTGTTTTGAATATCCACATATACTCTTTTTAGTAAAATAAATAGAACAATAGAATAAATAATTAAAATTGGAATTCCAAAAAACCATATGCTGCATAATACAAGCAAGATTAAAAAATTAACTATGACAATGCGAAGTATAAGCTTGTTCGACTTATCAGACAAATCAAAGTTAATCAAGCTGTTATAAAGGCGTTTGTATTGTCTTCTATTCCATTTGCAAAATCGTTTAGATTGCCTTCTAATCCATCTACAAAAGTGAATTAATAATGTTTTTTCCTTGCAATAGGGTTTTAATCCAATGCTAAACACTTGTAGTAAGGATAAGGTCATTATCATCACTACTCCTAATAAAAACACCCAAAGTACTACATGCAATCCATAACTTAATCCATTAATTTGCTCTATACTAAGATAGTCTGTCACTTCTGTATAAAGATTATATTCATAATACCAACTGTAAGCTAATTCACCAATACACCATATTCCAAATGGAATTGATATGATTCCCGCCACATTTATTTCAAATGGGATTTTAGATGATAGGCCTGTTCCTAGTTTTAATGGCTTAATTATATAAAGTATAATACCAGCTAAAAATATAACCACTATGCTTAATATACTAATGATTATAAATGAATCAAAAAAAATATTACTGTGCTGATAGTATACACTATTATAAAAATAATCATATGCTATTAACTGTTCTGGTATATCAAAGGTAATCGTTATATTTTCTGGCTTTTCTAATTTGATATAGTTTTCATCTTTAATATCTATATAGTGATCACTATATAAGAAGTGATCAGATTTATCATTTTTTGAGTTCCAGGAATCCAGATTGCCTTGAATCACCTCTTGACTTGCACCAATTACATTAGAAGCAGTCACCTTTCCTTCTTTATCAAATGATAACTCAAAGGAAAATTGATGTCCAGGAGATACATGCTCCTTATTATTGTTATATCTTTCATAAAACTCCTCTGAACTTGATGTAATAACCTTACCAGTAGAATCATCTCTTACAATATAATTAATGTTCACATTGTTTTTAACAATTCTCTGCCAATCCCCTATTTGCTCGTTTAAATAGTCCAAAAGATACATTTTCTCTTCATAAATAGATTCTTCATCAAGATATTCTTCATTAACAACTTGATTTTGGTCATTTCCTAGATTCTCATGGTTCTCTACTCTTATCTCTTGATAATCTGGTGCATATACCTCCAGAGGTACTAATTCCCTTTGCTGCCTATCTGATGCTACATCCACATATAAAGCATAACTCATTTCATTTAAAAGTTGAATTGTGGAATAAGCCTCATATATACCTGTCTTATTCTTATCAGCCCTATCCCAAACATAAGAATAGGATTTCACCACGGATAAAGCGGTAACCAGTACCAATATCACTACTATTATTGTTCCAATTATTTTATTGTTTTTCGATTTTATATCCAATGCCCCACACCACCTTTAAATATTTTGGATTTTTTGGGTTTATTTCAATTTTTTCTCGAATATTACGTACATGAACCATTATTGTATCAGTATTCACTGCACGCTCATTCCAAACCCGTTCATAGATTTCTTCCGCAGAAAACACTTTTCCTGCATGTTTCATTAATAACTGCAATACCTTAAATTCAATTGGTGTTACCTTAATCAAGTTGCCATCCACACTTACCTCAACAGTATCTTCATTTAATTCTAGGCCACCAATTACTGTGGTATTATCATGTTCCGTTTGATTCACTGCCTTTAAATACTTTGAGTACCTTCGTAGCTGTGAATTAACTCTTGCCAATAATTCCATAGGTGTAAATGGTTTCGTAACATAATCATCTGCACCTATATTTAACCCAGTTATTTTATCAATACCTTCTGACTTTGCAGACAAGATAATCACTGGAAATTCATGATTTTCTCTTAATTTCATGGTCATACTGATACCATCCATCTTAGGCATCATAATATCAACAATAGCTAAATGAATTTCTTCTTTCTCTATAATCTCAAGGCCTTCTATTCCATTAGATCCCACAAAAACGGTATACCCTTGATTTCTTAAGTAAATTGCCAACCCTTCTTGAATTTCTTTGTCATCTTCAACGACTAAAATATGATAATTGTTCACTTAATTCCTCCTAATGTTATCCTTTATTAACTACATGCGATTGTTAAAATGCACACTTATTCATATTTTAATACAAATAGAAAGGTAGTTCCATATTTACTTAAGTATTCCATGACAAAATTAACATCCATTTCCCCCTCTCCTTCATTACTACATCTAATGTTTTTTAATGTTTTTTTCATGTTTATTCTCTGTAGCTTCTTTTTCTTAATTTAGATTCATTATAGGATTAATAACTTAAGATAGACTTTAAATAAATCAAAAGAATTTCTAAAGATTCTCTTAGCATCTTTGTGTCTTGGGTAATAATTCTATAGTCTAACTTAATATTTAATATGGTGTATAATAAAAAAAGCTGACTCCTGTACAATACAGAAATCAGCCTTTAGCTGCATAGGCTTTTCATTCTCTTTAAAGGGCCCTGCTAGTTTTGTACTTCTATCTCTTCAGTCACACCATCTTCTACTTCAATATCTATTACATGCCCTAATTTTAAGCTATTTACATTAGGTTTCTTGTTACCCTTTTCAAACTCTACCTCTGTTTTGTTGTTGAAGAAAATCTTATATTCTTTGCCCAGTTAGCAGGTAAAGAGATTGGTATATCTGTACACGCAGGACCAATGGTATCAATTTTGTGACCATCTAATAAGTATTGGACCTTATTTATTCGTAATTCAGGGTTTACACATAGCTTTTGTCCATAGAATATTGCAACAGTCCTTGGAGAGCCTCTAAATCTTCTTTAAATGGGCTAAATGTTACAATATTTTTCATGCTTTCTAAGTCTATAATAATCTGCTCAAAATTATATTCTTTCCCCTGTTCCATTGCATGTAGCATAAGAGGAAAAGCTGTTTTTATTTTTACAATTTCTAAATCACTTAACCCCTGTGTCATCTGTTCTTTAATGTTTATAGGCTGTTTTTCACTTATAACGTCAGCTTCTATTTTTTTACTTTTTTGATTCTCTTTAGGCATCTCTACAATCGGATTAGCACCCTCTTTTGAGGCCTTGCCTTCTACTTGAGAACATCCTGCTATAAACAGCGTTGTTGTTATAGCTAAGGTCGTTAAAAGTATTCTTTTTATGACTTTTTGCATGGTTTGGTACACTCCCTTTTCGAGTACTTTCAGCTTTGTAACTAATTTGTAGTTATATGAATATTCTAACACTATTGCTCCTGTATTCCAAATAAACTTCAACCTAAAGTTGGTATATTTGAAATAACTTGGCCGTGGAAGCAGCTTGATAAAGTTATCGATGCATGGCAAAGATGGTCTCCATTCGTTGATGAAAGACTGGGATGCTTCATGGACTGAAAACATATTCAACTTCATTATATTACCTGCTTCTCCATGGGGCATCCTTAGTGTTGTTTATGATTAAATTCTTAATAAATAAACCCGTATCTGACAGTCCTCCGTTACCCCCACTGTTGGGTTGATAAATACTTGAAGTTTCTGGTTTATCAAAAATTGACCAGTTACAAGATGAAATCTCATTTTGATTCATCCAGTTAATCCATTCTAATGTAGAATTTTCGTCTCTGCCACCATTACCATCAGCGTTCACCGATCCCCACTCTGTTACAAATAGTGGAATTCCAGCATTCAGTGCTAGGTCAGCCTTATTTCTCAAACTAGCTTTATGAGTTCCAGCATAGAAATGCAATGCATATGCAACATTTGAATCCTGAATCTGATTATTAATAACATGATCAACATCTTGTGACCATGTTGGTGTTCCTACAACAATCAAGTTATCAGAATACTGCCTAATTACCGGAATTACTACTTCAGCATAGCCCTTAACCGTATCCCAGTCTACGTTCATAGGTTCATTATATAATTCAAAAATAACATTATCATATTCCCCATATTTCTGGGCCATTCTTTCAAAAAACGCTTTCGCAGCATCAACATTTTGATGTGCCCCATGAGAGTGCCAATCAATTATTACGTAAATCCCCTTATTAATTGCTGCATCTACTACCCTTTCAATTTGATCATCGTTACTGCCATTATATGGATTTCCACCATCTTCTATCCCGTAAGCAGCTCTAACAATTTCCACTTGAAATTCATCAACCATTCTATTAACTGAAGCTTCATTATAGAATGAATCAGACCAGTTACTCCAAAAGAAGCTCATACCCGTTACCTGCATAGGTGATTTTATTTTCGAACCATTAATACGATTTCCGTTTGCTTGCATTTTACCATAATAGTCCACTACTGTTGCTTTATTTGCTCCATTTACTTTCGTAAGGCTGAAACCTATAACACTTAACAAAAAGGCTAATAAACCATATTTAGCCACCTTGCTTATTAATCCCCGCAATCTTTTGCTCATTATTACATCCCCTTATTTTTAAGACTTTCAGCTCTGCAACTATTTTGTAGTTGTGTGAATTCTCTAATCTAATTCTATCTCTATTTCAGCCCTTTTTCAACCTAGAATATTAAAATAGCATAGCTCAACCGTTTCTCTATTTTTCGCCCATTAAAATCGAAATTTGTGGTATTTATAAAAAGCACCTTGAGACTTTGAAGTTTATAGTTAAACTTCAAAGTCTCAAGATGCTGAAAAACCTGCTATTACTTATTTGTATTAGTTATCAGATTCTTTTGCCTTCCCATATCTTAATGGAATAGATATCCGGTTGTTAAAAAATGAAATAATAGGTCCCATAAAAAATGCCGTAACAAGTGTCCCCACGCCAACAGTAGCGCCAAGCATAAAGCCTATACTTGTGCAAATTAAATCCGTACCAATTCTACAATATTGAAAACGAGCCACTTTTCTATCAGACATGATAAGGGCAACTGCATCATAAGTAGATACGCCTAAATCACCAATAAAATATAAGGAAGATCCAAAGCAAAGTATGATGACGCCAATAATTAAAAACAAGATCCTAGTACCAAGTGTTGGGTTTGGTATCTGAGTATTAAAGAACAGTGAAGAAAACTCCACTACATAACCCAGTAAAAAAATATTTATAACCGTTCCAAGACCAATTTTATGGCGGTCAAGAATAAAAATCATTACTAACATTAGTAAATTTAAAATAGTATAAAAGGTACCATATCCTATAGGCATATGGCTCCAAGCACCATGGGCAAACACTTGGAAAGGATCCATTCCGAAATTTGAAAACTTAAACATTCCAACACTAAATCCTGCTATTAAAACACCGCAAATAGTCATTATAATCCTTCTATTGTTTTCTTTCATTTTAAATCCCCCTAGCCTATTGTTTTTGTATTAACATTGCTTCGTAAAGATGTCGTAATCTAACACTATAGATTAATTTCTAGTAAGATAGGTGTGTGGTCCTGTCTCGGACCTGAATCAATGATTTCAGATTTTATAATCTTATCTGCAATTCTGTCACTGACCAACCAATAATCAATTCTCCATCCTGAGTTATTAATTTTACTTGTTTTAACCCGCTGAGCCCACCAAGTATACATACCTGTTACATCTCCGTGAACATGGCGAAAGGTGTCTGTAAATCCTTTTTCTAAAAAATTTGTAAATCCTTGACGCTCCTCATCGGTAAAACCAGCTGAACGACGGTTATTGTTAGGATTGGCCAAATCTATTTCTTTATGGGCTACGTTTAAATCTCCTGTTGCAATAACATATTTATTTTTATCTAGACTAACTAGATAATCCGCATATTTTTCATCCCATATCTGACGTTCTTCTAAACGATTTAGGCCATCACCTGCATTTGGTGTATACACTTGTGTTAGGTAGAAATTCTCAAACTCTAGTGTGATCATTCTCCCTTCAAAATCCATAGTGCTTGGCGCACCTATAACAGGAAAGGAAACAGATGGTTTTAAATCCTTCTTATATAAAAACATTGTACCTGCATACCCCTTGCGAGCAGGTTCTACGGAACTATTCCAGGCAATTTCATAATCTGGAAACATATCCTCCAAAATTTCTAAGTGCTTTTTAGTAGGACCATTACTAGGTAGCTTTGTTTCTTGCAATGCTATAATTTCTGGATCATATTTTATAATTGTATTTAGTACATCCCTAGATAATTTGGCGCGATCTGAATCACCTGTTAAAGCCGCATTTACTGAATCAATATTCCATGAAATAAATTTCATTATTTTCCTCCTTTATTTTCCTTTGAATGATAGCAATCATAAAACCTTGCTTTCATATTTTTTAAGTTCTTCCACATACTGTCTGCCTAGTCTACTTAGCGGCATATTTTTCTTCTTTATATATCCTATTGTCATAGTATCTGCTGTATTAAAGGGGATTGCAGCGTACCCTTCCCCATTTAGTTCTTCGCATATGATGCCCGAACATAATGTATAAGCATTTAACCCCACCATTAAATTAAGAAGTGTGGCTCTGTCATTTGCTTTAATAATTTTCTTGTAATCATAAATACTAAGTACTTCTTCTGCAAAATAAAACGAATTATAGTTCCCCTGATCAAAAGAAAGACATGGGTAGTCTTTTAAGTCTTCAAAGCTAATTATTTGGGCATTGGCAAGTGGGTTGCTTTTTGCAAGATAGACGTAAATCTTACACTCAAATAATTTGGTAAATTCAACTTGATTGTCACGAAAAACCTTTTCTAGTGCCTTTTGATTAAAATCATTTAAATATAATACCCCGATTTCACTTTTTTGGTTTTTAACATTTTCAATTACTTCAAATGTTTTTATCTCATGTATAGCAAACTCATATTCTTCCATATCGTACTCTTTTGCCAAATGCATAAAGGCTTCAACTGCAAAGGTATAATGCTGCATAGACACACTAAACTTCTTCTTCAATCCTTTTTTCTCCACATATCTTTCTTCCATTAAATGATATACATCCAACATTTGCCTTGCATAAGCTAAAAAGGCTTCTCCTTCAGGGGTAATAATAACCCCCCTATTAGAGCGCAAAAACAGCTCGATTCCAATTTCCTCTTCTAGTTCTTTCATTGCACTAGATAAACTTGGTTGCGTAACAAATAATTCCTCTGCTGCTTTATTCATAGATTTATTATTAGCTATACTAATTGCATAAAATAGCTGTTGTAATGTCATGTTCCCCACTCCTAGTGACTCATTATTCTACTGTAATTTCATTATAGGTAAAATCTATAGCTAGTTCAAGCTTTATCGTCATAACACCTTTTTATTTTAAACGCTATAATAGTCATAACAAGTAAAACTTATAAAAAAAAATATAATCATTTATATAAAATAGGAGGAAAATAAAATGGGCAAAAAAACAAGAACGGAAAGAAATTTTAAATTTGAAACATTACAATTACATGTTGGCCAAGAAGAGCCAGATCCTACTACAGGTGCAAGAGCAGTTCCAATCTATCAAACAACATCATATGTTTTTAATAATTCGGATCATGCAGCCGCACGATTTTCCCTCCAAGATCCTGGCAATATTTATGGTAGACTCACTAATCCAACTGAAGACGTATTTGAACAAAGAATAGCAACTCTTGAAGGCGGCGTTGCTGCACTTGCAGTTGCCTCAGGTTCTACGGCCGTTACTTATTCTATCCTAAACCTTGCACACCACGGTGACCATGTGGTAGCTGCTAAAAATATTTATGGCGGAACCTATAATCTATTAAACCATACAGTTAAAGAATTTGGTATTGAAAGCACCTTTGTGGATCCTTTTAATTACGAAGAAGTAAATGACGCCATTAAAGATAATACAAAATTATTATATATCGAAAGCCTTGGCAATCCTAATTCAGAAGTTGTGGATATTGAGAAACTGGCTAAGATAGCACATTCACATAATATACCACTGGTTGTCGATAGCACCTTTTCCACGCCATACCTAGTAAGGCCTATTGAATATGGCGCTGATGTTGTTATTCATTCTGCCACTAAATTTATTGGTGGTCATGGAACAAGTATTGGTGGTGTTATTATAGACGGTGGAAAATTCGATTGGGAAGCATCCGGTAAGTTCCCACATCTTGTAGATCCAACCCCAAGCTATCATGGTATTAGCTTTGCAAGAGATGTTGGGCCAGCTGCTTTTGTTACCAGGATTCGCGCTTTATTATTACGGGATACCGGTGCTGCTTTATCACCTTTTCATGCCTTCTTATTCCTTCAAGGATTAGAAACCTTATCCCTAAGAGTAGATCGTCATGTAGAAAACACCTTAAAAGTTGTTAATTATTTAAACAATCATCCCCAAGTTGAAAAGGTTCATCATCCATCTGTCTCTAACAATCCTGAGCAACAAGCATTATACCAAAAATATTATCCAAATCACGGAGGGTCCATATTTACATTTGAAATTAAAGGGGATGATCGAAAAGCCAAGGATTTTATTGATGAATTAGAGCTATTTTCATTACTCGCAAATGTTGCAGATGTTAAGTCCTTAGTAATTCACCCTGCATCCACTACCCATTCACAGATGACAGAAGAAGAACGTATAAATGCTGGTATTAAAGCAAATACAGTGCGCCTATCAATCGGTACTGAAAACATTGATGATATCATTGAAGATATAGATGAAGCATTCAAAGCCATCTCTAACCTTCAGCAAACATATGTTATATAAAACCCCCCCTAAAGTTAGACCAAAATCTAACTTGGGGGGGTTTTATGGCTAAATATGATGGTTACACCTTCTAAAACCATTGCTTTTTTTGCATAGAAAATCCAAGAAAGTATTTCTTTATAATTCTTTTAAATTACTGCTTACCAATTCCCGCCAACGCTTGTTTTTTTTCATATAGCTAAATGTTTCATCATCGCTAAAATGAGTTAACAAGTTCTTATACAAATCTTTAGTAAATTTCTCTTCAAGTTTTTTAAACTCCATATGCTCGTATAGGGTTGAACTTATAAAACCAGATATTTTATCAACACTAGAAAGCATTTTCTCCATAGTTTCGATAGTTGTATCTACATCTTTTTCAGCTGTTACCAAGTCAAGCCTACAGGATACTTCATGGTATTCACCCATTTCAAAAATACTAGCTAATCCTCTTTGCTTCTCAACAAGTGCATAAGCCTTTTCCTTATCTTTATCCTGCATAGCTAAAATATATATACTTTGAAATACCATATTCATCATTTGATAGCCTGAAAATAATAATTCTTCGTACGCCTTATATGCCTCATTTACCCGATTTGTCTTGCTATAAATAAATGCTTGTTTTCTCTTTCTCTCTGGATTTTGGTTAGAAAAATAATTCAGATATTCCTCTGCCTTCTCGTACTGTTCCTTTCGTGAGTAAAGTCCAAATAATGAATCTGCTGCTCTGTTTCTAATATTCTCATCTTTGCTATCCAGAGCACGCACATAACAATCATTGATATAATCTTCATATTTCTCTGAATCTGGGATCTCTTTTGTTAAGCGCCATGCATCTAAAATTAGTGCCATTTGCCAAATCAATTGTTCACAATTAGGATATTGCTGGATTATCCCTTTTGCCCACTGAAATGTTTCTTCATAGGTTTCCACTTTTAATTTGGCATTAGTTTTATAAATAAAATTATTTATCTCTTTAGTTGTAAGTTCTTCTTCAAATGATAATAGAGTATCAAGAGTAATGTTGAGCAATCTTGCAATAGGAGCTAATAACATAATATCCGGCTGTGAATTTCCATTTTCCCACTTATTAACTGCTGGAGCTGTGACGCCAAGTCGATTTGCAATTTCTTCCTGAGTCATGTTTTTGCTTTTTCTATGTTCTCGTATTACTTCACCTATCTCCATGTGAATAACCTCCTGATTATATTTTAATTAGCAATGGCCTTTGCTACCCTAATAATATCACGAATCATCGTATCTAACAATTGAATATACGTTAACTATTCCTCAAAAAAGATAACTGTTATTCATATTTAAACCTTTGCATTCTTACCACAAACCCTAATAGCACCGGAAGTATGGCTTCTGAAGTACGATAAGTTGGATTTACCCTACTATCCCTTAGCCTACTTAGTTTGTCCTCTATCTTAAATTGCTCCGGCTGGAAAAACAGATACAAACTCAGACCATTTTATTAGCGTTAATCGTAACATATACCAACAAATAAACGATACTATTGGGATACTCATAATAATGGGTGTTAATGCGAAGAATAAACCTTCTAGAATCAATATTTTATTTATAAAGTTAGTAAGTTGATCATATTGGACATAAAAAATGACAACTTCTTAGTTCGAGAAGTTGTCATAATGTAAATTTAGATTCTTAATAGGCCTTAGGAAAAAAGATAACTATAGAGAGCCGCTCATTATTGTAGTAAGCCGCTATTGTTCCACCCAATCGCTGGGTAATTTCTTTAGCTATTGATAATCCTAATCCTGTTGTTTTTTTATTTCTTGATTGATCCTTTTTGTAGAAACGATCCAAAATGTTATCCAAATCCTCTCTGGTCATAGGTTCACTAATATTAGAAAAAGTAAATATGTAGCCATTTGACTCCTGGATTTCAAAACAATATTCTCCATCACCATGTATAATGGCATTAAATAAGACATTTGAAAATATTCTTTTCACACCTTGCTCGTCTCCCTGAATGATACAAGGTTCTTCAAGCAAGTGAACAGTTGGTTCTTGTCCCTTCTTATTAAAATCATCATAATACATAGCAAGTGTATCTATCAAAATCTTTTTTGCGTCTATAGGCACCTGTTCATAAACAATTTCACCTGATTCAATACGGACATACTCAAATAGCTGTTCCAAGAGTATCTTAACCATATTCTGCCTCTCTAATATGATGTTTAAATATTCCTGTTGTTCTTCATCAGTAACAGCTGTCTGAAGGATTTGAACGTAACCACCAGCCGTTGTCAGGGGAGTTCGCAAATCATGCGAAATATTGGTTATACTCTGTCTGAAATTCTTATCTAGCCTTTTAATACGTATACGAGATAACCTGACATCCTTCACTAAATTATTCAGCATATTTGCCAAGTTTTCAATATCACCTTGTTTTGCGACCATTGTTAGTAGTTGATTGGTATCTGCCGTGTTCATAATTTCCTCTAATTGTTTGGTAATATTCCTGATATTCATACGATAGTACCTATGATAAAAAATAAATAATACCAAAACACTAAATAAAACAAAGGTTGTGATCATCCAAACATTCCCCATATTAACTCCTTCCCCTCGGCTAATCTACATCCCTCTTTGAAAACAGCAAACTAGATCCAAAAATTGTAACGGCTCCTATTGATAAAAACAAAACAGAACATTTCATAACACCCTCTGGTCTTGAAGTAAAATCGATTATAATTCTGCGCATATTTGCAAAACTATATCTTGCAAATACATTATTTTTTGTCAGCAAAGTAAGTAAATTCCCTATGACATTTCCACTCATTACAAATAACATAGCGATTACGGTTGTAATAACACCATTCTTAAATAGATGGGACAAAAACATACCTATTCCTACCACTCCCCAAAACATACATATTAATCCAATATTCATTCGAATAAATGTAGCGATATCAACTTCTCCTAGTTGTGATACCATTGTCCCTGATAATAAGTTTAACATACCGAAAACCAGTAGAATCATTATAATGACTGAAGATATGGCAATATTCTGGCCCAATACTAATTTCCATCTAGATATTCCATGGCTTGCCATCTGTCGTATGCTACCATTGGAGTATTCTGACGTAATCAGATAGACTACAAATATAAGGATGAAATAGAAGATAAAATCTGCTCCATATGATTCCTGATAACTAACAATCCCTGTTACTGACATTTGGGCTTTTATTTCAGGAGAAAAAGAATCTGATTTTTGTATGTATATAGGTACTACAGCGGATATAATGTTCATTCCTAATAATATGATTGAAATGACATAAAAAATCTTACTTCTAAATATTTTATAAAATTCGCTTGAAACTATATTTATCATTACTAATTGCCTCCCATCATCTTTACGAAATATGACTCTACATCATTTCCTTGTAAAGTGAGGCTCGATACCATAACATCATTTTCAACCAATTCCTTATTAATCTGTTCTGGTCGATCAAAGTAATCATAAATACAAATCTTCCCATGATCAAACACTTTATAATCCATACTTTTAATATTATTTTTTAGAATATATGATGCTTTTTCTATATCATTAACAACTAAGCAGAGACATTTTTTGCAGCGATTTTCTAATTCTACCGCTGTAAATTCATCAAGTAATAGTCCATTCTTTATAATACCATACTTTGTTGCAATCTTAGTTAGCTCTCCTAAAATATGAGAAGAAATCAAAATAGTGATTTCATTTTCGTAATTAAGTTTTAGCAGTAATTCTCTAATCTCTTTGATACCAGAAGGATCTAATCCATTAATAGGTTCATCCAAGATAAGAAAATCTGGATTACCTAGTAACGAAATAGCAATTGATAAACGCTGCTTCATACCAAGCGAGAAATTCTTAGTGTTCTTTTTACCTGTATTTTGTAAACCTACTAATTTAAGAACATCGTCAATGTTTTGATATCCAGGAATACCAAATAATTTACTATAATAAATCAAGTTTTGTCTTGCTGTCATTCCAGGATAAAGTGCTGGCTGCTCAATAACGCATCCTATTCTTTTTCTACCTTTATCTAAATCACTATTTCCGAATAGTTTAATCCCTCCTTGATTCGGGCGAATCAATCCACAGATAATCTTCATAAACGTTGTTTTTCCTGCTCCATTTTCCCCTATAAAACCGTAAATATCACCTTTTTCAATGTTTAAATTGACCGTATTTACAGCTATTTGTTTCCCATATTTTTTAGTCAAATAATTGGTTTGTAATACCATACTCATATTTTTTCTCCTAGTTTCTGTAATAAAATTATAAATTCTTTATATATTTTCAATCATATCCAAAAAACATTAAAATAGAATTTAGAATTTATCAAGAAAGTATAAAGTTAATAAATTAATTGTCTTGCATCTTATATCCTATACCCCAAACTGTTTTTATATATACTTCTCCATGTTTCAATTTATTACGCATATTACTAACATGCACAGTAACCAATCTTTCATCTATCATGTATTCTTCTGACCAAACACTTTCAAATATATTTTGTTTAGTAAATACCTTCTTAGGGTTACTAATTAATAATTCTAATATGTTATATTCTTTTGCAGTGAGTTCTATGGGTTCGTCAATAATAGTTACAATATGATTCTCACTATCTAAAACTAAATCTTTGAACTTAAATATTTTAATTTCCTCTCTTGTTGGGCCTTTATTCGTTCTTCTTAGCACCGCACCTATTCTCACAATTAATTCTTCATTGTTAAATGGCTTTGTTATATAATCATCTGCCCCATCTCGAATCAATTGAAGTTTATTATTTAAATCATCTTTTGCTGATACGCATATAATTGGAACTTGGAACTGGTCATTAATTCTCATTAGAACTTCTTCACCACTTAATCCTGGTAACATTAAATCTAATAAAATTAAATCAAAAGATTTTATTTCTAATAACAATAGTGCCTCCGTTCCTGAAAATGCTGATTCCACTTCATACTGGTTTTTTCTTAATAAAGTTTGTACCATTTTATTAATTTCCTGGTCGTCTTCCACGATTAATATCTTTTTCATTTTTCTCCTCATTTCATGTAAAATATAAACAATCTCATTAGTTTTGCAATCTATATGAGCACTTTCGTCTCTGCAACTGTTTTGTAGTTATGTGAATATTCTAGCCTAATTCTACCCCTATCTCAGTCAATTTTCAATCTGTAATGTGAAAAAGGGTATAGCTACCCCTTTCCCCACAAAACAGTCATTATTTAATTATGTATTTTCTTAGCAAGTATTGATCACTGATTTATCTTTATAAATGTACATATCTTTTTCTATTAGCCTTATTAATTCTTTCTCAGGCATTTCTTTAACTGTTTTACCCGTTAATCTTCGGTGCACAAATAACTGCATTATATTATTAGCTGTAACCATTAGCTGTAGAGGTTGGCTATTTATCTGTTTTTTACTAAGAAAATCCGAATTTATGCCCTTTGCAAAAAGCACCTCCAGACTTTGAAGTTTATAGTTAAACTTCAAAGCCTGGAGGTGCTAGCATAAAGATGGTGAGCTAATTTTTGTGTTCATTCATTTTTTCTCATTTTTTTCTGTTCATTTTTTAGGATGTTGAAGTAATCACTTTATTATGGTAAAATTTCTGTATATACTACCAAGTAAAATATTTGAAGTGACAAAAGCCGTGTTGTACTTCAAAAACGATCTCCCATAAAGAAGGTGAACATGTGCATAAAATAATGATTGTTGAAGATGATAAAGCGTTATCAAATGGCATCACCCTTGCTTTGAAATCCTCTGACATAGAAATCCTGCAATGCTATGATCTGAAATCAGCAAAGTCAAAGTTATCCACTGAATACTTTGATTTATACATATTTGACGTAAACCTCCCCGATGGGAGTGGACTTGATCTGCTTTCTGATGTAAAACAAAAGCACAACCTGCCTGTTATCCTACTAACCGCAAATGATATGGAAACCGATGTTGTCACCGGCCTTGAAATGGGCGCGAACGATTATATTACAAAGCCCTTTAGCCTTGCCATATTGCGTGCAAGAGTCAATGCCCAACTACGTAAACAAAACATTCCGCACCGCAACCTATTTGAGAAGGACGCTTTTCTGTTTGACTTTGACAAAATGGAATTTTTTAAAAGTGACAGATCCATAGAACTAAGCAAAACTGAGCAAAAGTTGTTGCGCATCCTTGTAGATAGCAAAGGAAACACCTTAAAACGAAGCACTTTGGTTGACCGTATTTGGACGGATGGAGCAGAATATGTGGACGAAAATGCCTTGTCCGTGGCGATTAAACGGCTACGTGACAAATTGGAGGACGACCCATCCAAGCCTCAATATGTCAAAACTGTTTATGGCATAGGTTACACGTGGGTGGTGAAATAAATGAGTATTTGGAAAGCAAACAAGGCGATTGACCGGTTAAATAAAATGATTGACAATGCCATAGAAGGCAAACCCATTGAAAACGGATTTGATGAAACCAAGATGTCGGCTTTGGAAACGAAGTTATCTCATTATCTTGCAGCAAACTGTGCAACCAGGACACAGCTTGCAGAAGAAAAATCGAATATTAATGAGTTAATTTCCGATATTTCTCACCAAACCAAAACACCACTTGCAAATATATTGCTATACACACAGATTTTGTCGGAAAGTGATTTATCTCAGCAAGACCAAAATAGTGTCCGCGCTTTGATGGAACAAGCGGAAAAGATTAACTTCTTAATTTCCTCCCTTGTCAAGATATCAAGGTTGGAAACAGGCATCATTTCTGTTACTCCAAAACAGGAGAATATAACAAGGTTATTAGATGCAGTGTTGACACAGGCACAGCCCAATGCAGAGGAAAAAGAGATTGCGATTTGTTCTAAAAAATCCGATATTACCGCACGGTTTGACCTAAAATGGACAGCAGAGGCTCTATATAATATTGTAGATAACGCGATTAAATACACTCCAAATGGCAAGAAAATTACCATATCCGCAAGAGCGTATCAACTGTTCTGCCGTATTGATATAGCGGATACAGGCATTGGAATATCCCAAGAAGAAATTACTCGAATTTTTTCCCGGTTTTATCGCTCTCCCTCTGTCAGCCACCAAGAAGGTGTGGGCATCGGTTTATATCTGGCAAGGGAAATTGTTTCAAGCCAAGGCGGATATATTAAGGTTCAATCAAAATGTGGCTGTGGATCTACTTTTTCGGTATTTTTGCCCTTATAAATGAAATCTTTCAAAACTGTTAGATTTGATTTCCTTTTGGAAAGATTCTTGAAAGATTTATCATTTATAATCTGTATTGTAGAGATACAATACAGATTATTTTATGGAGGAATTCATTATGTTAATTCTTGAAACAAAGAAATTAAAAAAAATATACGGCAATGGTGACGCTGCTGTTCACGCATTGGATGGTATCTGCTTGAAAGTAGAAAAAGGTGAGTTTGTGTCTATTGTCGGTACTTCCGGAAGCGGTAAATCCACTCTTTTACATATGCTGGGAGGTCTCGACCGCCCCACAAGCGGTGATGTGATTGTAGATGGCAAAGAGATTTTTACACTCAAGGACGAGGAGCTTACAATTTTTCGCCGCCGCAAAATTGGGTTTGTGTTCCAAAACTATAACCTTGTGCCAACCTTGAATGTTTATGAAAATATTGTTCTGCCTATAGGTCTTGACGGCAACACCCCCGACAAAGAATATGTGGACAAAATCATTCACACCTTAGGGCTTACAAGCAAGTTACAAAATATGCCCAACAATCTCTCGGGAGGTCAACAGCAGCGCGTTGCCATCGCAAGAGCGCTTGCCTCAAAACCTGCCATTGTCCTTGCTGACGAGCCCACAGGAAATCTAGACAGTAAAACCAGTCAGGATGTTTTATCACTGCTTAAAGTGACAAGTGAAAAGTTTAAGCAAACAATTGTGATGATTACCCATAACGAGGAAATTGCACAACTTGCAGATAGAATTATCCACATTGAGGACGGGCAAATTGTAGGTGGTGATGGCAATGCTTAAGGTAAATAGTAAAAAGACTATTCAGTTGCTTTCTAAAAGCTCTTTCGCAGAGAACAAGCTGAGAAACCTGTTTGCTGTGATTGCCATTGTACTAACTGCTGTACTATTTACCGGACTTTTTACAGTGGCGGGAAGCCTGATTACATCTATGGAAGAAAGCACCATGCGTCAAATTGGTGGCAATTTTCATGGGGGATTTAAGTATTTGTCATCGCAGCAGTATGATACCTTGAAAACACATCCAAGCATCAAGGAAATCTCTTATTCTGTGGTTTTAGGGATTGCTGAAAATAAGGAGCTTGCAAAACGCCCCACCGAAATCCGCTATGCCAATGATGAAGTAAATGCAAAGGGTATGTTCTCAATGCCTACAACAGGCAGACTACCCCAAAAGGATGATGAACTTGCCACCGACACTCTTGTTTTAGAGCGATTGGGGGTACCTGCTGAAATTGGTCAAAGGGTTACTCTTACATATTCTGTAGGAGATCAACAGCAAACAGATAGCTTTATACTGGTTGGCCTTTGGCAGGGCGACAAGCTGATGTCAGCGAGCCAGGTTTGGCTGAATAGAACTTATGTGGAAAAACAGCTTGAGGGATACCACTCAAGCTACGATGGAGATTATATCGGAACAATCAATGCCAATGTCAACTTTAGCAACACCTTTAATATTGAAAATAAGCTTATTACCGTAATTTTAGACAGTGGCTACACCCTTGATGAGATAAACTATGGTGTCAACTGGGCATACGCCGGAAACAGTGGTTCTCTGGATGCAGGCACGGTTGTTGCGGCAGTAGGCGCAGTTCTTATCATTGTTTTATGTGGTTATTTGATGATTTCCAATGTCTTTACCATCAGCATTGCCAAGGATGTGCGGTATTACGGTCTTATCAAAACCATCGGTACCACGCCCAAGCAAATTCGCAAAATCATCCGTAGACAGGCATTCTGGATGTGTATTTTGGGTGTGCCTGTTGGACTGCTAGCCGGATACATTGTGGGAATGATGTTGGTTCCAGTGGTGCTGTCCATCACGACCACGGATGTAATAAAAATATCGGTGCATCCTCTTATCTTTATTTTCTCGGGACTGTTTTCTATTTTGACCGTTATCATAAGTATTTCCAAGCCGTCAAATATAGCATCAAAGATCAGCCCAATAGAAGCCCTGCGAGTAACTGATAATGCTGGAAATATGAAAAGAAAATCTAAAAAAACCGTCAAGGTTAATCTATTGTCAATGGCATTTAGCAACATTATGCGCAACAAAAAGAAAGCGTTGTTGGTTACACTATCCTTGTCTTTAGGACTAATTATTTTAAACGCAACCTACTCTGCGGCGAACAGCTTTGATATGGACGAATATTTAAGTCTTATGATTGGCAGTGATTTTGCAGTAGGAGATGTATCTAATTTCAATGTGAATATCAACTATCTAAACCAGGAAACACTTAGTCAAGATTTTTTCAAACAACTGTCTTTGCAAGAAGGAATTGAGGAAATAAGCAACATATATTTTACCGAGCCTTTAGTTCCAACCGACCCAAATTTTATATATATTCCTCCTCAGGTTGCCGTGGAATATGGACTTCAGGGTAGTAGACTTAGTACGATGGAGGAAGCTGCACGAAGTCCCCAACAGCTGTTGCATATCTATGGCTTGGATGAAGGTGCCTTAGAGCGGCTAACTTTACTCCATGGTAACATTGACAGGGATAAACTGAATTCAGGCAAATATGCAATTGGCACACCTTATGATGAGGCAGGAAAAATACTTTATTACGAGATAGGTGATATTGTAGAAATTCCTGATGCAGATTGCAAAATTCAGCAATATGAGGTACTTGCTATTGCCAGTATTCCCTATAACATCAGTGTACAGCATAGCCATCCCTTAACTCCCAATCTTTATCTTCCAAGCGAGGTGTTTTTAAAACAAATTGAGAGTAAGACACCGATGCTCACCACCATCAATGTCGCTGATAACGATGTGGATAGTATAGAAAAGTTTCTAAATGATTACTGCAACACCATTGATCCAAATATGGATTTTAACTCCAAGGCGTCATTGGCAGCCGAATATAATAGTACACAAAGAACCTTCAAAACCGTAGGTATCACCCTTAGTGCGCTTGTTGCACTTGTGGGTATTATGAACTTTGTCAACACAGTCATCACCTCCATTATTTCACGCAGACGTGAGATTGCCATGCTGCAAAGCATGGGAATGACAGGCAGACAGGTTATGTGGATGCTGGTAATAGAAAGCATGATTTATATTTTAATGATCATTGCTGTAACGCTCACAATCGGAAGTGCAATCTGTTATTTTGGCTTAGGTGCATTTGTTTCTGAAGCCTCTTTTATGAAACTGTATTTCACTGTTGTCCCCTCATTGTTGTGCTTGCCAGTGCTTATGATTATTGCGATAGCTGTGCCTGTCATCAGTCAAAAAAGCGTTTATAAGAGCAGTATTGTAGAGAGATTAAGAGGAGCGGAATAGCTTTTAGATAGGCTCAAACCCTCCATAGCTACTTTAATTCCTGTTTTCTTTAATAAAGCTGCTTTGTGGGGAAATTGAGCCGTTGCATCCTTATCCTGATGCAACGGCTCTTAGTTGGTTATAGACTCAAAATTATCCCTATATATGCTGGTGCTGTTAAAGTAAACACTAAACATACAAAGAGAATTTCTGACGCTGCCCATTCAAATTGACCATATTTTCTATAGTCAAAATAATCAGCACCAAATTTTGTAAAGAAGAACACTGCTAAAACAAGGTCAATTATAGGAAATACAACCTTCTTTACAAGCGTTTTTATCTATTCTAATGCATGGCTCCAAGTATCTTCAATTGCCCCTGCTACATCTCCTGTATCTGAAGCTAATACTGTAGTACTAAACATCAATATACCAATTAGCGCCAAGCACATAATTAGAGGTAATTTTATCTTTCTTGATAGGATTGCTTGAAAATTTTTCTCATGGCCAACCTCTTGCAAAACCATTTGGTTATTGCCCGAATAGCATGCTTCCTAACTTAGCCATCACATTCTGCTTACTTCAGTTGCTGCATCTCTTTTACTAGACCAACAGCAAGGTAGTTTTAAAAGAAGAATGCTAATAATGCGAGATTGCTGTTAACGGCTAAGATTGGGATATCTCTTTTACTAATTGTTCTCCACCTCAAATGAAAGGCGGTGATATATATGAAAAGCAAAATCCTAAATACTTTATTTGTTGGTATTGATGTAAGTTCTACAGAGAACGTACTATGTGCCCTTGATTTTAGTGGCAATAAACTTCTCCAAGTAAAGGCTTCGAATAATCAACCTGGTGCCGAATCTATCTTAGATCATATCCTGGTTTGTTTGGATTCTAATAGCCTAAAATATGCTATTATTGCCCTAGAATCTACTTCCTTCTACAGTACTCATATTGCAAGTTTTTTAGCCTCCAATGAGCTTTTACTAGCTTATGAGCCACTTGTTTATTGTCTTAATCCTAAAAGCGTCGCAAACTACAGAAAATCTTTTATCGATATGGATAAAACAGACCCCCTTGATGCCTATATCATAGCTGACTTTGCTAGATGTGGCCGTATTACATCAAGGCCATGGCGTGGTGCTCAGTTCTTAGCCCTTCAGCGGCTTACTCGCCATAGGCTTCACCTGATTGAGTGTGTAACAAGAGAAAAGACTTATATGGTCTCTAATATCTATCTTAAATTTAGTGAGTTAGCAGTAGGTGATAAACAAGAAAGGCCATTTTCTAACACTTATGGCGTAACGCCTGCCGCTGTTTTAACAGACTTTCTCTCTCTGGATGATATCACTTATTCTTCTACCCAAGAATTAGTTGCATTTGTCAGTGAGAAAGGAAATAATCGTTTTTCAGATCCAGTTAAAACAGCTACGCTTTTACAAAAAGCAGCTAGAGATTCTTACAAATTAGATACAATCCTCTATGAGCCTTTAAACGTCTCTATCGCATCATCTTTTAACGTTATTGGCGCCTTAGAGCGTGAAGTCAAAGTAATTGACAAGGCCATTAAAAAAATGGTTAGAGGACTAAATACCACTGAATATCAATCTCTTACTTCAATCCCAGGCATTGGCCCAGTACTAGCCAGTCAATCCCTTTTGTTTAATCTATTATACTTAGAATTTATCTTTTGACATACTACCAGATTACTATTCTATGCTTGATATCGAATAGCTTAGCCCTTTGTCTATTTTCTAACAAGAAAATCGGAATTTATGACATTTATAAAAAGCACCTTCAGGCTTTGAGTTATCTAACTAAATTTCAAAGTGGCCCGAAAGTGCTGCTTGTTACTGCTCCTGCTAGTCTTAGTCGTGGTAATCCACTATCTGCTGTGTAACGATTCCTGCCTTAAACTGTATCTCTAATCTTTCACCTTTATTGACTTTAATACTCTGGATTAGTCTTCTGACTAAGTCCTCATCAATTTTCCACACCTATAGTCTTGTAGCCTCCAAAGTGCTGTTGGTTTCTTATTAGCCATTCCTCATTTATCTACTCAGATATCCTTTTGTATTTATCATCAAGGTCTTCTGCCGTATGTCCTTGTTTTGCTTATGCCAACTACGACTTGTAACTTTTTAAATTCTGGTGACCTCGATAGTATAACTACATTTTTTTCATGTATAACTCTCCAATATCTATGCAGAATGGGCAGGCCCATATATTCTTACATAAAAGAAGGACATGAAAGCTTTCACTCTCACATCCTTAATTCTATGTTA
>DUUM01000250.1 GCA_012841565.1 Candidatus Epulonipiscium sp. | reverse complement strand
AACCGCGCCACCTTTTGGTGGAGTAGGCCATTTTTGAAGATAAGGTCCCCATCCAAGCCCAGTGCCTGCTGTGCCTGTAGCATCTGTTCCTGTATCCTTCTTCCAAGTAATATCCGTCGCTGGCAACCCATTTTCAACCATCAACATCGTTGCAGCACTTTCTAAAATTGACACGTTAGCATTGTGTGAAGAGTTTGCTGCTGATGTTCTAGATCCTGCTAGCTTAGGCACTGCAATAGCAGCTAAAATACCAAGTATAGCAATAACAACAACTAACTCAACAAGTGTAAAACCTTTTCTTTGTTTCATTTTTTCATTTTTAAATTTCAACATTTTATTTCCCCCTTATTTTTAGTTTTTATACTGTTTTTATACTGTTACAAATCCTGTTTTTTTCTACACCCCCTTATTTAAATAAATCATTAAATTATATAGTTACTATGAATGGCATTTTTTGTGTTAAAAAACTGCATAATCCATAGTCACACTATTAATTGATGCAGCCGAACGGTCATTGTTATCTTTCGATTACTTTAGACTCTAGCTTTGCGTCACTAGATTTCTCTAGTTTTGCCAAGTAAATATTAAATTGTATTAACCATATCAAACATTGGTAAGGCCATTGCTAGCACAATAAATCCTATTACAACTGCCATGACCACTATCATTAGTGGCTCCATGAGAGTTGTCAGTCTTTGAAGTGCTACTTCTACCTCATCATCATAAAAATCTGCTGTCTTATATAGTATATCGTCAAGTGCCCCAGATTCTTCACCCACTTTGATCATAGAATCTAACATTGATGGAAATATGGAGACGTCACTTACGGCTCTTGATAAAGTTGCCCCTTGCCGGATATCTTCAATAGACTTTTCTAGTCTCTTTTGGACTACTTTATTACCTAGGACCTTACCTACTATTTCTATGGATTCTAATAAAGGAATCCCACTTGACATGAGTGTCGATAATGTTCTTGTAAACCTTGATGTAATTATTTTGATATTGGTATCTTTCACAATAGGTATCTTTAGTTTAACTAAATCCAAGGTTATTTGCCCCGCTGGAGTCTTTTTATAAAACACAAATCCTCCCACCATGATAATTACTCCTCCTAAAAATATATACCAGAACTCTGTCAGCCACCCGCTTAGCTTCATAAGGATCTGTGTCGGCATTGGCAAGGCTTGCCCACTAGATTCAAACATTCCTATAAAGGTAGGCATTACGGCTATTAGCAGAAATATAACAACAGCAATGGATACTAGGGCTAAAATAATAGGGTAAATCATAGCAGATTTAATCTGACTTTCTAATTTATTTTCTTTTTCAAAATGAAGGGCCATTCTTTCCATAATGGTATCTAAGTTACCACTTACTTCTCCGGCTTGTATCATATTAATGAGTAAAAGCGGAAATATCTTTGTGTGTTTTCCCATGCTTTCGGATAATGTAGCACCTTTTTGCACATTTTCATGAACTATTTTCAAGGCTTTCATTAAGGTTTTATTCTCAGATTGTTTCCCTAATATATCCAAGCAGGAAGTAATCCCCATTCCAGCATTGAGCATGGTGTAAAATTGCCTACAAAATATAGCTAAGTCTTTTTTCTTTACAGGTTTAGAAAATAGATCTACTTTTGCTTCTGCTTCTATATCTTTTTTAATGGAGATAGGAATATAACGATTGCCTTTTAACATGGCTAATACATCGGCTTCATTTTCGCCCTCAAAAAACCCTTCTATCGTTTCCCCTGTTTGAGATATTGCTTTATATTGATAAATCATAAGCACACCCCCTTAAATAATATATTTTCTCAAGTTGTCTTGGTGAACAGCTTGCATTAAGGCCAATTCTTTCGTAATAACCCCTTTTTTATATAAATCTAATAAGGAATTATCCATTGTTTGCATTTTAAATTTTGACCCTGTTTGAATAGCTGTATCTATTTGATGTATTTTCCCTTCCCGGATTAAATTTCTGATAGCTGTGTTTGCCATCATTACCTCAAAGGCGGCTACCCTACCACTTCCATCTGATTTTACAAGTAATTGTTGGGATACAATGGCCTGGATAACGGATGCAAACTGCACTCTTACCTGTTCTTGTTGATGGGGTGGAAATACATCAATCACCCTATCTATTGTTTTAGCCGATCCTACGGTATGCAGTGTAGATAATACCAGGTGGCCTGTTTCTGCTGCTGTAAGAGCAATGGATATAGTTTCTAAATCTCTCATTTCTCCTACTAAAATTACATCTGGGTCTTGGCGGAGAGCCGCTCTAAGGCTATTGGTAAAAGAATGAGAATCCAAACCAATTTCCCTTTGATTTACCATGCTTTTATTATGTTTATGAAGGTATTCTATAGGATCTTCAAGTGTAAGAATATGACACTTTCTTTCTTTGTTGATTAAATCAATCATAGCTGCTAAGGTTGTTGATTTACCACTACCTGTTGGCCCAGTAACTAAAATAAGCCCTCTTGGAAGTTTGGCTAAATCTCCAACTACAGCCGGGAGTCCTAACTCATTAATACTAGGGATTGTTAGGGGAATAATTCGAAGTGCTAAACCATAAGAACCCCTTTGTTTGTAGGCATTAACCCTATATCTTCCAACCCCTACCCTAGAATAGGATCTATCTATTTCACCTTTTTCTTCTAGCTCACTAATCCCTTTTTCCCCTAAGATTTCATACACTAAGGCTTTTGTATGATCTGGAGATAACCTTTCACTTTCTAGCATTTCTAGTTCTCCATTGACCCTTAAAACAGGTGGAATACCAACGCTAATATGAATATCAGATGCATTTTTTTCTGTTGCTATATTAAGCAATTTTCCTATATCCATCTCATTTCTCCTATCCCAGTGTAAAACCTACTTGTAGTACTTGTTCATAAGAAATCTTGCCCTCTCGTGCTAGCTGAGCTGCTGATTGTAGTAGTGTCGTCATTCCTTCTTCTATAGCCTGATTCCTAAGTAAATCGATATTAGCACGGCTATCAATTAAATTCCTAATTTTTTCATTAATAGGCATGAGTTCATGAATGGCTGTTCTTCCTTTATACCCCTTGTTGCAAGAACTACATCCTTGACCAGCTTTATTTAATATCAACTTTTCATCTCTACTAAGGCCTAAGATGTTTTTTTCTATATCACTAGCTTCATAAGAAGTTTTACATCTTGGGCAAAGTAATTTTACTAATCGCTGAGAAACTACTCCAACAATTGCAGAAGACACTAGATAGGGCTCTACCCCCATATCAACTAGTCTTGCAATAGACGAAGGGCTATCATTAGTATGGAGGGTTGAAAGAACCAGGTGGCCTGTAATTGCTGCCCGAGTTGCAATTTCGGCTGTTTCTGAATCCCTGATTTCTCCTATCATGACAATGTCAGGATCTTGTCTTAAAATAGACCTTAGTCCCGATGCAAAGGTAAGTCCTGATTTTGTATTAACCTGTACTTGGTTAACTCCTTTTAGCTTATATTCCACTGGATCTTCTATTGTAATAATATTCTTTTCTATTTGATTTAATTCCTGTAATACCGTATAAAGTGTAGTCGTTTTCCCGCTCCCCGTAGGGCCTGTCACTAAAATCATTCCATAAGGCTGAGCAAGTATTTTATCGAAAACTTCTAAATCATAGGGATTAAATCCAATATCTTTTTTGCTAAACATAAATCCCGACCGGTCAAGAATCCGAATAACAATTTTTTCACCATAGACTGTGGGTAATGTAGATATTCGCATATCTACATCTCTTCCACTAATTTTCGTTTCTACCCGGCCATCTTGGGGAACCCTTTTTTCGGCTATATCCATTTTCCCTATAATCTTAATTCTTGTAATGATTCCTGAATGACTAGTTTTATTGAGTGTCGTAACTTCTTTTAAATCACCATCAATCCGAAATCTTACCCTTATATCACTGGCATAGGGTTCTATATGTATATCACTTGCTTTTTCTTTTATGGCCTGTTCAATCAAAGAATTTAATAACCTTACAATGGGCGCTGTTGTTACCTCTAATAACTCCCTATCTTCAAAATCCTCCATGGACATAGGTAAAAAACTATCCTCAAACTCTTCTACTACCTTTTTTGTAGCTTCTTTACTATAAAATCTATCAATTGCCTGCATGATGTTTTTTCTCGTAGAAATAACAGGCTGTATTTCTGATTTTATAGCCATTTTTATGTCATCTAGTGCAAAGATATTGAGCGGATCTACCATAGCAACCATAATGGTGTCGTTTTTTTTATCTATGGCAATCAGTTGATACCGTCTTACAATGGATTCTGGAATTAAAGTCACAACAGACTTATTAATATTGTATTTATCTAAATCAATATGAGGAATTCCCAGTTGGAATTCTAGTACTTCTATCATATCGTTTTCTGTAATAAAGTTTCCCTCAACGAAAACTTCACCTATTTTTTTTCTTGTCTTCTTTTGTAATTCTAAAGCTTCTTGTAATTGTTTCTCATTTATTTTTCCTGAAAATAATAAAAGTTCACCGAGTTTTAATGGCTTTTTTGACATTTCATGCATCTCCTTAGAATATGACATGTTATGTAGATATTATAACAGTTTATTTGCTAATATACCACATAATAATGGGTAACTTCTTTAATATATGGAGTCTTATGTTAAAGGTTAGAAATATTCCTAAGGTAAAAAGAATCGAGAGACCTTTAAGTTTAAAATAAGGCCTATCCTCTTCTAATTCTTTTTTTCTCCCATTGAAAGTTTGCTTT
>DUUM01000249.1 GCA_012841565.1 Candidatus Epulonipiscium sp. | reverse complement strand
TAAAGCTCTATTTAAATTCATTTGTTTTTCAAAATGAACAGCCATTTTTTCCATTATTTTATCCATAATACCTGAGGCCTCACCGCTTTTAAGCATACTAATTAAAAGGCCTGGAAACTCTGGATGTTTCCCCATAGCTGTTGATAAATTGCTTCCTTTTTGTACATCTTGATCAATTTCTTTAATTTTTTTCCTTAAGGTAGGATTTGGTGCTTGCTCTCCTAGAATGCTTAAAGCCCCACCTATACTAATTCCTGCTCCCAACATAACTCCAAATTGTTTGCAAAAAAACACAATATCCTGAACCTTAATCTTGGCCCTGAAAAGTGGCAAATCATTTAAATCAGATGTTAAGGCAGTTTTTTTCGAAACTGATAAGGGAACCAATTGATTATCAATTAGATGTTTGTTAACATGCGCAACTGATTCAAATTGCCCTTCTGACTTTATAATTTTATTGCTTCCAATTTTTCTTGCTTTATATAAATATATTTCCACATCGTTCACTCCATACTTAAATTATAGAAGATTGAGCATTCTTTTTACTTCCCTTGGTGCAAAAGAATGCTTTAGTACTTGTTCTAATGTAATTTTTCCTTTTTTGTATAGCTTAATTAAGTTAGCATCCATTGTTTGCATTCCTATTTTCCCACTTGTTTGAATATGAGAGCTAATCTGGTAACTTTTACCTTCCCGTATTAAATTACTAATAGCTGATGTGGCTAACATAATTTCATAAGCAACACTCCTACCATTTCCATCTATATGTGTTAAAAGTTGCTGGGACATGACACCTTGTAAAAGGTTGGCTAATTGTACTCTAATTTGTTCTTGTTGAGCAGGTGGAAAAACATCTATAATCCTATCAATCGTTTGGCTAGCCCCTAATGTGTGCAGCGTAGAAAGCACAAGGTGACCTGTCTCTGCAGCGGTAATAGCTGTTGCAATAGTTTCCGTATCTCGCATTTCCCCCACTAAAATTACATCGGGATCTTCACGAAGGGCTGCTCTAAGGGCAATCCCATAATCTTTGGTATCGATACCTATTTCCCGTTGATTTACAATGCTTTTATTGTGTTTATGTAAATATTCTATTGGATCTTCCAAGGTTAATATGTGACATCTCCTAGTTCGATTAATATAATCTATCATAGTTGCTAATGTTGTAGATTTTCCACTTCCTGTAGGCCCTGTAACTAGTACTAATCCACGGGTGTTTTGAGATAAATCTTTTAATATTTCTGATGGCAAACCTAAGGTTTCCATGGTTGGAATATTTGTGGCAACATTACGTAAGGCTAATGCACATGTTCCTCGTTGTCTATAAGCATTCACCCGGTAACGGCCTAGGCTAGGTTTCCCATAAGCAAAATCGACTTCCCCAGCTTCTTCAAATTTTTCTTTCAATACATCTTCTTCAAACAATGAGTAAACAAGTCTTTCTGTGTCTGCCGGTGTTAAGGGGTTACCCTCTAGGCGTTTTAATTCACCATGAATCCGCAACATTGGAGGAATACCAGCTGTAATATGTAAATCAGATGCCTCCATTTTCTTTGTCATTAAGAGCAAATCTCTTATTTCCATACTTCCTCCTATAATTCGTATGTTATTCTAAGCATTTCGTCAACTGTTGTATAACCTCTTACTACATTCCACCGAGCATTATCTTGCAAGGTCCTCATGCCCTTTTCAATTGCCTCATCACGTAGTTGCTCTGAGGTAAATTGATTTTTTGATATCATTTCTTGTAATTGTTGGTCTATAACAAACACTTCATAAACTCCCATTCGACCAGTATATCCTTTTCCATTACATCTTTGACATCCTTTACCTTTATACACAACAGTTCCAAGTGGTATTCTAGTCAACTTATGTTCTTTATCTGTTATCTTATAAGCTATTTTACAGTTGGAGCATATCTTCCTTACTAATCTTTGCGCAATAATTCCCCTAACAGAAGACCCTATCATATAAGATTGACATCCCATATCTATTAAACGTGCAACAGAGCTTGTTGAATCGTTTGTATGTAATGTGCTTAAAACGAAGTGACCTGTAATCGCTGAGCGTATGGCTATTTCACTTGTTTCCACATCACGCATTTCTCCAACCATAATAATATCCGGGTCTTGACGTAAAATAGAACGTAAGGCACTAGCAAATGTAAGGCCTGCCCTTGCATTAACAGCTACTTGATTAATCCCCTCTATTATGTTTTCAACTGGATCTTCTACCGTAATAATATTAACATTTGGTGAATTTATTTCCCTAAGAGCCGTAGCAAGAGTTGTTGATTTTCCGCTTCCTGTAGGTCCTGTTACTAAAATAATACCATTAGGTGCTTTAAGCATCGACCTAAATTTTTTCTCATCATCTGGATACAACCCCAGCTGCTCAATAGATAGCCTCATCCCTGTACGATAAAGAATCCTAATAACTGTTTTTTCTCCATATATCGTTGGTAAAATACTAACCCTTAAATCCATTTCTTGGTCACCTTTTGACATTTGAATCCTTCCATCTTGTGGAAGCCTTCTTTCAGCTATATCTAATTTAGACAATATCTTAAATCTTGCAGTAATGGCATTAATAGCCTCAATATCAGTACGTAGTAATTCAATCATTTGGCCATCTATTCTCAATCG
>DUUM01000248.1 GCA_012841565.1 Candidatus Epulonipiscium sp. | reverse complement strand
GACAGAACATATTTTAGAGTTAGACGAGAACTTGTAACAGTAATAGGGCAACAACTAGGATTAGTTAATGTAGAGCGATAAGAAAAGGAGACCAAGCAATGAAAAAGAAAATAATTATATTTATGTTTTTGTTAATCATGACGTTAAATGCCTGCACCGCAAAAGACACAGTATCTCAGAATATTAGTAGAGATGCAGATGAATTTAGAGTTATAAGACGTGTGGTTTTTTATAATTCGATTACTGATACTTACATGATGGAGATGGTTGGAAACATCGCAATAGATATAAACAGGGATGGGGTTATTGAAGTGATTGCAAAGATTGGTCCTGAAGAATATCAAAAACATTATTTGGGACTAAGTGATAACGTGACTTATACAGTTGAACAGTTGGGGACATCTGATGCCTCTGAATATAGATATAAAATGATTTTTAAGCCAGAGAGTATAGTGCCGATTGAAATAGACTATAAAAGTGGAGAAGAGCCATTAAATAGCGTAGTAAAATAAAAATGGCAGGAAGTTGGCAAGTTAAAGGATATCGAAGTTAAAAAAGAAGATTTTGAAATGCAGCGAAAAGCCTACAAGTTAATTGTTGAAAAGCTGGAAAGGGAACTTATAAAGGAGATAGAAAAGTGATTGGGGGTAGAAACAATGATGAGTAATAAAGAAAAAACAACAGTTACAAAATATGAATATGATGGTGTCTATACAATGTGGTATATCTGCGATAGTTGCAAAGATGACTTCGTTATGAAAGGGTTTACATTTTGTCCTATTTGCGGAAAAGAAATTGATTGGAGCGTGGAAGAATGATTGAATTACTAATATTTTTTACAGGTATATTTTTAGGATTAACGATATTTGCGATATTTGGTGCAAACAAGGATTTAGTTGCAACGGAAATAGATCGGGATTTTTATAAGAGGCTATACAAGGATCAAAGAAAAAGTTTACACGATACAAAAGAAAAGTGTAAATATTGGGAGATTGAAGCAAAGAAGTGGGCGAGCGAACTGGGAGAGCAGAAACTGGAAAGGGGTAACTAATGGGGTAGATAGATGTACTATGTGTGGCGAAGCAATACCAGAGGGCAGTCAAGCCTGCTGGAAGTGCAAAGCAAGGATAGATAAATGCACCATATGTAAAAACAAAGAAAAGGGAATGTGTTTAGCAAAATGCGATCACTGGAGGTACAAAAAGTATGAAACTAAAAAAATGTAAAGGTTGCGGAAAAACCTACCCAGCAACACAGAAAAATTTTTATAGGAACGAAGCATCTAAAGATGGGTTATACAACAAGTGCAAGGACTGCATCAGGGCATATCAAAACAAATACTACAACAGTCCCCGCCCGACTGTAGAAAAGCCCAAAGAAGTATACACAACGGTAGAAAGCCACAAAGAAAAAGCACTGGCTAAGTATTTTGTAGGGCAAATATTAAACATAAGGCTGCGAGATTTAAAGGGGAATATTTTAGAGCGAAAGAAAGCAAGGATAATAAAGTTCTATCCACATCATGTTTTGTGTGAAGTGGATAACTGCAGAGAGTGCTTTACATATCGAGACCTACATAGCCTTACGACATATAAAAAGGGGGAGAAATGACAAGAGAAGAGTTAAAGCAGATTTATTATATCAACGGAGAAATAAAAATGTGGCAAAGAGAATTAGACCGTCTACAGTGCAAATCTCTAGTAGGTAGTCCAACCATAGACGATATGCCAAAGGGATCGGGAGGGACATCTGATAAAGTGGCAGACTTAGCGGTAGAAAAAGAAGAAATAAGGGAAATTATAAGCGGAAAACTAACAGAAATACAGGTTCAACGCAAAAGAATCATGAACTACATAAGCGGCCAAGAGGACAGCCTGTTAAGACAAATAATGTTTTTGCGAAACGTATCGTGCATGTCGTTTCCACGATTGGCTAGAGAACTAAACATAACAGAAGGTTGTGCAAAAATGATATATTATAGACATTTTAGGAAAGATAAATAAATGATTAAACGGAAAGCGAGGATAATATGGATACTTTGAAAGAACCACGCAGAGTTAAAGCAAGAAAAGAGCACAGGTGTGATTATTGCGATAAAACAATCCAAGCAGGTGAAAAATACACACTAGCCACCTATAAAGATGATTGCATCTATGACTGGAGAAATTGTGATAAATGCAAGCCTTATGTAGATGAAGCATTTGCTAACAAAAACTATGACTGGGCTGATGGTATGGGATGGCAAGAGTTTAGAGATTATATGTACGAGGAGCACAGAGATGTTGCTATAGAGTGGTGGAAATCTAGTAAGCTAAATTAGAAGTTGTTACCATTGTTACGAACAGGTGTGATATTATAGTATTATAATAGCTGGGCGGAAACAATGCCCAAATTATAAATCCTCCCTTGGATGGCACTGCTGAAAAATGCGGTGCCTTTTTAATGCGGAGAAATATTTGATACAAAGCCTATATGGCATAAAATAAAGACCGAATATTTGGGAGTGGTGTTTAAGAGTGCGTTATTGCGCATGCTTAGGCACTGGGGAGAGCAGTCTATAAAATCTTGGAGGGCAGAAGATTGCAAATAAAATTAAGCATTATAAAACAACATGGAAGTTATATAGTTAAAAGAGTGGGAGGAGACTATAGTTTCCACGCACATATTAGCACATACAAGGGATGTAAGATATTAAGGGATTGCATCAAAAAAAATAAGTTACCGAAGAGCGATTATCTTAAGGGTAGTTGCAAGAGACTGTTAACGAGAGAAGAATATAATCGACTAAAGAAGTCTAAAGATAGGTATTATAATGTTAATAAGGGAGGTAAGAAATGCTAGATAAGCATATGTTAGATGATTATTTTAAAGAGCAAAGAGAAAATGCCAAGCTGAGAAATAAGATACGCTTCACAAGGGAATATAAAGACTACTTAACATTTAAACAAAAGATAAAATACCTCATTCGGTACTCACCAAGTATAAACACGTTAGCACGAGGCAGAGCATTTGCAGACGGAATGAGGAAATAAATTGAAGGGAAACTATAAAGGTTGCAGAAGATTATTGACAAGAGAAGAATATGACGGGCTAAGAAAACCTAAGGATCGTTATGTAAATATAAGCAAGGGGAGAGAAGCTAAGGGATGATTTGATTGAATGCACAAAACAAAGACGAAGTAGGAAAGTGGATAACACATCTAATAGAGATAAATAGACTTCACGACTTCTACGTATCTAAGTATTGGAT
>DUUM01000247.1 GCA_012841565.1 Candidatus Epulonipiscium sp. | reverse complement strand
ATATCATGTTCCTAATGAAACTTACTGGGATAAACAAGGACAGAAATATTTCAACATACATATTGATAATTCAGTGCCAGGATTTTGGGATGAGCATCTTGGCGGAATGTTTGGTGAACAACATATTCCACATATGGAAGATGGTTGGTCATTGCCACAAGTTGGACGAATTACTATGTATAAAAGAGATCAGCGTTCACCAGAGGATTATGAAGAGTATGAGTATAAAGCAACAGTTGCCCATGAGTTTGGGCATACGTTAGGATTAGGGGATGCATATCCTGGAGCAAATGGTGGGAAAACATTAATCAATAATGCTGAAATTAGTGCAAGTAGTAAGGGAAATTGGGGAGTGGATGGAAGTATAATGTATCATAATGGTCAGGTATACTCAAATGATGTAGAAATGATTCTGGAAGCCTTTGCGACAAATAAATGGCAATATTTCATTGATAAACTTATCCATAAAAAATCAAGAGTAATCAGACTACCACAGCAATTTAAGTAACTTAATACGTTCAGAACTAAAATTTGAATAATTACAAATAAAAATAGGCAGTTAAAAGTTCATAAAGTCCATGAAATACTGATAGAAGGCAAAGCAAGCAACACGAAGAACCAGGAGGATTAATTAATTTTATATGAAGAAGCTATTTTGGACCATTTCATTAGTGTTTATAATATGTATACTATGTTTACATTTATTTGTTAAAAACAAAGTAAAAAAAGAGCATATAATTAAGGAATTTAATTCAAATAAGGAAACATTCACTAAGGCAAAGGACTATTGTTTTAACAAACAACAAGATTTGTTTTTAACTAGCAAATCTTATAGTAATTTAGTGGATAGTCATCAAATGAATAATTTTGATAGGATATTTAAAGAGCTGGGTTACGAAGTGATAGAGTGTAGTAAGACGACAGTTACATTCTATCATCGCACAAGTAAAGGTGAGGATATGTGTATCATTTATAGTGTGTTAGATGATACAGAGTATGGTATGTATTCTGAGAGTTTAGGAGATAATTGGTATTACTTTTGGATTGGCTATGATATTTAACCAATGGATTGTCAACATTTTATTGGTTCTTTCCAAATTTAGTGTCAACCATTTTTGATAATGTCCCAATAAAGTTAAAACATAAGCACTAGGATACTCAGCACTTTCGGGTCACTTTGAAGTTTAGTTAGATAACTCAAAGCCTGAAGGTGCTTTTTATAAATGTCACAAATTCCAATCTTCTTGTTAAAAAACAGATAAATGGTTAGGCTATTCTGTATCAAGCATAGAATAGAGGTTCACCATGAGAAAAAGTTATTTACGTATGTTATTAGCATATATGAAGAAAGTGTATAAGGTAGAAAATACACTTGTTAGACTAAGTGATAATAGGGTAAATCCAACCTGCCGTACCTCAGAGTATTGTAGAAAACAAAAGGGGGGTCAAATAGGCCGAGGGGGGGTCAAAACTAATTTACCCCATACTTTCCCGTATTAGTATCATCTCCTTGCCCCAACCCATGTTGAGACGGTTGTATCTTTGTCCCACAAAAATGCAGATAGTCATATCCACGTAAACATTGAGTTTGGTGAGGGTGATGGAAGAATCCCAGTGGATAAAATAGCCGAGAAGGCCGAATTAATATAATTATTTAGATTAAATCATAAAGATAAGAAAAGTAGGTTTAAGCATAGTTGCTTAAACCTACCCATAAAATGGTGCTGGTGGTGGGATTCGAATCCACACACCCTTTCCGATAACAAATTTTGAGTTTGAAAAGGGTAACAAGAAACCGAATGTAAACAGCTTAAAAGCAGGGCATATAGTAGATATTGAAGTAGAAGATGGTGTGGCTGAAGAGATAGAAGTGCAAAACTAGACGTTGCCCTTTAAAGAGTATAAAAAGCCCATGTAGCTAAAAGCTGATTTCTGTATTGCACAGGAGTCAGCTTTTTTTATCCTAAATTACTTTATTAGATACCCCAGGGCATGTGGATTTTTCAGCTGAAATGGAAGACCATATGTACATACCAAATTAATGACCTGGAAGGACTATTTTCCCTAAGGTCATTTGTGCAACCAACTATCCCAAACTTAATAAAATGTTAATAATTAGTTTAGAGTTATTCAAGGTCAATAATGTATAATCTAATTAAACAACATAAATGCTTAAGCTTATGTTAGTAAATTATATAATAGGAGGCAAAGAAAATGAAATTTAGTAAGAAAACTGCTACAATATGTGCTTTTGCTCTTGGTGCTACGCTTTTAACAACATCAGCTTTTGCAGATATTATGCTTGGCTCAGGGTATTATAGCTTGAAAAATTCCGTGAAGACAACAATGGCAAAATTAACTAATGAAGTTGACAACTTCACTGCTGAGGCTACCATATCCCTTAAAGTTGACGGCAAGGTATTTATGGAATCAATCTCTAATGCAAAATACGATATTAAGAATCAAGCTCAAGAATCAAGAAATAAGGATTTAGAAAAAGGTGAAATAAGAGAAAGCAGTTGGTATAGTGATAAAAAACAGAGTATATACAAAAACTCTGATGATGGCTCTTATAAAGTGACAGAGAAACGAAAAACCAATAATAAAACCAGTAAAATAATTGAAAACCCATTTGAAGATGAGCAAATGAAAGATGCAGAAAAGGTTCTTGATGCCTTTATGGGAAGCTTACAAAATGCCATTCAAGTGGAGGAATCCGCAGGAAAGAAAATGTATGTGGGAAATTTATCTGAGACTCAAATTCCTTCTATTGCCAATGCTGTTTCTTCCTTTATCTTTAAATATAGTATACTTGATGAAAGAAGTGCAAAAGATTTTAATGTCCCATCTCCTAAATCAAATATATACCTTACAGATGCATCAGGGAAGGCTATTGAAAATGAAGAAGGCATTCTAGAAAGTGGTATTTTTACTGCAAGTATATCCGCACAAGATAGTAAAGGTACTGAACATATTTATTCTTTGGAGTTTTCAATTGATATAAAGGATGTTAATAGCACAGTTGTTAAAGCTCCAAACTTAGATGGCCAAAAAGTCACATACAGTACAGAGGGCCAAGTATTTGATAGTAAATATGTTGGAAAATACAAAAATGACATTGTTAAAGTAGAAAACAATTCCTTTGAAAAGCGTGGAGAAAGGTTTATAGAAATAACTTCTGTTGAAAATGGCAACATAAAAGGTAAATATTATGAGACCTATAATGAAGGATATGAAGCTGAAGCCACAACAAGTTTTGATTTTTACTCAAGTGATGATCAAATTAATTATTATACAATAATTAATTATACAAATGGTAAAGGTGAAAAACAAAAAGGAGTTATCGATAGATATGGATCAAATTCCCCAAATATTGATATAGCTTTTAATGTTAGAATAGATAAAGAAAATGGCGGCTATTCCCATGAAACTGTTGATGGATTTGACCGCACGTTTATTAGAGTATTTGAATAATAACTTAAGAAGGTGCAAAAGTTTTACTTTTGCACCTATATGTTATTTTTAAGGAGGATAAATATTGGACAAAGCAATTATAATTGAAAATCTATCAAAAAAATACAAAAACAATCGTGGTATACAGGATATTAACTTAGAAATTAACCGCGGGGAAATATTTGGTTTTTTAGGACCAAATGGATCAGGGAAAACCACTGCAATGAAAATTATGGTCGGTCTTATGAAAACTGATAAAGGCGATGTTAGAATAAATGGTTATAGCATTTCAAAGGATTATGAACAAGCAATGAAAAACGTTGGTTGTATTATAGAAAGTGTAACCCCATTCCCCTATTTAACAGCTTATGAAAACATGAAATTATGCGCACGATTTTATGATGATGTGAATGATAGACAAATTGATAAAAGCTTAAAGATTACAGGGCTTATTAACTATAAGAATGAAAAAATAAAAAATTATTCTTTAGGAATGAAACAAAGACTTGGTATTGCCATGGCAATTTTATCAAATCCTAGTATTATAATTTTGGATGAACCCTTTAATGGGTTAGATATTGAAGGAATGGTTCAAATGAGGGAATTAATCGTTAATCTGTCAAAGCAGGAGAAAACAACATTTTTTATCTCTAGCCATTTAATACATGACATAGAACTTACATGCAATAAAGTTGGAATTTTATACGGTGGAAGACTTCTAGGGATTGATAGCACACAAAATATTCTAAAAAACTATTCTTCTCTGGAGAATTATTATTTAAGTGAGGTTGATTTAGGTGGAGATTCTTAAAGCGGTTTATATAAATGAAATATTTAAAATATCAAAAAAGAAAAAGATAACTGCAGGATTGATATTCTCAGTGCTATCTGTTATAGTGTTAGCAATTATGGTGTACTTAGTCAATAACTTTGCAGGAATACGTGTGACAGGAAGCTCGGAATTTTCAATAATGGTTCTGACGATTTTAAGCTACTCACTTTTTCCACTTTTTACTGCATTTATCTGTATTGACATGTTTGTTGGTGAATTTGCGGATCATACCATTAAACTGACCCTCACGGGGCCAGCATCAAGGGTAAAGGTGTTTTTTGGTAAAATCCTTGCAGGGGCCACTTTTCTAATTGGTAATTTAGCTTTTGTTATGATCCTTTCGGTTATTACCTCACTCATTATAAATAGAAGCACACCAAATCTTTTTAAAGTATTAATATCTTATATGATGGCATTTATGCCAATTTTTATCTTTGCATTAGTAGTTGTTTTGATTTCCAATATTGCAAAGGGTACAACCAGTGCCTTTATGCTTTCTATTGCCCTATTTCTACTACTTAACGGATTAAGCTTAGTTTTTCCACAAATTCAAAGCTTTCTATTTACATCTACTTTTAATTGGCATAGATTGATATTAGGAAGTTATATAAATTATAGTAAGATTTTTAGGATATTTCTAATTTTGCTTGGTTACGGTATAATGTTAATAGCAGCAGGCTATTACTTCTTTGAAAAAAAGGATGTTTAGGATGATGGTATGAAATTAAGACAAAGATTTTCAACACAAAGTATATTAATTCTCATAAGCACAATTCTTATTACTAGTTGCTTGGGTTTTGCATATACCTATTTTTATAATATATTTAATACATCCCATATTACTGGGGGATTAGGTCAAACAGCCGTTGTTGTAATGGAAAGCGGCAACATTGTATATAATAGCGAAGACTTTACCATACTACAGACGAAAGAAATGCTGATGAATCTTAGTATTGAAAATAATTATTATGAATATGAGAATAATAGATACAAAATAAATGTTGAAAACTTTACAATGGAAAATGGCAGTAATTATAGGATAATAATCCTTAATGAAATTATAAATGTTAGTGATTACTATAGGTCACTCCTGATTTTTGTTTTTGTAACTTTTCTAATTGTCTTTGTTATAGCCAGTTTAATTGTTCAAAGAAATAATATGAAAAACATTATAGTTCCTATTATTGATTTAACAAAGGAAACAAAGAAGCTAAGGATTGGAGAACTTGAAACGGCAATTACAGACAAGGGATATGGAGAAATTAGAGAGCTGGGAACTGCTTTCGAACAATTACGCCTTCAGTTAAAAAATTCCCTTTATTATCAGCAAAAAGTTGATGACAATAGAAAGTTTTTAATATCAAGCATTTCACATGACCTTAAAACTCCTGTAACATCAATAAGGGGATATATAGACGGAGTTCTAGACGGGGTTGCAAATACTGATGAAAAGAAACAATATTACTTATCAAAAGCCGTTGAAAAAACAAAGATGATAAATACAATGATTGAAGATTTATTATTATACTCTAGGCTAGATTTAAATCAAATGACATTTGAAAAAGGTAAGGTTCATATTGAAAAATATATAGAGGGCTGTACCCAAGATAATTTAGAAGACTTTTTGTATGAAAATAAAAGGATAATGTTTGAGAATGAATTATCAGCCACATATTTTGTTATAATAGATATTGAAAAATTTAAGCGAGTGATTCAGAATATTATGGATAATGCTAAAAGAAGCATTGAGACACAAACAGGTCAGCTTAAAATAATATTAAGGGAAACAAATTCCTCAGTTATAATAGAATTTAAGGATAATGGAAAAGGAATCAGTAAACAGGATTTGCCCCATGTTTTTGAGCGATTTTACAGGGCTGATACTGCAAGAGAAGTTAAGGGTTCAAGTGGTTTGGGGCTTGCAATTGCAAAACAAATTGTTGAAGGTTTGGGCGGGCGAATATGGGCAATTAGTGAGAAGGGTCAGGGAGCCTCAATTATTATATCCCTGAAAAAGGTTAAAGAGCAGGAGTGATAAAGTGAAACGGATTTTGATAATTGAAGATGATAAAAGCATATCGGAGATTCAAAAAGACTATTTAGAGATGAGTGGTTACCAGGTCGTATGCGCTTTTGATGGTAACTCTGGTCTTGAGTGTATTAAAAATGAAGACTTTGATTTAATTATTTTGGATTTAATGCTACCCAAAAAAGACGGCTTTGACATACTAAGAGAAATATCAGCTACAAAAGAAATGCCTGTGCTGATTGTATCTGCAAAATCCGATGAAATATTTAAGATTAAAGGATTAAACTTGGGAGCTGACGATTATATAACCAAACCTTTTGGTATGGGTGAACTGGTAGCCAGGGTCAATAGTCATATAAAAACATATGAAAGGTTTAAACACACACCTAATACAAAGTTAATAACAGTTGAATCATTATCGATCAATAAGCAAGACCGCAGAGTTTATATAGATGATCTAGAGGTTTTCTTGACTCAAAAAGAGTTTGATTTGCTCTTATTTCTAGTAGAAAACCCAAATAGAGTTTATAATAAAGAGGATCTATTTGAAAGGGTTTGGGGCTATGATTCCTTATCAAATGCATCAACCATAACTGTACATATAGCAAGAATAAGAGAAAAAATTGAGGCTAATACTGAAGGACGTCAATATATTGAAACCGTATGGGGAGCAGGATATAGATTTAAAATATAGCAAGGCTACAAGCTTCCGGAAATGCCTTGTTTTACCAGCACTTTTGGGTCATTTTGAGGCTTAACTAGACAACTCAAAGCCCGAAGGTGCTTTTTATAAATGTCACAAATTCCGATTTTCTTAGTAAAAACAGATAAATGGTTACCCTATTCTATATCAAGCATAGAATGGAGGTTGGCCATGAGAAAAAGTTATTTACGTAAGTTATTAGAATATATGAAGAAAGTTTATAAGATAGAAAATACACTTGGTAGACTAAGTGATAATAGGGTAAATCCAACTTACCACACTTCGGAAGCAATACTTCCAGTTTTAATAGGCTTTCTAGTGAGGATACAAAGTTTGAATGAATTAAAATGTAAAATACGAAGCAAGGATTTTCAAGGCGATATATCGAGAAAGACAAAACTACCCCAGATTGATGTTATAAGAGAAGTGTTTAAGAGGATTGAACTATCAGGTTTAGAAAACTTTACATCAAGTATCGTCAAAAAAGCTAAGGAAAATAAAGTGTTTAAAAATGGAACGATTGATGGCTATACAGTTGCAGAGCCGAAAGTGCTCTAATAAAGGCAGGTTATTAGTTGAGTAAGAAGATGGATTTTGTATTGGGAATGATATTTGCAATAGCCACAGTAATATTTATATTAGTATTTCTTAACAATGATTTATTCTTTAACTGGGCATTTAATAAACATCATAATGTTTTAAGTTGGTAGATTAGACCGCTATTTATTATACCTATAGTCATATTTGCTTTTAAAAAGAGTTTAACTGGTATAAAGAAATAAGCCAAGTCAAAATAACTTTAGAAGGTTGAAAATGGATTAGTACTTTTATATTTAGCCTGTCCTATTTATCTTCTTTGGATATACAACATAGTCAAATCATGATATAATATGCATATAAGTATATAGAAAGAGGTGAAGTCATGGAATTAACGATTAGACCATCAGCAGATTTAAGAAACAAATATAATGAAATTTCTAAGCAGTGCAAAGAAACTAGAGAAGCAGTTATAATTACTGTAAATGGCCGGGGTGATACAGCAGTTCTTGGATTGCAAGATTATAAGCAAATGAAAGCTGAGTTAGAATTGCTCAGAACCTTAGCAGAAGCAGAAGATGATGTGCAAAATGGAAGAGTAGAGTCCATGCAAAAATCCTTTGATGATGTTCGTGAATCTTTAATGAATAGGAAGAAAGAAGATGTATGAGATTCTAAGAACAGATAAGGCTGAAGATCAGCTAAGACATATAATATTTTATATTGCAGATGATTCAGGAAGTGTTGATATTGCTCTTAGATATTTGGATAAAATAGAGCGAGCTATTAATCATCTACAAGAATTTCCCAACTCAGGGAGTATACCAAGATACTCTATTTTAAAAAAGCAAGGATATAGGGTAGTGATTGCAGAAAAGCATCTTGTATTCTATAAAGTGAATGAAGAAAATAAAACTGTTATTATCTATGCAATAGTTGATGGAAGAAGAGAATATAAGAATTTGATATAGCTAGGTTTGGATAGCTTTAAGCCCCAGGGTAATTCAGCACTTTCGGGTCACTTTGCAGTTTAACTATAAGCCACAAAGCCTGAAGGTGCTTTTTATAAAAGGTATTGACATTTTTAAAAAAAACTGATAGACTATATGGAGAAATTAATATTGTAGATTGTGACTGGTGATGCAGGCAAGACTATCTTGTAGGGAGAGATTCCATATGAGGTATTTTTTTATTTTTAGGATAAATATTAATGATTTGCTCTGTTCTGGGAGGTAGGATAAATATTAATGTATAAGATAACAAATGTTATAAATAATAATATTGTTTATTCCAAAGATGAATTGGGTGAAGAAATTTTACTGCGAGGTCTTGGAATTGGATTTCAAAAAAATAAAAATGATATTGTAGCAGAGAATAAAGTTGAAAAGATTTATCGCATTGAGAATCCATCAACAGCAGGAAAGCTACAAATATTATTAAGAGAAATCCCATCAGAATGTTTTTCGGTTTGTAGTGAAATCATTGATTATGCTAAAAATACTCTTAAGAAAACTTTAAATGACAATATATATTTGACATTGACGGATCATGTGAATTTTTCAATTGAAAGAAAAAAACAAGGACTTGAATATTCTAATCCTCTATTAATAGAAATCAAACGATTTTATCCTAAAGAGTATAAGATAGGAAAATATGCGGTAGGATTAATACGTGATAAGCTAAATATAGATTTGATAAAGGATGAAGTAGGGTTTATAGCACTTCATATTGTTAATGCCCAATTAGATATGGAAATGAGCCATACTTTTGAAATAACTCAACTTATACAAAAAATTTTAGATATTGTAACCGAATATTATGGCAAGGAATTAGATGAGGAATCAATATATCATGATCGTTTTGTAACCCACTTAAAGTTTTTTGGTCAGAGATTGTTTAGTAATAAGGTGACAAAGGATGATGATTTTGAGTTGCAAAAGATGATTAAAGAAAGATATGCTTTTGATTATGGATGTGCCAATCAGGTTGCAATGCATATACATAAGACATTAAATAAAAATATTTCAAATCAGGAAAAAGTTTTTCTGACACTACATTTAAAAAGAATTAGACTTCCAAATTAAAAAACAGTGTGGATTGTGACTGGTAAAGCAGGCAAGACCAAAATTCAAATACACAAAAGTGTATTTGAATTTTGGTCTTTTTATATTTACACTTTTATATAAATAAAACTTTAGGAGGAATAAAAAATGAAGGATAAAATTTTTGGTATATTACAAAGGGTTGGACGTTCTTTTATGTTGCCAATTGCAGTATTACCGGTAGCTGGATTACTTTTGGGATTGGGAAGTTCTTTTACCAATACGACAACACTAGAAACTTACGGATTGACGGGCATTATGGGACCTGGGACCCCATTAAATGTAGTACTGTCTGTTATGAATTCGTGCGGAGGTGTTATATTTGACAATCTGCCACTTTTATTTGCTATTGGTGTTGCACTTGGAATGGCTAGAAAGGAAAAAGAAGTTGCAGCTCTTTCAGCAGCGATTGCTTTTCTTGTTATGCACTCAGCTATAGGAAATATGATTGATTTACATGGTGGTGCAGAAGCCATGATGAGTGGTGCAACAACATCTGTATTAGGCATAACATCTATGCAGATGGGAGCATTTGGAGGGATTATTGTAGGTCTTGGTGTATCAATGCTGCATAATAAATTCTATAAAATAGAACTTCCACAAGGGTTATCATTCTTTGGTGGTACAAGATTTATTCCAATAATTAGTACTATAGTATATGTGTTTGTAGGAATTTTAATGTATTATATTTGGCAACCAGTACAAGGTGGTATTTATGCTCTTGGTAATTTAGTAATGGCATCAGGATATGTAGGAACTTTTTCTTATGGTTTAATAAAGAGACTTTTGATACCTTTTGGTTTACATCATGTGTTTTATCTTCCATTTTGGCAAACGGCAGTTGGCGGAACGATGGAAGTTGCAGGGGTTGTTGTAGAAGGTGCGCAAAATATTTTCTTTGCACAACTTGCAGATCCAGCAACAACACATTTTTCATCAATGGCAACAAGATTTTTCTCTGGCGAATTTGTAGTAATGATTTTTGGCCTTCCAGGAGCAGCCCTTGCTATGTATAAAAATGCAAAATCAACTAAGAAAAAGGCAGTTGGGGGACTCTTGTTATCAGCAGCATTAACTTCTATATTAACAGGTATAACAGAGCCGTTAGAATTTTCTTTCTTATTTGTTGCGCCATTATTATTTGGTGTACATGCAGCTTTAACAGGTGCAGCATATATGATTGCACATATGCTTGATGTAGGTGTAGGTTTAACTTTCTCAGGTGGATTTATTGATTTATTATTATTTGGAATACTTCAAGGTAATTCAAAGACAAGTTGGTTTTGGATACCAGTAGTTGGTGCAGTTTATTTTGTAGTTTACTACTTTGTATTTAGTGTTTTAATTAAAAAATTAAACCTTAAAACACCAGGAAGAGAAGATGAAGATGAGGGAACAAAGCTTTATACTAAAGCGGACTATAAGGCAAAGCAAGCTGGTGAAACTATTGATTCATCTGATGATTCTGATATGTCAAAAGAAGAAAAAATATCGGCAGCCATTGTAAAAGGTTTAGGTGGAAAAGATAACATTAGTGACATAGATTGTTGTGCAACTAGGCTTAGAGCAACTGTAAAAGATTCGTCTAAGGTGCTAGAAAAAGATCTAAAATCTACAGGTGCAGCAGGAATTATGAAAAGTGGTAATGGCGTCCAAGTGATTTATGGTCCAAGAGTAAATATTATCAAAAGTAATTTAGACGATTTTTTAGCACAATCAATATCTATGAAGACTCAAGAAATTTATGCGCCGATTGAGGGTAGAGTAGTTTTACTTGAAGATGTGAAAGATGGTATTTTTTCTGAAAAAATGATTGGTGATGGGGTGGCGATTGAGCCTAAAACAGGAATTGTAACTGCTCCATTTGCAGGAACTGTATCCATGGTATTTGATACAAAGCATGCTTTAGGATTTTTATCAGATAGTGGCGTAGAGTTGCTTATTCATATTGGTATAGATACAGTGCAACTACAAGGTAAGTACTTTGATATTAAAGTGCAAAATGGTGATAAAATTAAGCCAGGAGATGTAATTGCTGAGTTTGATATGGCAGGTATAAAAGCAGCAGGATATAGATTGATAACACCAGTTATTGTTACCAATATAGATGATTATGCAGGAATTGCAGAGCTTGCAAAAGGTGACATAACAGTTGGTGAGAAACTCTATGAAGTAAAATAAGTCTTGCTTGTAATTTAGATTATAGGTAAATGTTTAGGTTAGAATAGGAGAAATTAATTGTGAAACAATTAAGAATTAAAATACCATTTAAAGAAGGTTTACATGCAAGGCCATCATTAATACTTGCAAATATTTGTAATAAAATAAATAGTGATATTGTATTCTCCAAGGGTGATAAAGAAGTTAATCCAAAAAGTATTTTGGGTATCATGACTTTGGGAGCAGTTTATGGTGATGAAGTTGTTTTAAAGGTAACAGGAGAAGATGAAGAGAAAGCGATGGAAATGATAAAACAATATTTTAATGAATGTTATTAATTTTAGCTCGGGAGCTTAGGTTCCTGGGTTTTTTTATAGTATAGGTTGAAAATTGAGTAGAATACATATAAGACTTATTTAGAATACTCAATTAACTATGAATTTATAAACAAAGCCCAAACTGCACATATAATTCCTACACAATAGGTATTATATGTGGGCACTTACTAATTGGGTTCTCAAATACTTTTACCGAAATATTATATACATTTTTTATATTTTCCTCATTTATAACGTCCCAAGGGGTTCCTTTGGCTACGACCTGCCCCTTGTTAATTAAAATAATCTCATCGCTAAAAACAGAAGCTAAGTTCAAATCATGCAGTACAGCAATAATAATTTTATCTGTTTTTAAATTTCTAAATATGTTTAAAAATTCTATTTGATACTGTATGTCTAAACTAGAAGTAGGCTCATCAAGTAATACTATATCTGTTTCTTGACATAAAACTCTTGCGGCTATAACCCGCTGGGCCTCGCCACCACTTAGTTCTGTAATAAGCTTATCTTTTAATTCCCATGTACTTGTAGCTTTCATATACTTTTTTATTATTCTCTCATCTGACCTATTAAAGTCCTCAAATCTCTTTTTATGTGGACTTCTCCCCATCATTACTATCTCAGAAACCGTAAATTCATAATCTATTATGGTAGTTTGAGGTATTATTGCCATGACTTTGGCTAAAGTTTTATTATTTAAAGTGCGAATATCTTTATCCCCTATAAAAACACTTATACCCTTTGATGCTAAGGTTTTTGATATGTTTTTAATAAGGGTGGATTTTCCTGATCCGTTAGGTCCAATTATAGAGTAAAAATTTCCTTTATTAAATTCCAGATTTATATCATCTAAAATAACTTTTTTGTCGTATGAAAAACTAAGATTTTTTATACTTATATTTTCTCCCATGTCATTATCCACTCCTTTCTTTCATTTTTATAAGTAGATAGATGAAATACGGGGATCCGATTAATGCGGTAACTGCGCCAACTGGTAACTCTGCTGGTGATACAATGGTCCTTGCCGTAGTATCTGCTAGTAGCAAAAATATAGCCCCCCCTAAGGCTGAGAAGGGGATTAGAATTTTATTGCTAGGTCCAAATATAATCCTCACCATATGTGGTACTAGAAATCCTACAAAACCAATTATTCCTGAAAAAGAAACGCTAACAGCAATTATCATTGATGAGATAATGATGATTAGTTGCTTTAATTTTTCAGTCTCAACGCCAAGGCTTTTAGCATGATCCTCACCTATAAGCATTAAATTCAAATCTCTGTGAAAGAAATAAATAATCACTGTTCCTATCACTATTATTGGTGCCACTATCAGAATAACTTTCCAACTGGAGGCATTAAAACTTCCCATCATCCAAAATACTATTTTATTAACATCTTCTTGATTAAAAACCATTATTATTGAAATCATAGCTGACATTAAGAAGCTAACTGCACTTCCTGCTAGCAATAAGTTTGTAGTTGTTAATCTTCCTCTTACCTGTGCTATAGAGTAAACTAATATGGTAGTAGATATAGCCCCCACAAAGGAAAATATCGTCACCAAACTTAATGAGGCTACTATATTTGGCAACCTTATGACGATTCCTAGAGCTGCCCCTAAAGCTGCACCAGAAGATATGCCTAGTATATGTGGATCTGCCATAGGGTTTTTAAATAACGATTGAAATGTGGCGCCAACTACGGCAAGGCCCATTCCAACAAGACTGGCCATAATAATCCTCGGCATTCTTACCATAAATATAATAAGAAAATGCGTGTCAGGTATATTGATATCTATATGTTTTCCTATTAAGGGTATTGATTGTACGATGGCTACTAAAACATCATAAGCTGTTATGTTAGCTGCTCCCATTGAAGTTGCCACAACTGCCAATATCGCATAAGCCACCAACAATACAACAAACAATGTTCTCTTTTTCTTTATCATAAGTTTATTGATCCTTTATCTTTAGTTAAATAAATCAGGATGAAGTATCTTGGCTAATGATTCAACCCCCTGTGCAAGTCTTGGTCCTTGCCTATTTAATAGGTCATCATCAATTTCTATTACCTTGTTATTCTTTACTGCTGATAACGCCTTATAACCTTCTGCAAGTTCAAATGCTTCTTTCATTCCATAGTTTTGTGATATAAATATATATTCCGGGTCTTCTTCTATTATTTTTTCTAAGCTATACTTCCAACCCGTGGCATCCTTAGCTATATTTTCCCCTCCAGCCACTTCAATCATTCGCGCTACAAAAGTATCCCCTGTAGCAGTGTAGTCTCCATCTTTCCCAAAGCCAACAACGTAGTAAACCTTTGGCATTTCATGCTCTTTTACTTTTTCACTAATAGCTTCAATTTCTTTCTCTAAAGATACAACCAATTCCTGGGATTTATCCTTGGCATTAATGAGTTCTCCTACTCTATTAATCGAATCATAGGATCCATTAAAATCTTCAGCGTTGTATATCACTACTATCTGGATGCCCAAATCCTCTAAATTTTTTGCTATATCCTCTTTAAAGTGTGCGGATGCAAATACTATATCCGGTTGTAATTCAAGTATCTTCTCAACATTAGGTTCTGATAATGAGCCAATGCTTGGAACCTCACTCGCTTGCTCTGGGTAATTACAATAATCGCTCCTTCCAACAAGCTGATCACCTTTTCCTAATGCATAAATTAATTCGGTAATACTTGGTGCTACAGAAATAATCCTCATTGTCTGCTCTTTAATTTTCGCTTCTTTCCCTGTATTGGTACATGCTACAAAAACAAGCATGATTGCCATTGTTAGCACTGCTGTCATAAGTCTTTTTATTGTCTTTTTCATTTTAGTTCCCTTCTTTAAACTTAATTTCAGGCAGGTCTCCTGACTCATGATCCTTCTCGGCATCAATTACAGTAGCGGGGGCTGTTGTGGATTTTAACCACATTCCCTTTTCACCCCATATAAGGGCACCTAAATTTAATATTCACTTTTAATTATGTTGACTTAGTATAATTTCTTTTCCCCTTATTGTCAAATAACTAAAATGTATAAACGATTAGTTGGGACATTATCATAAATGAATCATAGTGAAATAAAAAATTAGCAAAGATAACTTGATTTATCTTGCAGAAATGAGTACAATACAAATGTGTCATTATATGAAATGATGTTTCAAGATATGAAATAGACAACAGAAAGGAATATACATATGAAGAATATAAAAAAGGCTCCTTCCCATTTAACAACAACAATTTTAGCGATTATTTGTTGTATCTTATGGGGGAGTGCCATGCCTGTTTTAAAAGTTTGTTATCGGGAAATGAATATTACAGGAAGTATTATGAGTGCTATATTTCTGCCAGAGGAACCCATTTTATTTGTTCATGTTATTGGACTAATTCTTGTATCGGTTGGAATCATAATAGTAAACAGAAAAAACAAAGTAAAAGAAGTTTTAGCCAAGGTTTTGTAAGCGTTGTCCCTTATAAAGGGATTTTTGTAACAAAATTAAACTACAGTGATATTCGGCAGATGATATATATGCGCATAGCCGTCGAGACAAAAATAAATTTTATGCGAATTATTAGGGGGGCATCAGGAATTTAAAGATTATTTTGAAGATGTTAATTAGCCAATGACCATTGTATAAAATGAAAGCTATAAGGTAAAGGCTAAGAAAGTTTATTCATATAGATTTTATTTAATAAGAAATACCGCAAGCATTTTCTATACAAGTGGGTATACTAAAATAAGGTTCTTACTTTATTATACTAACTATGATATAATATGTATAGGTGGTGAATTGTATGGAAAAATATCATTTGTGTCCAAAATTTGAAGATGCTTTTGAGTTATTAGGTAAAAGATGGACTGGATTAATCATAAGAACTTTACTAAACGAACAAAAACGATTCTCTGATATATCGGCTTCTATACCAAACATGAGTGCAAGAATGCTTACAGAACGATTTAAAGAATTAGAAATCCACGGAATAGTGTTACGTAAAGTTTATCCAGAAACCCCTGTAAGAATCGAATATGAACTTACAGAAAAAGGAAAAGAACTAAGTGCAGTCATGGATGAAATTCAAAAATGGGCTGAAAAGTGGGTATAACAATTAAATGATAACTAAAATCCTCTAATTTATTTAGAGGATTTTTTATTTGAAAATAATTTATACTTGACATACAAAAATCTATATGCAATAATATAGATATAAAAAGTAACTAAAAGTAACTAGGTATCGAATAGTTATAAGATATAAAATAATACTTAACCTGAAGGGGGGAACATTATGTTAAGGAAATTAGACAATAAAAATATGGGTAGATCTGATTTAGGATGGTTAAAAAGTATCTTTCATTTTTCTTTTGCAGACTACTACAATCAGGACAATATGAATTTTGGAGCATTGAGGGTAATAAATGATGATCTAGTTAAATCCAATACGGGATTTGAAATGCATCCTCATAGAGACATGGAGATTATATCATATGTTGTAGATGGAGAACTTAATCATGGCGATAATATGGGAAATAAAAACACTATTACAAGAGGTCATGTACAATTCATAAGTGCTGGAACAGGGATTTTTCATAGTGAACACAATTTTGGAGATACGACCTCTAGGTTTCTACAGATATGGTTAATTCCAGATGAAAAAGGACTTACTCCAAATTACGGGGATTATAGATTTAAATGGGAAGATAGAAAAAATAAATGGTTGCAAATAGTATCAAGTGTTAAAGGTGATGCACCAATAAAAATTAATCAAGATGCAAATATTTATGTATTGGAATTAGATAAAGATAAAGAAATAGATTTTAAAGTAGAAAAAGGAAGACAAGCATATTTAATACAAATAGAAGGTAGTTCGGAAGTTAATAATATTTTATTAAATGATAGAGATGCATTAGAAATAGTAGAAGAGGATATTATAATTAAATCAAAGGATACATCTCATGTATTAATTATAGAAATGAAAAAAAACTAAAAAATGGAGGAATAAGACATGACTAAAAACTTTTATGAAGCAGTAGAGGGAAGAAGATCATATTATGGAATTAGCAAAGATGTAGTGGTATCTGACGATAAAATTCAAGAAATCATAGAACATGCAGTTAAACATACACCATCAGCATTTAACTCACAAACAGCTAGGGTGGTATTATTATTAGATAAGCATCATACAAAATTATGGGATATAGCCATAGAAGCACTTAGGAAAATAGTACCTGCAGACGATTTTCCTGCAACTGAAGAGAAAATAAATTCATTTAGTGCAGGCTATGGCACAGTGTTATTCTTTGAAGATAATAGCATAGTAAAACATTTGCAGAACCAATTCCCGCTATATAAAGATAATTTTCCAGTATGGTCAGTAGAATCAAGTGGAATGCATCAATATAATGTATGGATATCTTTAGAATTGGAAGGTTATGGTGCATCACTTCAACATTATAATGAACTTATAGAAGTAGAAGTAAAAAAAGAATGGAATATACCGGAGAGCTGGAAATTAAGAGCACAAATGCCATTTGGAAAACCAACATCCCATCCAGGTGAGAAAGAATTCAAACCTTTAGAAGATAGAATAATAGTATATAAATAAAATACAAGGAGGGACGTAATTTAGTAGAAGAAGCTCTTAAGATGAATAAAAAACCACCAGCTTTCTGGTGGTTTTTTATTTCAACTGGCTACCTAAAGGGGAGCATATTATCTTCCAAGTTCAATTATATTTTGTATAAGTGCTTGGCATCTGCCACAATCTTGGCCAGTTCCAGCCTTTGTGATTACACCCACCTTTTCTACAGTGTCAGCACCACCTTTTACAGCATCAACGACATCTTTAAGTGAAACGTCTAGACAACCACAAACAGAGCTAAGTATGCCTTCAAGATTAGCTTGGCAGCCCTCACAAGTATTACATACTCCTGCCATTTCTATAATTTCATCTGTAGTTCGAGCACCTTGGACCATCTCTTTCCGTATTGTTGAGTAGTATATATTATTTGTTTTACAAATTATTCTATCTTCAGCCATTTAATATTCTCCTTTTTTGTTTTAATTATTGTCTTATTATGTACTTATAATGATATCATATTCACTAAAGATTTACTAGAAAATCAAGCGTGAATCATGTGCTACGGTGCCATATTATTTCCCTAAGTGACTATATTATGAGAAAGTTATAATATACACAATATAGTCTTGTTCTATGATACAATGGATTCAGAATACAAAACTATACATTAAGTATTGCAGCTAAAGTGGTGTACATAAGCAATGAGGTGACTAAATGAGAATTAATAACAATCAGGCAGCAACCAATACACATAGGATTATGAATAAAACTATGGGATATCAAGCTAAGGTTTCAGAGAAATTAGCATCTGGCCTTAGAATTAATAGAGCGGCAGATGACGCATCGGGGTTAGCCATATCAGAAAAAATGAGAGCGCAAAAACGTGGGCTTAATATGGCATCTAGGAACTGTACAGATGGTATTTCTCTTGTGCAAACAGCCGAAGGTGGATTAACAGAAATGTCAGAGATTTTACAACGCATACGTGAACTTTCGGTTCAATCAGCCACGGGGACTTATACTGCTGAAGATAGAGTGGCTATGCAAGACGAAGCCAATGAGCTAATAAAGGAATTAGATTCCATCTCTACTGAAACGAAATTTAATAAAAAATCACTTCTTGATGGGAAGATTGATAAGGATGGGAATTTTGTCCCAACAGGCTCTTTAGCAGAGGATGTTCAACATATTACACCAGACGGTGGAACAACAGAGAAATATGAAAAAGACGGTGTCTCGTACGCAAGTGCCGTTATTGATTTTAGTAATATTAACTCGGCGAAGGATATGGCTAACTTAGTTGGTAAAGGTACCAACTATACTTGTTGTACCTGTACGAAGGCTTATAGTATTAAGTTTATAGATTGGGAACCAGATATATCGGGTTTAGGTAAAGATAATCCTGTTATGGAAGTTGATATAAGAGGTCTTACAGGAGGCACTGAATTAGCTCGAAAGATAATGGAAACAGCTGCAGGAAGTGAATTTGTAAACCATTACTCCAAGATTGCTGTTGAGGGAGGAAAGTTATATATATAAGATGAACGACCAGATAAAGCTAATGAATCATGGCCTAGTGGTGGTATGGGGGCTTTTAAGCACCATGTATATGGAGAGCCAGAGTCAGATGAGGATACATTTGTTTTTATAGATATACAAGCTGGAAGTAATGAGTACCAGGATAATAGGATTGCCATACCAAATGTAATCATTAAAAAACTTGGCATGAAAGATTTACTGATGGATACCCAAGAAAATGCAACTTTGGCTATTACAAAGGTGGACAATGCAATAAGCAGGGTCTCTGCTGCCTGCTAAGATAGTTTTTAAAAATACTTATATGGCCAACCATAATTTGTGGCCTGACACAAATAGGAGGCCTCCGGGCTTTGAATTTTATACTACACAATGTTATATTTAAAATGGTATAATGTTTTGGTATAAAAAAATAAGAAATGGTGAGGATAAAGCAAATGAACAACAAGACTAAAGAGCATAAGACAAAAAAAGGAATACTAAGCACAATTGAAAGGGTTGGGAACAAACTGCCTCATCCGGCAACGATATTTATTATTCTTTCTGCCATTATTATAGGATTTTCAGCTGTTATGGCCAAGATGAATATTTCGGTTTCATACGATGGTTTAGATAGAAGTAGTATGGAAATTAAGGAAATGACAGCATCTATAGTAAGTCTATTAACGCCCGAGGGCATTCGATATATATTTACATCTGCCGTTAATAATTTTACAAGTTTTGCGCCACTTGGAACAGTATTAGTGGCCCTATTAGGTGTTGGGGTTGCAGAAGGAACGGGACTTATAAGTTCTTTACTAACGAAATTAGTAACGAGCACACCAAAAAGGTTAATAACCGTTGTAGTGGTATTTGCAGGGGTTATGTCCAGTATTGCTTCAGATGCGGGTTACGTTGTTTTAGTGCCACTTGGGGCAATTGTTTTCTTAAGCTTTGGTAGGCATCCAATGGCAGGACTGGCAGCAGCTTTTGCTGGTGTATCTGGAGGGTTTAGTGCAAACTTACTGGCTGGACCAACAGATGCCTTGTTAGGAGGCATTACGACAGAAGCTGCAAGGCTTGTTTCAGCAACAGCTTCTGTAGGGACCGCAGACAACTGGTATTTTATCATTGCTTCTACATTTTTAGTGACAATCATTGGTACTTTTGTAACAGAAAAAATTGTAGAACCAAAACTTGGTGAGTACACAGGTAGTGAGAAGGCTAACCTATCAGAAATTACAACTGGGCAAGCAAGAGGGTTAAAGTTTGCAGGTATAGCAGCACTATTGTTTTTAGTTTTAGTAGTCATTACTTTATTACCAAATGGTATTTTAAGAAATCCAGAAACCAATGAAATATTAAAGTCACCATTTATGGATTCAATTGTGGTTATTATATCACTATTTTTCTTTGTGCCAGGGGTTGCATACGGAATAGGAAGTGGCACGGTTAAAAATGATAAAGATGTCGTAGACTTAATGGGTAAAAGTATGGCCACTATGGGCGGTTATATTGTTTTAGTTTTCTTTGCAGCTCAATTTGTTCAATATTTTAGTTATACTAATATGGGAATTGTTATAGCAGTTAAGGGTGCTAACTTTTTAGATGGCATTGGCTTTACAGGAATACCGCTTATTGTTTCATTTGTACTACTAACAGCCTTTATTAATCTTTTTATGGGATCTGCGTCAGCAAAATGGGCTATTATGGCACCTGTATTTGTTCCTATGCTAATGAATTTAGGAAACTCACCTGCACTTGTACAAATGGCTTATAGGATTGGGGACTCCGTGACGAATATTATTTCACCACTCATGAGTTATTTTGCATTAATCGTTGCTTTTGCAGAGAAGTATGACAAAAAGTCTGGAATAGGCACATTAATTACAGTTATGGTTCCTTATTCCATTGCGTTTCTAATAGGATGGACAATCTTACTTGTGGTTTGGTATATGATTGGGTTGCCATTAGGACCAGGTGTTGGTGTGTTTTATTAGGAAGTATGATAATAAGTTGGAATATGTTTAAAACTCCCTCTGATCGTGATCAGAGGGAGTTTTTTGTATGCCAGCAATGGGCTAAGCCCTTGGTGGACGTGGACCGAAGTATTGGTACAGGTTAACGGCAATTCGGCCATTAAATAGCTTGCGTACTTTACTAGCTTTTTTGCCTAAATCGGATTCAAAGGAAGTGGCCGATGTAATGGCGTATAAAGACCAGGTTGGATCAGAATTTACCATATTTGCAAGTGAGTTATGGAGTCCTTTGACTTGTTCCTCATCGCTTAGGCGCTCGCCATAAGGCGGGTTGGTAATAATCACGCCATAGGGTGAGCGTGGAAGCTCAGCCTTATGAACAGACTTTACAAAAAAGGAGATACAATCATCTACACCCGCTGCCTCAGCATTTTCCTGGGCAACAGAAATAGCATGACGATCAATATCTGAGCCGTGAATTTCAACTTTTGTTTCTAAATCAATACTTTTGTAGGCCTCTTGTCTTAACTCTTTCCATAACTGATCACCTAGTTGTGACCATTTGGAACAAGCAAATTCCCGGTTAAGGCCTGGTGCGATGTTTCTAGCAATCATAGCAGCCTCAATAGGCAGTGTTCCAGATCCACAAAAAGGATCGTATAATACCCGGTCTTTATTCCAATAACTAATTTGTACAAGGGCAGCTGCCAAGGTTTCCTTTAAAGGGGCCCCTCCTTGTTTTTGTCTGTACCCACGTTTGTGGAGGCCTTGGCTTCCAGTTGTATCAATTGTGAGGGTTACAATATCCTTTAAAATAGACACTTGTACCGTATACTCAGGTCCAGTTTCAGGGAACCACTGGATATTGTAATGCTTACTTAGTCTTGTAACGATGGATTTTTTTACAATAGCCTGGCAATCAGACACGCTAAATAGGCCTGATTTTACTGATTTACCAGTGACAGTAAATTTAGCATCAGCCGTAATCCATTCTTCCCATGGTAATTCTTTAGTAAGATTAAACAACTGCTCAAAAGTAGTTGCCTTAAATTCACCCATTTTAAGCCTGACGCGGTCAGCACTTCTAAGCCATAAATTAGATAAAATTATTCCTTCAACATCTGTTGTATAAGTAACTTTACCATCAGAAACCTGCTTAACTTCATATCCCAAATCTTCTACTTCACGGCGAACAATTGCCTCTATCCCAAAGGTCGATGTAGCAATTAAATCAAATGTTTTCATAGAACCACCTTTTTATATTTATTATGTGAGTTTATTATACCATTAGTAAGGAAATGTTTACAACCTCCCTTATATAAGGTAAAATATATCCAACGAAGATCAAAGAGGAGGAAACCCCATGCCGGTTAAAGTAGCTAACAATTTACCAGCCATTGAGATTTTAGAAAGAGAACAAATTTTTGTCATGAAAGAAGATCGTGCGGCTAAACAAGATATCCGTGAACTTAATATACTGATATTAAATTTAATGCCTGTTAAACAAGATACAGAAGTGCAACTTTTAAGATTACTGAGTAACACACCGCTTCAAATGGAAGTAACGTTTTTACATCCCATGTCCCATGAATCAAAAAACACAGCACCAGAACATTTACAGCAGTTTTACAAAACATTTCCAGAAGTAAAAGGCAAGAAGTTTGATGGAATGATTATTACAGGGGCTCCAGTAGAAATGATGGCGTTTGAAGATGTTGCATACTGGGAAGAGCTCAGTGATATTATGGAATGGACAAAGACACATGTAACATCAACGCTTCATATTTGTTGGGGTGCTCAAGCTGCGCTGTATTATCATTATGGGATTAAAAAATATCCCTTAGAAGAAAAATTATTTGGTGTATTTCCACACGATAAATATGGGCATGAAAAAATATTACAAGGCCTTGATGATCAGGTATGGATTCCCCATTCTAGGCACTCAGAAGTAAGGCAGGAAGACATAGAAAAGATTAAAACACTAAAAATCTTATTAAGCTCGGAAGAATCTGGTGTTGCATTTATTATTTCAGAAGATGGCAGGCAAGTTTTTTCTACAGGTCATGCAGAATATGATCGTAGAACCCTAGACAAAGAATACAAAAGGGACTTATCAAAAGACCTCCCTATTGATTCTCCTAAAAATTACTATGAAAATAATGATGATTTAAAAAATCCTGTAGTAAATTGGCGCTCACATGCCTATATTTTATTCTCTAATTGGTTAAACTACTATGTATATCAAGTAACACCATACAACGTAAATCATATTAAGTAACCAAAATGTAAGGAAAGAGGGAATAAGTAGAGAAACATGCAGATTTAGTTGTGTTTAAGAAATATTCTTGATATAATGAATTAAGGTAAAAAAATAAGTGAAGGGAGCACATATCATGAAAAGATGGATGAAAGATATGCCACTAACAATGGATGAAGTAAAAGGGTTTATGCGTAAGAAGGACAAACAATCTAAATGGATTTGGGTTGGAGTAGGAGTTTCTGTTGTCTGCTCATTAATTGCTATATCATTATGGGTTTATAACAAGAGACAAAGAGATATGGAAGATTATTTTGAGTATTTTGATGATGAAGACTTCGATGACGCAGATTTTGAGTATGATGAAGACTTAGAAGATTACGAAGTTGAGCACGTAGAAGTAATCGTTCCCGATGAAGACGATGAGCAAATAGAACTACCAGAATAAACTACCAGAATAAAATTAAAAAACAACCCTCTTATAAATTTATAAGAAGGGTTGTTTTTTAATCATTTAATTCCATTTTAAGTGCCTCAAGTAAAGTTTTATTCTGATCAGGCAATAAAAAACAAAATCGTAGGAATCTTTCGTTTAAAAATGGGAAACTACTGGCATCTCTAAGTAACATTTTCTGTTGTAACATCTTATCAAAAATATCATGTCCCTTTATACTAGGATCTAATAATTTAAAAAGCACAAAGTTTGCTTCAGGTTTATAGACTTTTATATTCTTAAAAGAAAGAAGCTCTTTGTAAATGAAGTTTCTTTGTTCGTTAAATAAATTCTTTGTTTGGTTAATATAGGCTAAATCCTGTAGCATAACTTCAGTCCCAAAGCTAGCTAAAATATTAATTGTCCACGGGTTTTTGTGGCTATTCATATGAGACAGTAGGTCTATGTTAGAAGACATACCATATCCAAGGCGAAGCCCCGGTGCTGAAAAGAACTTAGAAATTCCTCTTAAAATAAGTAGATTATCATAATCTGGAATTAAAGATGTAGCCGTTACAGATTCTATATTTTCTACAAATTCTACATAAGTTTCATCAATCATAACAAAAATGTTATTTTCTTTGCATTGATCGAGTATTATTTTAAGCTCTGGTGTACGGATACATGTACTGGTGGGATTGTTAGGATTACAAATAATCAGCATATCAATATCAGTTGTGAGCTGGCTGATTAAATCCTGGACATCAATATTAAAGTCTCTATCCTCTTTTAAGCGAAAGTACTGAACATGGCTTCTAGCAAGAGATGCCTCCCTTTCATATTCAGAATAAGTAGGGCCAATAATTAAAAGTTCCTTAGGTTTTTTCATTTGGATCATGAGAGAAATGAGCTCAGTAGAGCCGTTGCCTACGATAATATGCTCAGAATCTACGCCCACATAATTTGAAATACCTCGGCACAGTGAATTATAATTTCTGTCGGGATATGTGGAAATAAGGTCTAAATTTTTGGCGATTTCTTCTTTGGCAAGTGTAGAAATACCAAGGGGGTTAATGTTACCGCTAAAATCTATAATTTCACTACGAGATATCCCGTATGCATTAGAAATAGAATCAAGATCTCCTCCGTGTAAAAAGTGTTTACTTTGATTATTCATTTTATATTCCTCCTGTCGAACAACTATATCTTTACATTATACTAAGATATACACACTTTAGTAAAGGCTTAACCTTAATAAACTCACAAGTTGTGTATAACTATAAAAAAGCTGTGGACAATTTACAGAATAGTAAATAAGTTATTAACAGATCCATAAGACGATATAATCAATTGGATACTTAGGGTTTTTGTGATACAATAGAGCAAATTAAACAAAAAATAAGAGGTGTCGTATGGCTAAGAAAAAAGCAGGGTCGGGTTTTGTCAAAGGTGCAGCAATTCTTGCATTTGCAACTTTTATAACGAAAATTATTGGTTTGATTTATAGAATTCCCCTAACAAAGGTTTTAGGAGATGAAGGAAATGGATTATATGGGGATGCCTTTCAAGTTTATACCGTTTTAATTACATTATCTGCTTATGGGTTGCCCACTGCTATTTCTAAATTAGTAGCAGAACGGACAGCAAAGGGTGCCTATAAAGACGCTCACCGGGTTTTTAAAATTTCAATGATCTATTCAGGGATATTTGGGGGAATTCTTTCCATTATTATGTGGGTGTTTGCAGCTAATATTGCAAATATTATGGGCTCACCAAGAACTGTAGATGCAATGAGATCTCTAGCCCCTACGGTTTTAATCGTTGTCCTAATGTCTTCCTTTAGAGGTTATTTTCAAGGATTAAATGCAATGGCACCAACAGCTATTTCACAGGTTATAGAACAGCTATTTAATGCAGCATTTAGTGTTATACTTGCATATGCCTTTGTGGGTAAAGGCCTTGAAAAAGCCGTACTTGGTAGCACATTAGGGACAGGTATTGGTGCCCTTTCAGGATTTATATTTATACTGTTTGTATACTGGCTCGTCAGCCCAAATATTAAAAAGAAAATAAAAAAGAGTAAAGAGTATGAGTATGAATCTAATTGGCATGTTTTTAAGAAGATACTTATAACGACCCTCCCTATTTTAATGGGAACAGCGGTGTTTAGCCTAACATCTACAATTGATTTAAAAATGATTAATAACAGGCTACCAGCAGTTATTGACCAGATGCTTAAAAATGGGCAAGAGAGTTATATCGGCATTAGCAATATAACAGGCCTATCCCCTGTTCGGATTGCGGATATGCTTAAAGGTCAGTATTCACTGAAGTACTTAACGTTGGTAAGTGTGCCTATTTCTCTTATTATTTCGTTGTCAACAGCGGCAACGCCAGCTATTTCTTATTCTATGGCAATTAAAAATTACGATGATGTAAGGGAAAAAACACAACTTGTGATGAAAATAGGAATGCTTTTTGCATTTCCAGCAGCTATAGGAATGGCTATACTTGCAAATCCAATTATAAAATTATTGTTTAGATCTCAGCCAGACGGGGCATCTTTACTGCAATTAGGTACAATTGCAATTATATTTATTACTATTTCACAAATATGTACAGGTATTTTACAGGGAATGGGAAAACAGCATTTACCCACTATTCATGCCCTAATTGCCTGCGCCGTAAAGATAGGATTAAATCTGATTTTGTTATCCGTGCCTGCCATTAATATACATGCCATTATCTATAGTACAATTGCTTGTTATTTGATTTTTTCCTTTTTAAACTTAAGATCTGTTATTAAGTTAACTGGCCTGATAATTGATAAAATAGATGTATTTATAAAGCCAGCTTTAATATCTTTTGCTATGGGCCTTGTAACTTTGGTAGGGTATTTATTACTATCAAAAATAACAACCAGCTCTTTTATTCAGATTGTCGTTCTTGTCCCTATAGCTATTATGGTATATGGCGTTGCAGCTATAAAGTTTAACGCTTTAACACCAACAGAGCTTCAAATGATACCGGGTGGCACTAAGCTCATTGATTTATTACAGAAAAAAGGAATCTTTAATGATTAGTCTATAAAAACTTATTCTTGTTTTTAGGTATTTTGTTTAAAATAAACAAAAAGTGTTAATACTATTAGATAAAGTATTTAACACCCTAAATAACAAGGAGGAACAAATGTTTAATAAAAAAGAGTATCGACTTTTATTACTCGGTGCAATGGCCGTATTTTTTATAATTGCACTTTTTATTTATATGTTTTATATTGGATTTAAGCAAACGGACATAACACAGAAACCATTAGAGAGTAATCAGCTTATACAAGCTTCGGATGAAACACCCAATCAGATACTAGAGCAGATACCAGATCAAACTGTAATGGCTCAAGATATACTTAGGATTAAAGCCAGCACTAACATAATCATTGAAATCATAGACCAATTTGGTTTTATAACCCAAACAGATCGGTATGAAGGCATCAACTGGTTAGATTATACCCAACCAGAACTAGGGAAGATATTCCCAGACTATATTATTACTAAGTATGAAGAGGATGAGGTAATCCTAACAAGAACCATAGAACGGCAAACAGAGCCCAATTATATTTTAACAATCCATGAAGGAAACATTGTTATATCAACTGAGCAAAGTGGGTATAAGATTTTCTATAAAGAAACAGGGCTAGAACAGCATGACCTCTCGGATATATTAGAAAGTATTCTAGAAAAGGGCATTCCAATTACCCAAGAACAAAAAGAGGCTATCCTAGAAGATGCAAATCAGGTGTATATGATTTTACAAGAATATGATGAATAAGATATAATAATATTAATGGTAGTTGTTATTAGGAAGGATATAATGATGGAAAGAGTACTTGTTGTAGGGGGAGGAGCCTCAGGATTATTAGCAGCAATAGTTGCAGCTAGAGAAGGGGCTAGGGTTACTATTTTAGAAAGAACAAATCGAATCGGGAAAAAAATATTGGCAACAGGGAATGGCAGATGTAACCTAACCAATATAGACTGTAATATCCGGAATTTCCACGGCACAAACCCTAAATTTGCATTGGGAGCTCTTACGGCTTTTGATCCTAATATGGCCATACAGTTTTTTGAAGAGCTAGGCATTAGTCATAAGGTTGAGAGTGGGGGCAAAGTATTCCCTTTTTCAGACCAAGCGGGTAGTGTATTAGATGTCATGCGTATGGAGATTGACAGGCTAAATAAGGAAGAGTGCTTTATTGAGGTCTTAGTGGACAAAGAAGTAGAGGACCTATCTAAAGGTAAAAAGAGCTTTACTTTAAAGTGCAAGGATGACACCACCTACTACGGTGATAAAGTCATTATGGCTACAGGTGGCAAGGCAACGCCTAATCTAGGGTCTAATGGTAGCGGGTTACCAATCCTGGTCAAGGTTGGACATAAAGTTGTTACACCCTTCCCGTCTTTGGTACAAATTATATTAGATACGCCTATTGTAAAGAGAGTTAAAGGCGTTAAAATACAAGGGAGAGTAAGGGTAATGAGTGACGTAGATACCCGAGAAGAATTAGGGGAAATACTTTTTACGGAAGATGGTATTTCAGGGCCACCAGTTCTTCAAATTAGTCGAATAGTAAGTGCTGAGGAAGTCCGAAATAATACGTGTAAAGTTGAACTAGATTTATTTCCAGATTATACTTTAGAGGAGATAGAAGTCATTATTCAAATGCGTATGGCTTATCAACCCCAAAGGTCCCTAGAAGCATTTTTAATAGGCATTATTAATAAAAAACTCATTCCGGAAATTTTAAAAGAGGCAAATCTAAATGATATTAAAAGGCGCTGTAGTAGCCTGTCGCCGCAACAGATAACGGCTTTAGTTAAGGTACTTAAGTCATGGCAGTTTACGGCTACTGGAACCCGTTCATGGACTAGTGCCCAAGTAATGGCTGGGGGTATTAATACAGATGAGGTATGTCCAAAGACACTTCAATCTAAGAAGGTCCAGGGATTATATATTATTGGAGAGCTATTAGATATTGATGGGGACTGCGGAGGATTTAATTTGCAATGGGCCTGGTCATCAGCTTATGTAGCAGCTATAGATGCAGTTAGGCAAGATAAATAAAGGGTATAAGTTATAAGGAGGTTTTTGCGATGTATAAAGCAGATTATCATACACACACAGAATTATCATTAGATAGTATGGCGCCTATGGAAGATCAAGTAAAACAGGCCATATCACTAGGATTTAGTGAAATGGTTATTACAGATCATCATGAATCACTAGCGCCAGAAGAAAAATATTTTTTGGAAACAGACCTAAGTGACTATATAAAGCACTTTAACACCATAAAAGAAAAATATAAAAATCAAATAAATTTAAAATTAGGTGCTGAAATAGGATATGAAGCAAGAGGAAAGGATGTTCTCGATAAATTTATTCAGGATAATCCATTTGAATTTGTTATTTGTTCTATGCACTCACAAGAAGGAGAAGATTTTTATTTTGGTAGTTTTTTTGCCAACAAAACAAAAAAGGACGCCTTTACACAATACTTTCAAGCTGTTAAAGATTGTATTAGTGAGTTTAAAAACTTTGATGTCATTGGCCATTTAGACTTTATTTGCAGATATGGTAATTATCCAAACCATGATTTAAACTATCTAGACTATAAAGAGATCATTGACGATATTTTAAAAATACTCATTAGTAACCATAAAGGGATTGAGATGAACACATCAGGCCTACGCTATGGTGTGGGGCACATGCACCCTAGACTTGATATTATAAAAAGGTATAAAGAATTAGGCGGCGAGATTATCACCATAGGATCCGATGCCCATACGCCAAGGGATATTGGGGCCGACCATGAGTATGCCAGAAGTTTATTAAAAGAAGCAGGATTTGAATATTTTACGACTTTTAATAATCGAAAACCAGAATTTAGAAAATTATAAACCTTTCTACAGGAATATAAAGATAGAAATAGTAAAGACTAAGGGTATCTTACAAATAGAAAGGATGATATTATGTCAAGCAGAAAAGAAGTGCAAAATCATAATATATTTGAAGATACAGAGGCTCAAAAAATACCCAGATATGAAAGAGATGTACAAGAGGCATATGCCACTAATGAAAAAATGACAATCCCAAAATTTGAAAATCAGGTAGCTAGGGATTCTGGGTGGCGCCAAATGACAGACACAAGATAATATAATTGAAAAAGCCGTACATCATTTTAGTGCGGCTTTGAATATAAAATTTAATGTAAGAAATTAATCTAAGAATTTAAACTAAAATGAGGTGCAGCATGAGAAACGATGTAGAGAAGGTTTTAATATCAGAGGAAGAGTTAGATACTAAGAATATCCAAATAGGAGAAGAAATAACAAAGGATTATAAAGGGAAGGAAATATTAGTAGTAGGAATTTTAAAAGGGTCAAGTATTTTTATGAGTGACTTAATAAGAGAAATAGACTTACCACTACAAATCGATTATATGGTCGTTTCAAGTTACGGAACTTCTACAGAATCATCAGGGGTTGTTCGTATTGTAAAAGACTTACAACATAGTATTGAAGGAAAACATGTTTTAATTGTAGAAGATATTGTGGACACAGGGTTAACCCTTGCATACATAAAAGAAATATTAAAAGCTCGCGGACCAGCATCAGTAAAGATATGTACACTTTTGGATAAACCAGCAAGAAGAAAAAAGAATATCGAACTTGATTATGTAGGGTTTGAAGTCCCAGATGAATTTATAGTAGGATACGGGATTGATTATGCTGAGCACTATAGAAACCTGCCATTTATAGGGGCACTTAAACGTAGTGTATACGAAAAATAATATATGGATATATTATCTAAAGGAAAGACATGACACCAATACTAGGCGCCATGTCTTTTTTGTTTTCATATCTTATGAATAGATATCCTGAACATCAACGATACGATCTAAGTTGAAGTAGAATACTTTGCCTGTTTTTGGGCAAATTGCTTTTAAAACAAAATCGCATACTTCAGCAATGACAACACATAAAGTCTGGCATCCAACACGAATTAAAACTTTACGGTTTACAAATTGGCAAAGACCATCTTTAAGGGTAGCGCCAGCTACGCCACCTGTGCAGCAACCTGGAATAACGGATTTTGCAGTACATCTGCAACTATGGCATCCGCACCCGCCACATCTACAATCAACATTACATCTGCAACCACGTGTTTGATCAAATTCGCTATCTATAACTTCATTTCTACGATTATTGCCACAACCATTTGATCCTACGCCACTATCATTTATAGGACGAGTAAAAAATCTATCACCACTACAATTACAGCTCATAAAAAATCCTCCTTTATAAAATCTAATAAATCATACATCTGCTATTTAGTAGAAAGACCTAAGAGTAGAAATCTTCAACATAGTCAATACGATCTAGGTTAAATATTTTTACATATCCTGTGCCCATTTCGATTGCCTTTAAATAGCACTCACAAACTTGTGTAATAACAACACAATATTTGAGATTACCAGCATAAATAATTACCTTTTGATTAACAAGGTCACATAAACTATCTCTTAGAGAGCGTGTCATACAAATACCTCCTAAAATTAATATTAATCAATATATTTGAGACTTATAAGGCGTGTGCCATAAGAGAAATCTCTACTATAGATTATGCAAAGACTAGAATTTGTGTTACATACAGGTCGAAAAAAATAGAAGATTAAATATTATCCTGTCTTTTAACTATAAAAAAAAGATCGAAAAATGCTATAACTGGAAAGATTTACATTTGAAATGAGTACCTGATACATTCCATAATAGAGTAAAGAACATTAGAAAAAAGTTGAAATATAGTGAAATATCCATATATAATGTGGTATAATCAATAAGGAATAAAAAAGTATCTGAGGAGGAGTACAAATGATTACATATAGAAGTACAAGAGGTGGCGTTGAAAATATAACGGCGGCAGAAGCAATACTAAAGGGGATTGCCGATGATGGTGGACTTTTTGTACCAGAATATATCCCGGAAATGGATTTTTCCCTAGACGAAATGAAAGAAATGGACTATAAAGAATTGGCTTATAGCATTATGAAACAGTACTTTGGAGACTTTCCTAAAGAGGATTTGCAAAGCTGTATTGATGGCGCATATGATTCCAAGTTTGATACGCCTGTTATAGCACCTATTTATAGTGCAGGAGACTTAAAGTTTTTAGAACTTTTTCACGGCCCAACATTAGCATTTAAAGATATGGCGCTTTCCATTTTGCCATACCTCATGATGAGCGCAGCTAAAAATGCTAAATTAGATAAGGAAGTTGTAATATTAACAGCGACATCAGGAGATACTGGTAAGGCAGCCCTTGAAGGATTTGCTAACATAACAGGAACAAAGATTATTGTGTTTTTCCCACAAGAAGGTGTAAGTGAAATCCAAAAGCGTCAAATGGTTACACAAGAAGGCGAAAACACATGTGTTATAGGTATTAAAGGTAATTTTGATGATGCTCAAACAGGGGTTAAAAATATATTTGCAGATTTAGAATTTAGAGATGAATTAGATCAAAATGGTTATGTGTTTTCATCAGCTAATTCTATCAACATAGGACGACTTGTGCCACAAATAGTCTATTACTTTCATGCCTATTCTCAGCTTATGAAAGATGGATCACTCCAAGTAGGAGATACAATGAACGTTGTTGTGCCTACAGGAAACTTCGGAAACATACTTGCAGCATACTATGCAAAGCAAATGGGACTTCCTATTGGAAACTTAATTTGTGCATCTAACAATAATAAAGTAATATATGATTTCCTTAAAGATGGTAGCTATGATAGAAATAGGGATTTCCATATTACAATGTCACCATCAATGGATATTTTGATTTCTAGTAACTTAGAAAGATTATTATATATTGTTTCTAATGATGATTCAGATGAGACGACAGCGCTTATGAAGCAGCTTCAAGCTGAGGGAAAATATAACATAAGTAGTGAGATGCAAGAGAATCTGTCTGATTTTTATGGTGGGTATGCAGATGATCAAGAAACGCAGCAGGTTATTAAAGAAGTATATGAATCGACAGGTTATTTAATGGATACGCATACAGCGGTCGCTTATGCCGTTTATAAGAACTACAAGAAAGAAACAAATGATCATACGGTTAGTATAATTGTTTCTACAGCAAGTCCTTATAAATTCCCAAGCAGTGTAATGGATTCCTTAGATCCTGAAGCATACAAGGGTATTAATGAGTTTGCGTTAGTAGATAAAATGAATGAATTAATAGGTGGCACAATTCCAGCAGGAATTAATGGACTTGAAAACCGAAAAATAGAGCATAATATAGTATGTGATAAAACTAAAATGCCTAAAGTAATAAGAGAGTTTTTAGGTTTAGCATAGAAATTTGTAGTAGTAATTTAAAAATAGACTATGTATAATAGTACATGGAAACAAAATGAAAAACAGGTTACGAGAAAGGAATAAACAAATGACATTATATGAACAATGGGATAAATACGGTGAAGATAGCAACTCAGAGGAAGATTACAAGAACATCGTAGAAGAGTACTTAATGAAAGAAAAAGCTGTTTATGATTATATTCTTTCAAACAGAGATGAAGTTATCAAAGGTAAAATTTCAGAGCTTGGTAAAAAGTTTGAAATGGATGATGTTGAATTTTTAGGTTTTGTAGATGGTATTAATGATAGTATAAAATACAAATATGAGTTAGAAACTTTAACGGCAGATTCAGAAGTACATTTTGAGATAGATTATGAAAGACTTTACTTAAATATGCTTGATGCTAATGCAGAGTGGTTGTATAACTTAGAGCAGTGGAATGAGATTTTATCACAAGAAAAACGAAAAGAAATTAAAAAAGACTATAATCGCTCTAAGATTGTCGTTAACGAAAAGAAAATTGGACGTAATGAACCTTGTGATTGTGGTAGTGGTAAGAAATATAAGAAATGTTGTGGCAAATAAATATAGGTGGATAACACAGTGTTGATGCCGCATTAGGTGGGCAAAACAAGTGTCGTGAGGGCTCTCTTAGCT
>DUUM01000246.1 GCA_012841565.1 Candidatus Epulonipiscium sp. | reverse complement strand
TGTTATCAAGGGAAGGTAATAATCCAATGGAGCAATTGAAAATGATCAGGGCATTGTTACCAGACAAGATGACATTGCATGCACAAGTTATTTCTATAAAGGCAGAAGAGATGGTGCAAGAAGCAAAACATATGCGGGAGATACTGGGAACAGATTTATTTATTAAGATACCTGTTATAGAAGAGGGTATTAAAGCCATGATGATTTTAAATGAGAAGAGAGCTAATATAACGGCAACAGCTATTTATACCCCTATGCAAGCACTAATGGCGGCAAAAGCAGGGGCAAGGTGGCTAGCCCCTTATGTTAACCGGCTTGATATGATTGGATCAGATGGCGTAGGGGTAGCGATTAGTATTCATCATATTTTATCCCAAAGCAGTACAAATGGTCAGGTTTTAGGGGCTAGTTTTAAAAACGTGGATCAAATTTTAAGAATGGCTGAAGCGGGGGCATCGGCTATAACGGCAGCACCAGAAATGTTAGAGCAGTTATTATATCATCCACTGACAGATCAAGCGGTTAATGATTTTACGAAAGACTTTGAAAAAATAACTGGTAAAAATCAGACTATGCTACCTAATAACTTTAAGTTATAATAAAAAGGAACTAATCTTAGGGAAACAACGTCTAAAGAGTAAAATGATTACAATATGTAATATAGGAGGGGGAATTGTAATGAAAAGAAATAAAATGATTTTACTAACCTTGCTTTTACTTGGTATTTTTATCACAGGATGTGGTGCAAAAAGCAGTGCACCAGAGAGTGCACCAAATGTAGGAAATTCTATGAATGAAGACATGAAAAATGAAGAGGCCTTTGACATGGATGGGGACTGGGCAGAGGAAGAGGCCTTTGACATGGATGAAGACGCCGGGGATATAGGTTTTGATGAAAGTGCCCCAAGAAAAAATAAAGCCCAGAAGCTTATTTATAGAGCGACTAGGCGTGTAGAAGTAAGGCAAAAAATAGATCCTTTAGTCTTGCGGGTACAAAACTTTGTGGAGTCTCATGATGGGTATATTGAAAGTATGGAGCAGTATAGAAATGGCTATGACCCTGTGACTCAAGAGCAACTAGATGGGATTATAATGGTTATCCGTATTCCTCACGAGCATTATAATAAAGCCCTTACAACTATCGATGAATTAGGGGCTGTGATTCATAAAAGCAGTAGTGTTGAAGATGTAACCTTGCAGTATAGTGACCTTGAAAGTACATTGAAAATGTATAAAGTAGAACAAGAAAGACTCCTTGAGATGATGGAAAATGAGACAGCAGATGTTACCGATATAATTGAAATAGAAAAGAGACTTAGTGAGGTTCGGATTGAAATTGAAAGGTATGCATCTGCTAAAAGAGCCCTAGAGTCTTTGATTAATTACGACACAATTGAACTAGAAATTGATCAAGTAAGAACCGTTAGCAATATTAATGAGACAACAAGCTTTGGACAGAGAATTCGAGTTACATTTATGGAATCTATTGATAATGCCATTATATTTATGCAAGAGTTAGTAATTGGGATTACCTATATGTTTATACCACTGCTGATATTAGCTATTATGGTAGGGATTGGCTATCTAATTATTTCTACCATTATAAAGGTTAGCAAGAATAAAAAAGATAAGAAAAGTAAAGAGAAATCACCTAAGCTAAAAGACCAAGATGATCAAAAAGAATAAACAAACTGATTAGCCTATGGTATACTTGTACCTAGTGAAAAAGACTTATTGAATTAGGAGGAAACAATGCGTATACCAACTTTAATGACACCGGGGCCTACCCAGGTAAGGGAAAATATAAGACTTGCAAGGGCCAAAGAATGTACAAATCCAGATATTGATCCGGTATTTTATGATTTTTATAAGGAAACCTGTTTAAAAATTGCAGATTTACTTAATACTAAAGAGGAAGTTCTTATTTTATCAGGGGAAGGAATCCTTGGGTTAGAAGCAGCATGTGCTTCCCTAACAGAAGCTAATGACCGGGTTTTAGTGATTGATAATGGGATTTTTGGTCAAGGATTTGCAGATTTTGTAAGCATGTACGGCGGAGAACCTATCATGTTTAAAGGCGACCGTACACGAGGGATTGATATAAAGGAATTAGAAGTATTTTTAGAAAAGGACCATGATTTTAAATATGCCACAGTTGTTCACTGTGATACACCATCAGGGGTGTTAAATCCCATTGATGAAATATGTCCATTGCTAAAAAGCTACAATATTATTACAGTAGTAGATAGTGTGGCTTCTATGATAGGGGAGCCACTCTTGACAGATAAGTGGCAGGTTGATATTGCACTAGGTGCTTCGCAAAAATGTATTTCAGCCCCACCAGGATTAACATTTCTTAGTATTAGCCAAGATACGTGGGAAGCAATAGAAACAAGAAAAACCCCTATTGCTACGTATTATTGTAACCTTCTTATATGGAAAGATTATTATAAAAATCAGTGGTTCCCATATACCATGCCTATTAGTGATATCAATGGGCTTGAGGTAGCGGTTGATAATCTTTTAGAAGAGGGCCTGGAAAATGTACAAAGAAGGCATGGGGAAGTTGGTAGTTATGCTAGGGAAAGAGTAGAAGAAGCTGGCCTAGACCTATACTTAAAGGATAGTTTTTCTAATACAGTTACGGTTGTTAAAGTACCAGCCCATATAGATGGAACAAAGCCTATATTAGAATATATACAAAAGCAAGATAACATAATGGTTGCTGGTAGTTTTGGATATTTGCAAGACAAGGTAATCAGAATTGGGCATATGGGGGAAAACGCCTATATAGATAAAGTAAAGAGAACAATGGATGTACTAATAGAAGCAATAGGAAATTGCAAAAAGTCCGCAGGGGATAAGAATATCAACACGTCCGTTCTTAAGAATTTCTAAAAATCTAATGCTTGGATTAACCTGATTTCTTAAAAGTTAACAACTCACTATCGTTCAAACAGTTAACTTTCTTAACAGAAATTAGGTTAATCCTTCGCAAAGATTTTGCTGAAATTCTTAAAGACTCCCGTGTTGGATATTCTTATCCTCTGCTATTTTATAAGACTAGCGTGCATATAATAATGTATAAACAACGATAATGATAGAAAGGAATTTTAAGATGGCGAAAACATTAGTTTTAGCTGAAAAACCTTCAGTGGGGAGAGATATTGCAAAGGTTTTAAATTGCAATAAAAAAGGAAATGGATTTTTAGAAGGAGATAGATATATCGTCACATGGGCATTAGGGCATCTTGTTACCTTAGCTGACCCAGAGCGCTATGAAGCAAAATATAAAACATGGAATTTAGAAGATTTGCCTATTATCCCTCGTAGCATGAAGACGGATGTT
>DUUM01000245.1 GCA_012841565.1 Candidatus Epulonipiscium sp. | reverse complement strand
TAACATCTTTATCATTCATTCTAACCCGACCCTTATTTTCTCTAATTCTATCAAATATAACGATGGTATCGTTAATAGAATATCCTAAAAGGGTTAACATAACGATAATAAATGAGTTGTTAATAGGGATTCTAAAAACAGTATAAATCATCAGCACAACGAGTACATCATGAATTAGCGCAATAACTGCACTTGCACCCATGTAGCCATTTTTAAAACGAATAGTAATATAAATCAGCATTAGGATGGATGCGATAACCATAGCTTGTACTGCTTTAGCTTTCATCTCACCACTAATAGTTGGCGATACGTCCCTTACGTTTAACTGCTCTGTATCATCTAAATCATATTTTTCTTTTAATGCATCAAATAAAGCAATTCTTTGCTCTGGTGTCGTTTCTGTTAGTTTAATAACTACCTCATCTTTTCCAGTTACCTTTGTTATCTGCGGGGTTGCATCCCCCGTTGTTTCTATTACCATTGGCTTAATATCTTCATTAATATCAAAAGCTTTGCCAATGTTTACCTGCATTAATGTACCGCCTTGAAACTCTATATCATAATTCAATATACCGTTTCCTAAAGCTGCATTAAGAGGCATGGCAAGGAGCCCTAATATAATAACTACAATTGAAATACTAAAAACCTTTTTTCTGATTTCTATAAAGTCCACTGCTACTCCTCCTTATTCTGCAACTTTTTTTCCACCGTAAAGTGCTGGATTTTGTATGCCTATGTTAATAAATAATTTCATAATCATTTTTGTAATAACCAGTGCTGTAAACATGGATATAACAATTCCTACTGCTAGTGTTTGTGCAAAACTTTTAATAAGACCTGATCCTAGGTAATATAAAACGCCTGCTGCCATTAAAGTTGTTATATTTCCATCTAATATAGCACTGAGCGCTTTATTAAATCCTGCATCTACTGCTACTCTAACACTTCTGCCTATTTGTAATTCTTCTTTAATACGTGCAAATATAATAATATTAGCATCTACTGCCATTCCTATGGATAAGATAATTCCTGCAATCCCAGGTAATGTTAGAGTTGCTCCCATAGCGCTTAAAACAACAATTAATAATGATATATAAAAACAAAGTGCAATATCTGCTGCAAGTCCGCTAACTCGGTATACGACAACCATAAATATCAAAATAAGCAAAACACCAACCAGACCTGCAAGTAAGCTTGCATCTAGTGCCTCCATCCCAAGTTTAGCACCAAACCCTTCACTTGAAATAGCATTTAAGTTAAATGGTAAAGATCCTGCTTCTATTCTACCAGCTAATATATCTGCCTCTTCTACACTAAAAGCACCTTCAATGGTTGCTTGTCCATCTGGAATAACACTATTAACAATTGGCGCACTAATTACTGTATCATCTAACATAATAGAAAGTGGTTGGTTAAGGTATTTCTCAGTTGCTGTTGCAAAAAGCTTTGTACCTTCTGAATCAAATTCTAGTGCTACAACAACTTTGTTGCCACCTGTTCTTTGATCTTGATAAATTTGTTTGGTTGCACTTTTAATGTTTTTCCCTGTAAGTGCTTCTTCCCCATCTGGTCCTACAAATGTAAGCTGTGCTGTAGCACCAATTTCTTGAACTGCTTGCGTTGCATCTTTAACTCCTGGAATATCTACACGAATTCTACGTGCCCCTTCTTGTGCTACCTCTGATTCTGTATAACCCTCTCTATCTAAGCGTACACGAATCATTTCAATCGCTGCATTCATATCTTTTTGAGCTGGATCTTTTGTAACATCCGCTTCATATACAATATTTACGCCGCCTTTTAAGTCAAGCCCAAGCCTAATTCCTTCTGCTCCTAACTTTTTATCTTCTCCTGCTCCATAATAAGCCAATGCTGCTAAGCCTACTACAATCGCAATCACAATAACCAGTAAAATACTGCTACGTGATTTTGTTCTCATACCCTTCATGTTCTTTCCTCCTTTAGCATTTCTAGACTCATTATAAAATGCAAACTGTAAAACGTCAATATCATAACAACTGAGCTTGTATTCCTATAGCACATTCAATGCGTTTTCTTTGAAGCTTACACCCGATATCATAGGTATCATGAATATCGTTACTAAAATTATAAGCATTGGCAACACATCCACCACTACAGTAAAATTTGGCCCAGCAGTCTTTACATTTAGGCTTACTATACACATGACACTGGGCAAACTGCTCCCCTATCGTCGTGTCCGTAATGCCCTGGTACACATTCCCCATTTTAAACTCTGGCATTCCAACAAATTGATGACACGGATATAAATCCCCTTCTGGGGTTACAGCTAAATACTCTGTCCCTGATCCACACCCTGCAAGTCTTTTATGGGCACAAGGGCCTTGAGATAAATCAATGTTAAAATGAAAAAAATTGAAATCTTTATTATCTTTCTTACGTTGTAACATTTGTTTGGCTAAAGATTCATATTCGGCATATAATTTTGGAAGATCTTCCTCTTGTATAGCATAAGGCATATCTAGTGGAGCTACAACAGGTTCCATTGAAATTTCCTTAAATCCAAGGTCTGCAAGATGCATGACATCTTTAGCAAAGTCTAAATTATATCGTGTAAAGGTACCTCTCACAAAATAATCCTTTTGACCCCGAGTTTCAGCTAGTTTTTGAAACTTAGGCATAATTAAATCATAACTGCCTTTTCCCATGCGAGTCTTTCTCACATAGTCATGAACCTTTTTACGCCCATCAATACTTAATACTACATTACACATATTTTCATTAATATATGCTTGCTTTTCATCATCTAATAATACACCATTTGTTGTAATTGTAAACCTGAAATTTTTATTAGCCTCTTTTTCAATACTTCTGGCATAGGTTACTATTTCTTTCACCATCTCAAAATTCATTAGAGGTTCTCCTCCAAAAAAATCTACTTCAAGATTGCGACGGTTTCCTGAATTTTCAACCAAATAGTCCATAGCTGCTTTTCCAACCTCCACACTCATAAGCCCCTTGGGTCCGTGGTAATCCCCATCTCCTGCAAAACAATAGCTACAAGCTAAATTACAATCATGAGCTACATGTAAGCACATGGCTTTTACCACTGGGTTTCGGTTTTTAAATGCGGGAATTAAATCCTCATAAACATCTTCTGTAAAAAGCATATCTTGATCTATCAATCCTTGAATTTCATTAATAGCTTCTAGCACCGCTACGTCTGGATATGTCTTTTTATATTTTTCTACTAATGCCTGTTTTGTATTGTTTTGAAAATCATCTACCATCTCATATACAAGCTTATCTACTATATGAATGGCGCCACTATATATATCCATAATGACTTTTGAATCTTCAAATTCAAACTTATGTAACATCTAAACTCCTTCTTTCCTATTCAAAGTAAAAGCAGTGACTGCATGGTCACTGCCTCTTGTAAAAT
>DUUM01000244.1 GCA_012841565.1 Candidatus Epulonipiscium sp. | reverse complement strand
TCCTGCAGTTGAAACCTTAGGCTCTGTCAATATCATATGCTCAGATAAAACAGGGACTCTTACTCAAAATAAGATGACAGTTGTAAAGCACTATACCCTAGATCATTTAAAAGAAGTTCCAGTTGAAAAAGCGAATTTGGAGGTGGATGAAGATAGCAAGGAATTGATGAAATCCTTTGTATTATGCTCAGATGCCACCTATGAAAATGGGGAATCAACAGGAGATCCAACTGAAATCGCATTAGTTGTTTTAGGCCATAGATATAATTTATCTAAAAAGATCCTAAATACAGATTACAAAAGAGTTGGCGAAAAACCATTTGATTCGGATCGAAAACTCATGTCAACCCTCAACAAAGAAGAAAATGGATACAGGGTACACACCAAAGGTGCTATCGATAATATCTTAAAGATTTCAACCACTGCTTTTGTAAATGGCAAGATTGTTCCTTTAACAGAGGAAATGAAAAATAAATATCTAAGCATTACGGAAGAAATGTCTGATGATGCCTTAAGGGTTCTTGGCGCAGCCTTTAAAGATACAGATAGCATATTAGATGCTAAGGAAATGGAAAAGGATTTAACGGTGATTGGATTAGTAGGGATGATTGATCCACCAAGACTTGAAGTGAAAGATTCTATAGCAGAAGCTAAAATGTCTGGAATTACACCTATTATGATAACTGGTGACCATAAAAATACTGCCGTAGCAATCGCTAAGGAATTAGGAATAGCCAAGTCCATTACTCAAAGTATTACAGGTGCTGAAATAGACCAATTGTCAGATGAAGAGTTTACTGCGAGGATCAGTGATTATAGAGTATTTGCTAGGGTTTCACCGGAACATAAGGTTAAGATCGTTAAGGCATTTAAAGCACACGGTAACATCGTTTCTATGACCGGTGATGGTGTGAATGATGCGCCTTCATTAAAATATGCAGACATTGGTGTAGCCATGGGTATAACTGGAACAGACGTTTCTAAAAGTGCAAGTGATATGATTTTAACCGATGATAACTTCTCTACAATCGTTCATGCCATTGAAGAAGGAAGAAACATCTATAATAATATTAAAAAATCAGTTATATTTCTCTTATCTTGTAATCTAGGAGAAGTTATTGCAGTATTTATATCTGTCTTGTTTTTCTGGCCAATACCTCTTTTGCCCACTCAAATATTATGGATCAATCTTATAACAGATACGCTTCCTGCCATTGCACTAGGAGTGGACCCAGGGGATAAGGATGTAATGAAGAAAAAACCTAGAGATCCCAAAGAAAGTTTCTTTTCAAATGGCGCTGGAGTTAGGGCAATAATTGGGGGAACATTAATTGGAATTCTTACCCTACTTGCCTTTTATTTCGGCTTAAGTGAATTTGGTTATGGTCTAAAGTCACAAGATATTCCTGAAAATGTATTAACTTATGCTAGGACCATGGCCTTTGTTGTCCTTGCTGCTTCCCAGTTGTTTTATTCATTAACAATGAGAAACACTACTAAATCCATATTCCAGGTTGGATTATTTTCAAATATGTATCTTATAGGTGCAATAATAGTTGGATTTATCCTCCAACTTGGCGTCATATCCATTCCATTCCTAGCTAAAGCATTTAAGGTTCAAATGCTCTCAGCAAGAGATTGGTTATTAGTCTTTGGATTTGCACTGATTCCTTTAATCATCAATGAATTAATTAAGCTATGGATGAGAAGAAAAGAGCAATAAAATCAGCAATAAAAAATGCTATTCCTAATAAGAGGAATAGCATTTTTTCATCTGTAGTAAGCAAAGCTTCTATCCTTAAAACACAGGAACAATCGCACCTTTATATTTTTCGTTAATAAAGTCTCTTACAGAATCACTCATTAAAACTTCTTTTAGAATCTTTAGTTCTTCCCTATTTTCATCTCCGTTACGAATAGTAAGGATATTTACATTAGGTGAATTTGCATCTTCAATAGCAAGTGCATCTTCGGTAGGGTTAAGATTTGCAGGTAGGGCAAAGTTAGTATTAATAACAGATGCATCTACATCATCTAAGGTTCTAGGAAGCATTGCTGCATCAATTTCTTCAAACTTAATATTTTTAGGGTTTTCTTTAATATTAAGAATAGTTGATTTTAAATTGCTAAGGTCTTCCATTTCAATTAAACCATTGTGATGAAGTAGTGCAAGGGCACGAG
>DUUM01000003.1 GCA_012841565.1 Candidatus Epulonipiscium sp. | reverse complement strand
TATGTTTGTTTTAAATGGTGACTTGAGCATTTAGATGCAGAAGCCATCATATAACATAGTTCTCCTGACATCCCACAGCCTAAGATAGGAGCTATCTAAGGCTGCGAGACATCAGGAATACGTGAGACGTTCTCCAAAACCATATGCAATGGTCGCGACGTCCTGTCACGGATTACGAAAGTGGCGCTACGGAGCTTTGGACATTCATATTTGAAGAATAATGCATACATGAATTATTATAAACAACTCGATAAATAGGAATTTGAAGGAGGTTTCAAATGAAGAAAGAGGTAGTGCTTGGTAATGTAATGGTTGATTGTGATGATGAAAGAAAATTACAGAAATTCTATGGTGAATTATTAGGATGGGAGTTATGCGAATTATTTGACCGTCCGGCAGTTCGAAGCTCTAGCGGAGTTGTTTTCTTATTTATTGAAGAACCGGGCTACATTCGTCCGATATGGCCAGAAGAAAGAGAAAAGCAGCAGAAACAAATGCATTTTGACTTTCAAGTTGATAATGTTTTAAAAATGACTGAGAAGGCAAAAGCGTTAGGTGCTGTAATGGCAGCAAATCAATATGGCGGAGAGGATTTTGTCACTATGATTGACCCAGCAGGGCATCCATTCTGTTTGTGTAAAGGTTAGGCAAATTCCAATTTGTCGAGACGAATATAATGGACGTTTTAATGTTAGTTATGTCGCATCTTTTATGTATTGTGAGGTAATGAAGTCTGAGAGATACTTATCAAAGGGTGCGACGTCCTATCGCACGCTGAGTCACGGGACGTGTGGCTTCGGAGAACATAGTACTCCTAATATCCCACGACCTAAGATAGGAGCTATCTAAGGCCGCGGAACATCAGAAATACGTGAGACGTTCTCCAAAACCATATGTAATGGTCGCGACGTTCTGTCATGGATTACGAAAGTGGAGCTACGGAGCTTTGGACATTCATATTTGAAGAATAATGTATACATGAATTATTAAAAATAACTCGATAAATAGGAATTTAGAGGGAGGCTTGAGGCTTTGCAAGAGCAGAGATTTACAAAAAGGGACTGGATGCTTTTTAAAGATAAAATTGCCTATTGGCAGGAATCATATATGGACAGGCTCAATAAGGAGTATATAGAATTACTAAGTGAAGATGCTAATCCATCAGAAAAGTTTTGGATGCTGGACAAGAGAATAAAGGAAGATAGGAAGAATACTGGCGTTCGATTAGAAATGAGTCGATCGAACCTTATTAATAACATTATTTCCCTTATAAGTGATGGTGTGATTAGCTTTGAAAATCTTGAAGAGTTCAGTGATGAGCTGAAGGAAACAGTAAGTGCCTTTATTGAGAGATAGTTTAGGTATATTAAGTTTTGAATTGTAATTTCAATAGAAGTATAAACGTAACATATAAACTCCAATAAGTGGAAATGATATATAAGCAAGAAAATAAGAATTTGAAATGAGTATAATTTATATTGATGAAGGATAGGAGGATATGAAATGAAGAAGCTTGTTTTAGGAATTGGAATACTTCTTTTCGCAATACTGTTTCAACTATGTTCATCTGGGCTCGATATCGCAGCACTTATTATTGGTGTTGTTGGTCTTGGCTTTTGTGTTACTGGAGTTATGAATAACTCATAATAGCCGATTCTGTCTATTATGAGCATAATCTGATGAGGACAAATTCCAATTTGTTGAGACGAATATAATAAACGTTTTAATGTTAGTTATGTCGCATCTTTTATATATTGTGAGGTAATGAAGTTTGAGACATACTTATCAAAAGGTGCGACGTCCTATCTCACTCTGAGTCACGGGGTGTGTGGCTTCGGAGAACATAGTACTCCTGATATTCCACAACCTAAGCTAGGAGCTAGCTAAGGCCGTGGAACATCAGGAATACGTGGGACGTTAGTGTAAATCTTTGGTTAGTGTAACTAATTTATTGTATTAGGATTATACATAGGGAAGTATAACAAGTTTTAATATTGCAAGGGGTAGAATTATTATGAGGTGAAAGCATGATGAAAATTTTAAAAAATTATTGGTTATATTTTCTTATTATTATATTTATGTTATTACCTAAATTAGTTGACCTTTCATATGAATTTTATTTCTGTGATTTGATATCAATGAATAATATTAATGCATCTGATATGTTAAGTTATTTAGGCTCTATAATTGGTGGGCTAGTTTCGTTAATTGCTATTATAATTGCAATTAAACAATTTACAATAGAGAAAAAACCAATAATAATACCACGAAACAAATATTTTTTTATTAGTACTAGTTCTATGGGGATACGTCTACATGAAGTTTTAAACACAGATAATGATGACAACGACTCTTTTTGGGATCCTTTGCCAATTACTTTGGAAAATATTACTGAGAATGCAGCAATTGCTTTTGAATTAACAGTAGATTATAAGCAAGGAAGATGGTACAAAGAAATTTGCAACTTAATTGGTGGGGAACCATCAGATAAGTTCGCATCTGCTTTCGAACAAGATTATTTTAAAAAACAAGGTGTTTTTAACTCTACCAGTACTAAGATTTTACATATGACAGGCGATTTAGAATATATAATTAAAGGGATTTATTATAGGTTAACTGAATCAGGAGTTAATCGGGATGAATTGGCATCAAGAAACAATCATTTCATTAGAGAGAATTATAAAATTGCTGAATTAAAATTATTATCGAAAGATATAAATGACAAAGATACAATTACGGTATTTGATATAGAGATATCTTTTACAAGTGTGCCATTAAAAAGAAAGATGTATAGAGTTGGATTTACTTTTATTATGAAGCGCTAAGAAAAGCCAAACATAATTTAACTATGATTTACTTAGTAGCTAGTAATATGTTTTACAGGACTTCCACTAACATAGTACTCCTAATATCCCACGACCTAAGCTAAGAGCTAGCTAAGGCCGTGGGACATCAGGAATACGTGAGACGTTAGGGTGCAGATGATATCCTGTCTGGCATATTGTGTTTAGAACATGATAGAAGACAGGGACATTTATTAGTAGTTTTAGATAGACATGCAATAAAATCATTTATGGGGTTAGGAGCAATCAAGTTATGAACGGAGAAAAGGTTTTCAAGATAGCAGCTAGCAATTTTAATTGGATAGATGATAGTAAAGATAACCCTGTGGACTTATGCTTACATGGAGATGTTACGGCAAAGTTAAAGGATGAATTGCTGAGTGATTCATGTTGTGTAAGTGCATCTGCCCTGCGTATGCTTAAAACATTAACGGAAGATCATGAAATAACAAATATGGGTGAACAGATGCTTCCTTGTTGTGGTCATACCCTAATTACAAATGATAGCATTGATACAGTTGATATTAGTGGTTGTGATAATGGAGTAGATTACGCTGTTCATCATGAAAACGAGAATATTATTATTTTTACTGAAAGTGGTAATACCTATACTATACCGTTCGTGGAATATAGGGATGAGGTACTAAGGTTTGCATATTTGGTTGAGGAATTCTACAATAAATCTTCACCTAAGATATTGCCGTTAGATGAATGGGAGAGAGATGGATACACAGCATTTTGGAATGAATGGGAAAGAAGGTTAGAACAGTATAAGATTTAGATTATTATACCTTGTAAGTATAATCTGTACTTGAGATTAAGACTTGTTTTACATAATTTGCAAAAGGAATGTTACAATCAATGTGAGTGGTATTGTTGGGGGCATCCACCCCCTAACATAGTACTCCTAATATCCCCCGACCTAAGCTAGGAGCTA
>DUUM01000243.1 GCA_012841565.1 Candidatus Epulonipiscium sp. | reverse complement strand
TGCGTATCTAGTATGATATGTCCCAGTAAATGCAGCCGTTCCAACTTTCATATCATGGCTATGTTTTGGCATCTGGCTTGTTGTAAGCGTTACAGTATCAGTTCCAACCTTAGCGCCTATCACTTTACCAGATGCATCAGAAAGCACTCTTCCCGTTGCATCTGGTAGATTAAAAGTGCTACCACCATTACCAATCCCAAATGTCGTTCCGATTTCTGCGAATAATTCTTGATAGGTATTCTTTAAAACTTCTCTACCATCGCACTTAGCCCAACCTTGCCAAAGCAAACCCTTATCTTTAGCAAAAAACTTATACTCTCCGATTAAATGTATATCTTCTTTAGCCCCTTCCGCTTCGGCACCTATACCCCCCAAACAAATATAACTTGTATTTGTTTTTAGCATCAATACTTTGTCCCCTATTTTAGGGCTATAAGATATTAATTTTGGATATTCCAAAGCACTCATAACATCATCTTGGTTAAACTTAACCTTAACCTTAGCTTCTATTATCTCCATAATTTCTGCCATCTGTATTTCCATTAAATCATCACCACTTTTCTAGCTGTATGCTTCATATACGTTCCTGCTTTACATTCAATTTCCCAATTTGTTTCTGTGTATTTTCCTAGAAGTATACCTTTATGTTTTAAATAAACGACATCCATGTAATCATGTATCGGCATTATGGCTGTTTCAAAATCCACATGACTGTATACTTGGCTTGCATTATATGCACTCCTAAGCACCATTTCATCTAAAACCTCTTGATTAACTACGTCTAGCACCTCTATCGGTTCAGCCGCCACGACCCTTCCTGTGTAAACTGTACTTGTTATTGATTCTGGGTTAGTATTGGTGTAAACACTACGCAAAGTTGGTGCATCTGGGTTATTTGTATAGGCTATAAACTTATTAGGTACATTAAACAAATCAAGTCGCTCTGTCATATTGGGCGATAATACGCTCTTGATATCATCTACATACTCAATGTCAATCTCTCTATCTGATGGCAATACATAAGGATCTGCCACATAATAACCGTCTGGATTAACCCTTAGGCTTGTATAGTTTGCGCTATCTAGTAAATCATTAATAATACTTAATTTGCTTGTGCCTATTTCCCATTCTCTGTTTGTGCTAGTTACATATGCACTATCTATAATGTTTATCTTAGGAGTACCTAGTAACCTCTTGACCTCCGCTATTACATTAGTGCCTTTTGTCACGTAATATCTATTGTCAATCCTATCTCCTAAATATAGATAAAGCTTGCTATATAATTGCATTTCCCTAGTAATCATAGTGTTTTTAATATCTCTGTTAGGACTAGAGATTAAGAATATCCCTAGCGGAAACTCCATGCTCTGATTGCCTTTTGAAATTTTACAAATTGGTCTTATCCTATCAGTTTGGTAGTTTACTGTATTATCTTCCCTCATCCTTATTTCAGCGCCTATTTTAAGTTGGCTTAGACTACTATACCTAACTACACATCTTGTGATTGTATCTAAATCTTTCTTCCAAACATCATTATTATCTAGCAATTCATATCCAAAAGACACTGTTCTACCATTCTGTTTTAAAAAATCAAGGGTACTAGCATCAATCGTGCTAGCACCCCCTCAATGTAATTCGTTTCAGTAAAGTTAAAGCTTACTGTGTACTTCATAAAATCAGCATCTTCCGCACTTGGTTCTCCGCTTATCTGTCCATATATTTTTTTCCCCCTGTTGTCCCTAAGAAGTAAAATGTTGTCGTTGTAATAAAGATCAAGTATCTTATCTAATGTTTTTTCATCTACAGTGAAGGATATGTTCATGTTTACATATCTGACTTCTCCAAACTCAAAATTGGGGGTTTTCGAACCACTGTACTGCATAGCATGAGTCTGTTTCGTAAACACTCTTGATTTTTTAGGGTTATGGATGAGCACAACGTAATTATCAAAATTAGTTGTATCGGATATCATTGTATTTCTTAGAGATACCTGCTTCAACTCTATTTCACTATCTGAATATCCGCCACTTGTACCTATGGCCCTAACTTTATACTCATATAAAACACCACTCCTGCAAGTGTAATCTGTATAAGTAGCTGTCAAGGGTAGATTCGATGCTATTTTAGCCCATACAGTTTGCCCATATTCACGTCTTAAAATCTCACAATATGAAAAATCCACTTGACCAATAGCATTGTAAATATTAAACATGATCGTACCTAGTCTATCGTTTGCAAACATGTCGAAATTAGGCTTTTGTAACTCTGTAAATGCTACTGTAAAGGCTTTGCTTACCCATTCAGATTCAATCTCGTATTGGTTTCTTATTCTAAGTCTAGCAGTGTAACTTGTATTGTTTTCTAAGACATTACTAAACATATGATTTTTAATGCTACTATAGGCATCTGAACTGTCTAAAACCAAAACACCATCTTTTAGTATCTGCAATCTGTAAGATACTTGGTCTGTAGCTGTCCATGTAAACCTCGGCCTAGCTGTTGTATAAGTAACACTTATAGTAAGTACGGGATTTGGCGGTGCTCCATAGGCCATGAAGCTTGCCTTCTTTTCCGTCCATACATATCCGTTGTAAGATTGTAAGGTTAAATCAACCATTCCGTTCCCGAATGTTTTGAATGGAATTATATGTGACTTAGCTGTTGTTCCTACTATTTCACCACTTACAGTACCACTATATAGTAATTTGAACTGTATTTGAGGATCAGTTGAACTCCACATAACGACAATATCTTTATCTTTGTTCTGTGCTATTTTATTAGGTTCTAGGGTTAGGTGAATAGGGTGTTCAAGTATATCTATGCTACCTTTAACCCACTCGCTCCAATTATAACCATTAGAAACCCTTACTTCATATTCAAGTTTACCTGGTTTGAGTGTATACTTGCCAATTGTTATCCCTTCTGCGGTAGTTCCAGACAAGTCTTTTGTAATGCCAACATTCGTGTATCTAACTTCGTAATTTGTTTGAATAACATCACTTGTCCAACTTAAAGTAACATCTTCATTCTCTTTTTTGTTCGTGACATTATCAAGTGTAACATTTACGGATTTCAAGGTGTAATTTATGTTTATATACGGTGTCGTTGCTGTACCTAAGGCTTGATCTAATTCATTCAAACTTACTGCGCCACCTATTTTGTTAGTTGTAGGTGTCATTTTACTTGTTAAAGTTACAGACCTCCATCCCTTATTACCAAAAGCATAATATCCAGGGAAGTAAGTCACATATACCCACTTCCCATCTCTCCAGTCATAAGCATAAGGCTCGTAACTACTTGGGCTTTCTGGCCTACCTAAATCTTTGTTTTGGTACCAGTAAAAAGAAATACTGTACTTCTCGACTATATTTTTATCATTCATCGGCGGCAAATGTGAATAATCGAAACCAAACCCATCCGTTCTACCTGGCGATATATATTCAGTCGCTACTACTTTAACTATTGGCATTTACTCACCCCTTCGCTACACCCATTCTGTTTAACGATTGTTGCCTTTGCGGCATGTTATAAACCTCTTGCTTGATACCCATGACAACATCTACTAACCTGTCTAATTTATCAGCTATCGCTTGATTACTTGCATTTTGTGCTTGCCGTTCCATATCTTCCATGTGCTTAGTTGTGCCTGTATCATATATTTTACTACCACCTGGAACAAACATTCTTTCGGGGCCGTGTTCGCCAACTGTAGCCCATCCTTCAGATGCATAATTGGTGCCGATTGCATATCCTTTTTTAGATGTTTGCTTTGCCTGTTTTTGTGCATCGCCCATCGCACCATCTAAACTACTTTGTGTCGCATTGGCCATCTCTTGCATTTCTCTTTTGGCTTTGCCTGCATTACCAGCCATAATTGCTAGCAGTCCTACTACAAGTCCAATGGCGGCTGCAATCAAAATCATCGGGCCTGTGGCAATACTTCCAGATATCCCTAATGCTGTCAATGCACCAGATGCCAAGGTGCTACTAGCTGCTAAAACTGGCAATATCGCAGAAATTAATACTAGTGTTTTATAGACCACCGCACCAACTCCTACTGCTATCCAAAGAGGTGCTGGTACCTTTGATGCTAATCTTATAAGTGTTGCTACAAACTCTATGACTGGGGTCAGTGCTTGCCCTAGTTCAATAGATGCTACTTTCATTTCGTTTACTGCACTTGAAAATCTTTCCCCGCCATTGTTTTGTATTTTACCTAATGCTGTATCTGTTGTGCCTGCTGAATTACCCATTTCTTCTAGAGCTTTATTGAATAGGTCAGCACCTTCACCTGATAGTCTCAATGCACCAGTTACTGCATTACTGCTACCAAATAGTTGCGTTAAAGTTTCATCACTACCCTTGGTTTTTTTCGTTACATCCGCTAAGAACCCTGCCAACCCCTTTGATTGAATACCTGCCAATGAAAAGTTTATCCCTAAATCTTTAGCTGTTTTGGTTACATCTGCACTCGGTTTTACAATATTGGTTAACATTGCTTTTAATGTTGTTAAAGCTTCACTTGTATTCATCCCACCTGTTGTTAATGATGCAAGAGCTGCATACACTTCTTCAATTGGAACATTTGCTACAGATGCCATTGTAGCAACTCTACCAAATCCTTGACCCAACTCATTTAATTCTAATTTGCCTAGCTTTTGTGTTATTATGAGCTTGTCAGACAGTTCTTTTGCACTATCGACTTCTAGTCCATATGCGTTCATAGCACCAGTCAAAACATCAACCGTTGCCGCTACCTCTGCATTACCTGCCTTGGCTAATCTTCCTGCTTCGGTTAATACCTTAATCGAATCCGTTGTTTCTATATTTGATGATAACACTGTGCCCAACGAATCTGCTAACGAACCCGCGCCAATATTTAGATCTCTTGACATGTCTAAGACAGATTTTTTAAGTTCATCAACAGGCACTTGTGTTTCATCTGCTAG
>DUUM01000242.1 GCA_012841565.1 Candidatus Epulonipiscium sp. | reverse complement strand
AGAAATATAGTTTATCATATCAAAAGATGATTGGCGTGTTGCTTGTTCTTTTTCAAGATTCCAAAAATCTTCGTCATTCCAGAAATCTGGTAGTTCGTTATTTTGCCATACTTCCCATTCTTTTGCTAGTTCTGGGTAAGCTGCCTTATAACTTTTAAAAAGTGCATTCCACTCTTCTTCTTTTTTAGCACCCTCACTCATTATTTCTTGCATGTGGTCTGATACTTCATTTGACACATGGAATTCTTTTTCTGGATGAGCTAGGAATCTTTTAGCTTCCGCTAAGTTGTCAATACCTAAAGGCTCTCCGTGGGCGCTAGCCTTTCCTTGTTTTGCAGGGGAACCATATCCAATTTGTGTTTTTATTTCAATCATTGTTGGTTGAGTTTGATTCGTTTTTGCAAGCTTAATAGCTTGATCAATTTCATCAATATTGGTCCCATCTTCTACATAAAGTGTTTGCCATCCATATGCCTCAAAGCGTTTGCGAACATCTTCTGTAAAAGCAATATCTGTTCCGCCTTCGATTGTTATATTATTTGAGTCATATAAAAGGATTAATTTATCTAACTTTAATGTTCCAGCAAGTGATGCCGCCTCTGAAGATATCCCTTCCATCATACAGCCATCCCCTACAAGAGAGTAGATATAGTGATCTACAATTTTCATATCTTCTTTGTTAAAGTGTGCTCCTGTAAACTCTTGTGCCATTGCCATTCCTACAGCATTAGCAACTCCTTGCCCCAGTGGCCCAGTTGTTACTTCAACTCCTGCTGTGTGACCATACTCCGGATGTCCTGGTGTCAAACTATCTAGCTGACGGAACTCCTTGAGGTCTTCCATGCTAAGTCCGTATCCAAATAAATGAAGTAGTGAATAAATCAGCATGGAACCATGACCTGCCGATAATACAAAACGATCTCTATTACTCCAGTTTGGATTTTTAGGATTATGGTTCATATTCTTAGCCCAAAGGGTATAAGCCATAGGTGCTGCCCCCATAGGAAGTCCTGGATGCCCTGAATTTGCCTTTTGCACTGCTTCTGCCGATAAGATACGAATTGTATCAATTGTTGCTTGATCTACCTTTTTCATTGAAATCCTCCTCTTAATTTGTATGTGACGCTTATATTATACTATACCTATAGTTAATAACCAAACTAATTATATGGTAATGTTTTTATTTAACTCTTTCCATGTATCTGCTTTAAATGTATATAATAATGTCATATCCTTTTGAGTCTTACCATTAAAAGCGTAGACATTCGTACCCACTTTTTCTAGCACCTTCTCTAGGAGTTCATGCCCATTATGAAAATCATTATTTTCTAGATATAATAACATAACCCCATTTATTTTAGCTGGATATAATGGCATCCCGAGTAAGGTTCTTATTAGATGATCATATTGAGATATGGTACTATTTTCATTGGTATACACTGCATTTTCTGTGGCATAGGGGTGAATATCCCTTACATATAGTTCCTTGTCTTGGTCCACAGAAATATTGACTGTAAAAGCTCCTGTCCCTCCCAATTTACCTATAGCACTTTTGGCAAGGGCAATTGCTTTATTTTGCAATGTTTTTGTTATCCGTGCTGGTATTTGGCTTTGAATCCAGCTACCATTATCATAAACATCTTCCGTAACACTGTAAGTGAATAACTTTCCCTTTATATCCCGGGTTACCCCTACGGATAGTTCAATAGATTCTAAAGGCATTTCTTCTACTAACCAATAATCTACTTGTTTATCTTTCTCAATCAAAAGATCCACTAAGT
>DUUM01000241.1 GCA_012841565.1 Candidatus Epulonipiscium sp. | reverse complement strand
TGATTTGTTTTATAGATATTATCTTTAAAGTGTTGGGATGATTTGAGTTTTCTAGCTAATTTTAGTGTAGTTAAAATACTATAGATTAGCAACATTAAAATCCCAGCTAACCAAATAATTTCCCCTAATAAAATCCATATCTGAATTGGATTTACACTGGCGTCAGCCACAGGTGCTGGCAACGAATTATTGACAACTTTATCTACTCGTGTAATCCCGCTATGAATTTCAGGCCTTGGTGCATATATAATATCTGCTGGAATTGGGTTGCTAGCCATAGGGATCATACTAAATACACTTGAAAATGAAAATGGAACTAGTAATCTAAATAACACGATGATCCAAAGGCTATAGGAATAAATCTTTGGGACTTTTCTTAGAAGTAAACGAATTAAGATTACCAATAAAATAACATAAGAAGTTGTAAGACTCATATTCATAATTTTTAAAAATAATTGATCCATGATTAGTCCCCCTTATGTTCATTTATTATTCGTTCTAGTGCTTGCACTTCTTTTACACTTAATTTGTTTTTTCTCGTAAATGCAGCTATAAATTTTGGTAGGGATCCTGCAAACTTTTCCCTTACGAAAATTTTACTTTGCTCTGCATAAAAATCATCTTTTTTCACCAGTGAAATAACCGTACTATTATTGTTTTTAAATACTTTTTTATCTTCCAGTCGTTTTAACATAGTATAAGTGGTGGATTTCTTCCAGTTAAATTCTACATTACATAATTTCACTAAATCTGGTGATTTAATTGGCTCGTTGGCCCAAATAATCTCTGCAAGATTTTCTTCTGCATGGGTAAGTCTATAATCTATCATAACAAACGCCTCCAGTCTACAACTCTTAAACTATCATCTCAATTTAAGTTTACAACTTGTAGCCTGTTTTGTCAATGCCTTAATTAATGTATATAAAAACACCCTACACATTTGTGTAGGGCCATAATTAGCTATTGCCTTATAATAACTCTTGCCATCTCTATCATTTCTTCTACTGTAAAGTTATAATCACTTCCCATTATCATATACTGCAGACCATCTTCATACCAAGATAGACCTTGCACATTATTCAAACTTATCTCACCTGCACCATATGATATTTCTAATTCCCCCTTTTCTTTTGCCCTTTCATCTTCTTTTGTAAGTTCATAGTTTGGTGGTACAAACTTATAATCTTGGTTATAGTAATATAAATTTATCTCGTCTAAATTTCCCACTAACTGACTTTCCTTATTGTCTAGAAACGCCTCCCCTATTTGTGTAATAATTAAACTAAGGGATGTTTTTTCATTTGCACGTGTATATCCTAAAGTTATATCCTTTGTCTGTGTTAAAATATTCCCAGCATCATCTGATAGTGTAGATTCTCCTGTTCCACCGTTGTCATACTCAAATCCTCCTGGTAGTGATTCAGGATACTTAGGAAGAAATCCTACATCTTTCAAGATTGTTTCTTGGCTTGGAAAGGTCTTATATTTATGATTTGAATGCCCTACCCAACTTTTTCCCATTGTTACGCCTAGTGCTGTTAAACTACCTAATAATACAAAGCTTGCTACTATAACTGCTAATCGTCTGCTCTTTTTAAAGTTAATTACTTTATTTTTCATTGTTTCCTCACGCTCCTGATTATAAATATTATTTTTTACTTTTTCAAATAGCTCCGTAGAAGGCCCTATTTGATTAGCCTGTTGTAATAATACTGCCTTCATTTGCTGATCATATTCTTTATTCATTTTCATAATTTAAAACCTCCCTTGAAATAATAAAATTCTCTTGCCCCATTAAATTTACTTTTAACCTACGTCTTCCTGTATATAACCTAGATTTTACTGTCCCTTCTAAGCACC
>DUUM01000240.1 GCA_012841565.1 Candidatus Epulonipiscium sp. | reverse complement strand
TGATTTGTTTTATAGATATTATCTTTAAAGTGTTGGGATGATTTGAGTTTTCTAGCTAATTTTAGTGTAGTTAAAATACTATAGATTAGCAACATTAAAATCCCAGCTAACCAAATAATTTCCCCTAGTAAAATCCATATCTGAATTGGATTTACACTGGCGTCAGCCACAGGTGCTGGCAACGAATTATTGACAACTTTATCTACTCGTGTGATCCCGCTATGAATTTCAGGCCTTGGTGCATACATAATATCTGCAGGAATTGGATTGGTACCCATAGGGATCATACTAAATACACTTGAAAATGAAAATGGAACTAGTAATCTAAATAACACTATGATCCAAAGGCTATAGGAATAAATCTTTGGGACTTTTTTTAGAAGTAAACGAATTAAGATTACCAATAAAATAACATAAGAAGTTGTAAGACTCATATTAATAATTTTTAAAAATAATTGATCCATCATTAGCCCTCCTTATGCCCACTTATTAATCGTTCTAATGCTTCCACTTCTTTTACACTTAATTTGTTTTTTCTTGTAAATGCAGCTATAAATTTTGGTAGGGATCCCGCAAACTTTTCCCTTACAAAAATCTTACTTTGCTCTGCATAAAAATCATCTTTTTTCACCAGTGAAATAACTATGCTATTATTGTTTTTAAATACTTTTTTATCTTCCAGTCGTTTTAACATGGTATAAGTGGTGGATTTCTTCCAGTTAAATTCCACATTACATAATTTCACTAAATCTGGTGATTTAATTGGCTCATTAGCCCAAATAATCTCTGCAAGATTTTCTTCTGCATCGGTAAGTCTATAATCTGTCATAACAAATACCTCCAGTCTCCAATCTACAATCCTTAAACTATCGTCTTAATTTAAGTTTACAATTTGTAGTCTGTTTTGTCAATGCCTTAATTAATGTATATAAAAACGCCCTACACATTTGTGTAGGGCCATAAATATCTACTGCCTTATAATAACTGTTGCCATCTCTATCATTTCTTCTACTGTAAAGTTATAATCACTTCCCATTATCATATACTGCAGACCATCCTCATACCAAGATAGGCCTTGCACATTATTAATACTTACCTCACGTGCACCATACGATATTTCTAATTCCCCCTTTTCTTTTGCCTTTTTATCTTCTTCTGTAAGTGCATAGTTTGGTGGTACAAACTTATAATCTTGGTTGTAGTAATATAAATTTATCTCGTCTAAATTTCCTACTAACTGACTTTCTTTGTTGTCTAGAAATGCCTCCCCTATTTGTGTAATAGTTAAACTAAGTGATGCTTTTTCATTTGCACGTTTATATCCTAAAGTTATATCCTTTGTCTGTGTTAAAATATTCCCAGCATCATCTGATAGTGTAGACTCTCCTGTTCCACCGTTGTCATACTCAAATCCTCCAGGTAATGATTCCGGGTATTTAGGAATAAATCCTACATCTTTCAAGATTGTTTCTTGGCTTGGGAAGGTCTTATATTTATGATTTGAATGCCCTACCCAACTTTTTCCCATTGTTACACCTAGCACTGTTAGACTACCCAATAATACAAAACTTGCTGCTATAACTGCCAATCGTCTACCTTTTTTAAAACTGGTTACTTTATTTTTCATTGTTTCTCCACACTCCTGCTCATAAATATCTTTTTTAATTTTATCAAATAGTCCTGCAGAAGGTTCTATTTCATTAGTTCCTTGCAGTAACGCCAATTTAATTTGTTGATTAGATTCTTTATTCATTTTCATAATTTAAAACCTCCCTTGAAATAATAAAATTCTCTTGCCCCATTAAATTTACTTTTAACCTACGTCTTCCTGTATATAACCTAGATTTTACTGTCCCTTCTAAGCACC
>DUUM01000239.1 GCA_012841565.1 Candidatus Epulonipiscium sp. | reverse complement strand
GATCTGGATTCGTGAGCAGATGAGTTGGCATATCACTCGGTGTATCTATCCTCATGGTCCTAAACTTCAATATATTAAAATGACTCTTATGTATCCCAACCCTTTTCTGCTTAAACAACACTGGGCCAGGTGAGTCGATTTTAATTGCAACAATTAATATCAAAAATAAAGGAGCTAATGCAACAAGTCCTACTAATGATAATATAATGTCTGTTAATCTTTTAAATTTTAAATACATATGTATATACTCCTTCTGATTAGAATTGTTATGTATTTTTACAGGCAAGTTTTAATTTTTATATTTACTAGCAGGTCCTATTAAATTCCTCAAGGCCCTTCTCCCACTCAGTATCTTTTAAACTAATAAAGTTCTGGTTATATTTTCTATAAATTCTCCGAGCTAATTTTTCAAACTCTATTGCGTAAAATTGATTTAATTTTCTTTTCTCTTTTATGGTAGTTTGTAATTTAATATATAGTTTTACCACCTGTAATCCTGAAGATCCTTCAAACACCCATATAGGTAGGTATTTCTTCCTATTCATTAATCCCCAGAAATGAAAAAAATTACATACTTTACCCACTTCCGTTTTTTCCATCTTATCTATAGATTTAGTTTCCAAAATATTTGTTCTTGCTTTTACGTAGCTCTCTTCATCACCTTGCTGAAAATAATCTTTAACTGCATCCAAGCTAGCCTGGCGGGAACTTGAAAATCCAATAACAATTCCTGTAATACCTGACAAAATTGCAATTACACCCACTAGGTTTTCTATATTAAATAATAATCCCACACTAATAATATTGTTTTTCAAGTAATAATACCCCACAAAGGGAATGATCACTAAAATTATAATTGTTATAATTCTCTTTCTGCTCAATTAACCCACCCCTATTTATTACTCACCCACTAAAAAACCTAACCATTCGGTTCTTCGGATACTCAATCTCCGCCAACTTCCTTATCATCTCATCCTCAAATGTATAACTACTAATTACCACCACATCATGTTCATACTTCTGAATATCTTCCCTTGCCACAATTCTAAACCCTAATAACTCCTTACCCCTCTTATCTTCCTCATCATCAATCACCCCAACTACCTCAAGCTCCCCATCTTCTCTACCCTTTACAATCCCTAAAATCGTCTCAGCAACTTCCCCTGCTCCGTATAATAAAATCCGCCTATAGCCCTGGTCTTCTAAGTGCCCTAAAAACCCCTCCACATTCTCCTCCGCCAGCTTATACAGCTTGAGCAGCTCATGAAGATAAGTAATCAGCAAATAGTTCTTCCTTTTCAAGCCCTTAGGCGTAACCAAATAGCGAACCGTTCTTGCCGATATGTACTCTCTTACTATATAGTCTTTTTTCTCATAATCATTTAAGTAGACATTCACCATAGAAGGGGCCACATCAATCGCCGCCGCCATTTTCTTTTGGGTCGTGTCTGGATTTTCTTCCATATGTTGTAGCAGTGACAACTCCTTTAGCTTGGTTGTTGGTGCTAAAAATGATGTTTTTTCTATAAAATCTATGTCCCCCACCGCCTTTGTTCATTCGTTGATTGAATAATGATATTTTACCATAAAAAATCCCTAGGTGCAAGCCTAAAATGCCAAGCATAATCCCAACTATATTAAAAGCAAGGGAAAATATAAAAGTGACTATAGGTTAAGAGCTCTTAACCTATAGTCACTTTTATATTTTCTTAACCATTTAAATCTTGGTCCACATAGTAGTTGGCCCCTGCTATTATAATAGCACCCCCAATGAAGTTTCCTAATCCAACAACTCCAAAGCTGGTTAACATCCCTACTATTGTAATATTTGCCCCATTTATAAATGCCATGATAAAGTAGAACATGTTTGCAACAATATGCTCTGTGCCGCTTAATACAAAGACTGCAATTGGAAACCAAATGGCCATGATCTTACCGATCACTGTGTTTGCACTATATGCCATCATAATTCCACCACAAACGATAATATTACATAAGATTCCGCTAATAAGCATTTGGCCTATTGGCATATTGGTTTTAGTCTGAGCACTTTTGAAAACCAGTTCCAGCATAGGTTGGCTAAATATCCCCGCCCCCGTACTTAAAAGGGCCATAATTATTGCCCCAATTAGGTTTGCACATAAAACAGTTATGAGTACTTTCATAAAACTCCCAAGTTTAATGGCTTTTTTATAAACACCTAAAATGGCCATGCAGTTACTTGTAAACAATTCGCTGCCTAACAATAAAATTGCAATAATCCCTGTGGGAAATATAAGTGCTCCTAGGAACTTTCCTAGTCCTGGATCTGTTGTATACGCCACTAAATTAAAATAGCCTATGGCACCCATAGCTATAAACATTCCTGCTAATATCCCTTGGATCACAAGTGCCCTAAACTTTTTTTCTGTCTTGCTTTTTGCTGCTGTGACTGTATAATCAATTATTTCACTAAAAGTTTTCATATTTCCTCCGGCTCATCTGTAATAATTTCCAAAGGCAATAATATCACACTTCTAGGCAATATACAATTAACTATTAAATCAGATTCCTTAGACCCTTAAAGTCTCTTTCAAATCACTTCCCGCTTTTTCTTTTCCTCCGCCGTATACGTCGGCACTACCTCCCCAAGCATCTCCCTTACATCTCTTCCCTTGTCTAGTCCATCCCTCAGCATCTCCACCT
>DUUM01000025.1 GCA_012841565.1 Candidatus Epulonipiscium sp. | reverse complement strand
TATTGCCTTGCCAATCACTTGTATAAGGTGTAAAAACAGTGTCCTTAACATTGTTATAGATATTAGGTAGTACCGTCTCATATCCGCCTTGCAACAAAGGATTATCCGTTAAATCTACTGCGTAATCATCACTACCCGCTAGGTAGATGGTATCTCCTACAGTGGCCATAATACCTTTAATTCTAACCTCATCATCAGATGGCTTAAAGCTAAAACGATTAGCAGGCCCTATTTCTAGCCCTGTAGGTTTATACCACGTTAACTCTAGGGCCCCATTTCTATTACATCTGGCAAAACATCCTGCCAACTCTGCTACATAACCTAGTACGTCCCTTAATGTTAATTCATTATCGGGCCTATTTTGCACTACATAGCTTTGATTCGGAAAGTTAGTTGTACCTACTGGAATATCAGCCACATTGCATATATTTACGTATATCTGGTATAAGGTAGCAGGGTAAGATAATTTAGACAAACTATAAGGAATATCTAGCTTAATCATGTTGTCTATTGCTTTTAATTCTATTGTATTCCTTTGCCGTGGATCATAATCAATATTAAATCTACCTAAAGGCACATGCTCCCACTTTTCTTCAAAGCCAGGCATCTTACTAGGCTGTGATGGTTGCATAAAATGCGCATCTGCTCCTTCTTTTAACTGTAACCCTATATTGCAAGTAACGGTTGCACCCATAAAATTGATATCATCGTATTCAGGCTTGTTTAGTATTGTAAAAGATACATCAGATGCTACCGTAGATCCTATAGTAAATTCTTCGCCTGCTTGACTTGATTCGGTATAAGTTAAACTTCCCAAAGCTAAGTCCTTGTCCGTTAAAATAAGCTCTCCTTGAGAATGATTTATTTTTATTTCAGCTTTTACTGTTCTCATGTTCTCTTTTATTTTATTTAAAAAAACTTGCGTAACTGGATACATATATCCACCACCTATATTTCTATTAGATTGAAACTTAAATCCCATCTAATTTCATCTACATTCTCACTATATTTTACCATTTTTTGGTCTCTATTTCCTACATACATTCTTTTGGTAACTTTCCCTGTTTCTGTTACAATGGTTGCATTAAATTGAGGGGGAGAAATTGCAGACTTAATTAAAGCCACCTCTGGACTTCGTATACCATTATATTTTAATGGTATTGTTGTAACGTCTCCCCTTATCATATCAATTAACATAAAGCCTAATTCATTTCTTCCTGTATCGTCTGAATGCAAATCAGCGCCTGGCGTTCCATATTCGGACGGTGAAGGCAAATCTACACCATCTATAGTAATCATAGCCATATTCCCTTCACCCCCCTATACTGGTATTATGGTTCTCCCGTTTATTCTGTTTTGTCTATTGATGTTGCTCACTACCTTTTCAGTTAGGGTCTCATCTCCAACCTTAACTATTATTGTTGTATCTCCACTAGGTCCACTATTTACGTTTACGGCTTGCGTTATCATAGCCATTAGATCATCAAGTGGGGAAACTACCTCTCTCCCACCCGGATTATCTCCTATAACCGCTGCCATAGGGCCGTTGGTTATTCCCCCTTTGGCGAGGTGTGGTAGCTCTTTAATATTAAATCCCTTACCGCCAACTGCCGGTACCCAGTCAGGAATTTGGACATTGTTCAATCCCCTTAAAAACTTATTTAGCCCAGATATAACAAAATTTATAGGTATCTTGAATAAACCTTTTAAGCCATCCATAATTCCACCAAATATATCGCTCATCCCTTGCCAGGCTTTTTCCCAATCTCCAGAAAAAACACCTGTTAAGAATTCAATAAAGCCGCCTAATATCTTCATGAATGCACCAAACATATCCCCAGCACCAGTTAATACAGTGCCGATTATGTCTAAGATAAACTGAAAGTTGTTTCTTATTTTAGGCACTAATGTTTTAACTATCAAGTCTATTAAAGGTTGGAATACTTTATCCCACAGTAATTTAATGAATTCCCCTATCTTGCCTACGGTATCTCCGATTTCTTTTACTACATCTTTAAAGGTGTCATTCCAAAGCTTTTTTAACCAGGTTAGCATTTTATCCCATACAGGTTTAATTAAATCGTTCCAAAGGTACAGGAACCATTTACCTATATCTTTAACGATATCCATGGCATCTTTTACTATATCTTTACCCCAATCATCCCACCACTTCTTAAGGATGCCTATAGAGTCAGACCATACTTGATTAATAAAGCCCCAACTATCTGTAAAAATTCCTAGCAAGTTGTCTTGAGACTCACTAATCTCTTCTTCATTTTCTTCTGTAAACTCTTTAACATTTCCATTTATAATCTCAAAACTATCTGCTAACACAGTGCCTATGAGCATATAAGTTTTAGATGCGTTTGTTAGGGTATCTTCTGTTTCTTTTGCTATTGCTGGTTTGTATTTTTCTATACTTTTTAGCCAAGATTCTCCCAAGTTTTCGTATATTTCAGTTAGATTATTAAATCCAGTCGTTACAGTTTCAGATGTTTCTAGCATCCACTGTTGGATTGGCTCTTTCATGTTTTCCGTAAAGTTAGCAAAACCCAAAGATATGGGTTCAAAGATATTTCCCGCAATGGCTATGCCGTATTTAATCTTAGTTCCCAGTGCTTCACCCGCTGCTTGATATATCGGTTGCATAGCTTCGAGGGCAGTTTGGGAAATCTCCCCTAGGTTCGACATTGCAGTAGCTAGATTAGTTTTAATTCCGCTAAAATCAACTAAATTAACACCCTCTTTAATTCCCTTGAAGATGTCTTTCATTCCCCAATTTTCGTAAAAGTCTTTGACTATATCTTTCATACGGTTAAACTTTTCTTCCATTGGATTTATA
>DUUM01000238.1 GCA_012841565.1 Candidatus Epulonipiscium sp. | reverse complement strand
TTTATACTAAAGGCTATTATTAATATAATACTGACTGTAGGTATAATATATTGCATGGTGATTTTCAGTTTCTGGATACTGTCATGTTTTTCTATCCCTTGTTTTAATCTCATGTAATAATCCTCAGAACACACCCCTGCTCTTTCCCGTATTGCTGCAGTAAATATCTTTTATAATCAATTTCCGAGCTTCATCAAGAAACAGGTGTCTCAGCACCATCACTGTATAAATGGAAAAGAGCAGCAAAGGCCTCTGGACAAGCAACTCCATCTGGAAAAAACATATCCGAAGAATGGTCTTCTGAAGATAAATTTATGGTTGCTCTTGAAACTACCAGGGTTAATTAGGCACAGCTTTTTGGCTGCTGGAATAATCCATACACTAGATGTCTACTTAATCATATCTGACCAAGCTTCATAAATCATAACCATGGCTAAGGTATCCAGTTCACAATATTTTAACAAGGCTCGCTCAATCTCACTTCTTATTTCCTTTGGTATGTCTTCAAACTGCAGTCTGTAATAGGCCGTCATAGCTGCGCCACCATCATTTATTTCATCCCCATAACTTTCCTCATCTTCAAAGTTAATTGAATCATAATCTTCTTCACCCATATCAGAGAAAAGTTTGGGTAACAGCTGATAGGGGTCTAGCACTTGACCATCTTCGAATTTCGCCCAGATTTCATCTTCAAAGTTAAGGCTCTTTATTCCGTTTTCAGCTCCGTATATGGGTTTAGAATACTTGTCTTTTAGAAAGTCAGAACTATTTAAGACAGAAGGTAAGACCATCTTTATGGAATTTGACCCCTTCATATAGGGATCATAGTAAAACTTTTGAACGAGTTTCAACATATCCACCATATTCCTAGGTCCTTCAATCGTTTCCCCTTTCTCATTATATTTAGTTATTTCCCTAATAAAAGTAGAAAGCTCTTTCCTGTCCGGAATATCTGCGTGGTCTTCTTGTAATTGTCTGTATATTTTATTTAAGTAGGTGTTTTCATGGTCTGAATATTTAAAAATAGTCCCCTGGTCATTAGCCAGTGCATCTTTTAATTTTCTTACAAAGTCATAATTAGGGTCTATACCAATTCCTGTATTTAGATATTCATTCTTATGTTCGATTCTTCCATTTTCATAGACAATGTGGTGGGAAAACTGAAAGGCAATTCCTTCATAAGGTCTTTTTCTTTTTTGAAAAGGAATGGCTGGTTGAGCTGTTTCAAAATCTATAAAGTGTAATGGATATGTCCAACTATCCATTTCCTTTTTAAGATTAGCTTTATCGATATAATAGCTTTCATCTTCATTGATAGATTTTTCAATTTGTAACCATTGTCTTTCTGTCCTCGTTAAACCTGGTTTATTATCTGTCTTATATCCTATATCTTCTTTGGTCAAATCATTTAACTTTAGTTTACCTGCTTTTATAAGTTTATCAGTTCTCCTGTTATCCCATAGGTCAAGTATGCTATCTTCTTCAAAGTCTTCTTCTTTAAAATTACAAACCAACTTAAAGCACTCATGGAAACCACTCTTTAAACCCTTGTCCATCTCTTCCTGACTCGCCTTAAACTCACAGGTCTTACATGCCTTACTTATGTAGGGCGGGCTGGCTATATCATTCTCGTAATTATTCGATAAGAGACTAATCAAGTTTGAAAAGCTCCTTTCTTTTCCTTCATAAGAATAGCTTCTTTGATAAATCACCTGGCATAAGTCATCCATATTTTTTTCTATAAGGATTTTCGTAGATAGGTCTTCTTCAGTAATCTCCCCTTTTAATTCTACTTTTTTCCTGCCAGTCTGGTCTTTTGAAATCTTGAATTTTTGATTCAGGCCATCACTAGGGCATACTGAGTCCTTGTCTACTAAGAGAAGACTTGCTGCCAATTCATATTGGGGGAAGCTTTTGCCTGCTATGTGCTTCTGAAAGGCTACATCCTCTACATAAGCTAGCCAGTCTGTCTTTATATCGACCTTACTGCCTTCCATTGTTTCATCTTTTTGAATGGATTTAGATTTCACTTCTATTATATGTAACTTGTTGCCTTCTTTCACTAAGATATCTACTCTGGTAAAGAGATTATTGTGTTTTATAGCTGCCTCATAAATTACAGCCTTATCTCTTTCAAGTAGTTTGTTAGTATCTTCTAAAGCTTGGTCTTGCTCTAGGCTTGTCACTTCATGTCCTCCAGGATAATAGAACTTAGCCAGTTCCCCTACTTGAAAGCCCCCTTGCGCAAGGGCCTCTAGGAAAGGATCGTCTAGGCTTTGGTTCACATAGTCTTTTTTCCCGTGATAGTATAGTTTCCTTGGACATTCCATTCCTAATTTATATCTTGATTTTGTTAAGTATCTCATATTAAGCATCCCTCACTTTCTTATCATTAATCTACTTTTTTACTTAACTCTTTTAGGGCCGGAATCACATAGCTCTCCATAAGCTGATCAAAGGCCACTAGGTTCCCGTTCTTGTCGTGTATCTTATCTTCTAAAATCAAGTTATCCCTGACCTGGAAACTTCCTAATTTTAAAATCTGCGAATTAGTTTGGGTGCCATCTTTAGGGTTTTTCAAAAGTTGAACTCCATGATTTGGAAACTCTCCATGGCTATCCCCAGACATATAGATCCTATGCTCATCATCTTCAGTATATATATTTATGCCTTGCTTTTTACTTGTTAACTCCATTTTTGTAAATTTAATTCCATTAAGATTAATCAAATCAGGTTTTAAATTAGTTTTAGTTTTCTCTACTGTATATTCCACTGCCGGATCCAAATCTAATACTTCGCCTCCAGATAGAGCATTATATATCTTTTTTATAAGTATTTTTATTTCATCATTAGGGGTATGGTTTTGTGCATTAAGATGATCCTCCACTACAAAGATAAGTTCTTTTATATCCAAGTCTTCATCCTTATTGATTTCCATTAATTTATCCATACGTTCTGAATTTGTGTCCTCCCGAATCTCCTTGGCTAACAAGGATGTAAATTTCTTTTCCTTAGATGAAAGTTTTTCGCTAATATAAGAATTATCTTTCTTTGAGATATCCAAGGTTCTTTGGAGTTCATCTGTGAAATCCATAATTATTTTTTGAGTATCTTCCCGGTAAGGACTTTTAGACTTAATAATGTAATCTTTTTTGACCTCATTAATTAACCCAATGAACTCCTTATAGCCCAGTGCCTGCCACTTTTTATTGCTTGGCTTATCCTTTAAAGGGGTTAAAAAAACATAGTGAGGCTCAAAATCTTTTTCATTTGCTAGCTTGTCAACTATTCTTTCATATTTGTCTAGTTGGGATGTTCCGTCTTCACTTTGTCCCTCCTTGGCATACTGCTTAAGTTCTATTGCCAAGCACATTTTTTGAGACAAGTCTTTATAAAAGATATCGATATCCCTATATTCTGCAATGGATTTTACGTCCTTGTTTTCACCTGGAAAATAGTCATAATCCTCCCCTAACAAAGCCATAAGTTTATAAGCGAAAACATTGCCTAGGTCATGGTTTTCATTTGGATCCATCATCCATCTAATCATTTTTGACATTCTCGTTTCATGAGCTGATTTGTCCTTAGAACTCTCACATTTTCCATACTCTATGATTGTCCAAAAATTTGGTTTTACCTTTAGGTCCAGGTAATTCCTCACCCAGCTCAATTCATTGAATTCCTTTAATTTCTCTAAGTAGTTTTCATAATTCATGTAAACACCCTTCCTTTAATATGTAATATGTTTGTTTAATCTTCTAAGGAATTGAATACTGTCTCAGCAGTGCCTGAAAAGTCTTCTCTGGTAAAACCAGCTGAAAATGACCGGTTGAACTCCTCTTTCATAATTTCGGCAATTTCATCTGCAAACATTCCTTTTTTTATTTTCCCTGCTATCCTTCTTGATTCCCCGTCGTATTCGTCATATGAATCAGGATGGACAAAGTATGGATCAAAAGAATCTATGGCCTTCTTTACATGATTAAAGATTAAGTTTCCTTTATTCATTCACATCTCCCCTCTCTTTCTTATAACTACATTGTATAATAATCCATGTTCGCTTTATGGTACATGTGTTTTTATTCAAGATTATAATTTTCTACCGCCTCTTGAATATCTTCTTTTATCTCATCAACTAGACTTTGTGGCGATAGTACCCTCACATACAAGGCATAGCGCAGGGCCCACCTTCTCATTGCCATCCTATTACTTTTAACTCGGACAATTATTTCATCATCCTTTTTTTCTTGAACCCTTATGTCTTCTGGCTTAAACCAGTCAATAAATTCATCTAAAAACCCTTTCTTTAGGCTTAGCTTAATATTTTCAGCTTTTCCCCCAAACATATAGATATTCTCTTCCATATAATCGTTTAGATTAAAATTTTCTCCAAGACCTTCCACATCTCTCATGGCTTTTCTTGGCTCATCTAATAACTTAATATCTGTGATGCGATCAACCCTATAAGGAGAAACATCATTATATGAATCATAGTTACAAATCAAATAATACCGCCCATTTGAAGCCGCCATATAATAAGGGTTTATAATATATTCCCTTTCTTTTCTGTCATTATTTTTTCTGCCCTCTAGTATTATCTTGCTTCCCTTAACCTTATAATTATTATATTTAAAGGAAATTTTTTTGGATTCAATAATTGCCTTGTCTATTTCTCTTATGTTATCAAACAGGGTCTTTTCTTGTTGATCTTCAGCATTCTTACCGCTAATAGACATAGAAGAGATATTACCTTTTCTAGAGGTCAAATACTTGCTAGATAGACCTTCTAATTTTTCAATTAAACTTCTGCGTTGTTCAATAGCTATGTGTTTAGAAAACAAAATGCTATCTATGATTAAAAGTAACTCTGGATTTGAAAGTTTATGTTGGTAGTAAATATCAGTGATTCTTCTTTTTTCCTCATCATCTTCACCCGCCAATCTGATCTTGCCCTCTAATGCATAATGGTCTATCATTCTTTCAATGTTGTTTCCTATTGTTTGTCTCCTAACCTTCTTGTAGCCATACTTGCTTTCTAATATTTCTTTAATATCTTGCTGGGTTAAAGGATTGTTTTCATCTGAATGCTCTTCCAAAATATCTAATAGATCCAATATAAATATTCTTGATTCGTTCATTTTAATCACTCCTTTTAGTCTTTAGTTGAAAAGTTCTAGAAGGTCTTTGTACTCTTTATATTCTCTCGTATCTTTTAGATGTTTTATGTTTTCTATGATAGAAGAATAGTACCATTTATGTTTTGATTTTTCCTTTACATTAAACCTTTCCCATAAGTCATCTCCCTGTGTTTGATAATCCCTCTCAATTGATCTTAGGTTTGATAACTTATCCGCTAAAGTAACAATCTCAAAAGCCATATCTTCATTGTTTTCCAATGATTCTATGGTCCATTCCTTTCTTTCCTGCCAGCTTTTAGATTTATCCTCGCTTTGCAGTCTTACAAGCTCTAGGACTCTGTCACTGAAGTCCTTTGATAAGTCTTGATAAGTAAGGTCCGTATCTTCGATGACATCATGTAATATTGCAGCAGCAACGACTTCTTCATCCACTTGCTTATTCTTCGTGGACAGGCTGGCTGCTATGACCCCTGCTTCCATTGGGTGAAGAATATAGGGTATCTTACCTCCCTTTCTTATTTGTCCCTTATGGGCTAGTCTAGCAGTTTTTAAAGCTTCGTTAATTACCATATGTGTTTCCCCCTTATAGAATGTATTTATTTTTTCTTCTAGTTTTCATGCCTTGATACTTTTATCATAGCATGAAGGATGTCCGAATTATAGCACATTACGCTTTAGCGAACATTGCATAGGGCGATTTGGTATTTTCCAGCTTATGTTAGTCATTTTTGAGCTAGAACTAGTTTAATATCTACCGATATCCTAAGCAAAGAATTATTAGATTTCATTATCACTGAGAATCTATTATAGTCATTAGATTTTTCTGTCTTAATATATAATGAGGAGCCTCTTCTCTAGCAAGAATAAACAAGCTTGAGTCTTTTAAATTTAAGTTCGTCCTGTTATATACATCATAGAGGGTCGTTTGCTCTATGTAATATCCTTGATCTGCTTTTCTACTGATCAGGTCATCTGCCCACTCTCTAATACCTACTGAAAATAATGGTGTTGCTATTTCAGGGTATGTAACAAAGTAAGATTGTTTTTGAATAATTGTTTTTTCGTCCAGCTTTTTTTGCCGATTGATTATATAGATAGGTTCTTTAGCAAATAATTTTTGATTGTTTATAAAAACAAAGTCAAAGTTACCCTCCAACTCATTTCTAAAATATAGTCGTCTAAGTCCATTTTCATCTACCACCGTAACACTATCTATTGAAGTGTTTGTCTTCATCAATTCTATAAATTCCTGTATAGATATCTTTTTAGGGTAAAATCTTTCATAGATTGCATGGGTGCCCCATAATCCCATTTGTGATTGTGCTTTTTGTTCTTCCTTGATCCAGTAATACAGCACCTCCTTGTTTTCAAATAAGTCCAATCTACATTGAAGAGAATTTGGAGGGGGGCCCGACGGTAAAAAGATCTGTTCATCTCCCTTGCAATTCTGTATACATAGGCAATAAAAAGATGGATATAATTCAATTACGCTCATATTAATGCCTCCTCTTTAAATTAAATAATGTTCAATACTTAGAGTTTAAAATCAACTCTCTTAGCTTGTTATAATATATTATAGAATAACTGATGTCTGCTTTCTAGCACATTTGTTGTTAAATAATTTATAAAAAAATATATAAGGCCCCCCAGAGATATTTGCCCATCTTGGCGGATCCTACTAACACCTATTCTAATGGCTTCTATAAAAGCTGCTTCCCTTTGCTCACCTGCTGTTTTCTCACAAAAAAAGTGTAAGAGTAGCAGGAAAACAACTCCATCACTCTTACACTTTTTATAACTTTTTTAGTTTGACTCTATACGCGAAAACATCACTTTTAACCTGTTTTTAACAAAACAAATATTTTAACAGGTTTCTCCACACCCCTTACCCCTCAAGACTTACAAGCAAATGCTCCGTTACTTATGGTACGGTTCACCGTACCTACTGCATCGAATCATTTTTTATGAGTTTATCCTACTCAATCTAACAACATTTATTCTTCATAAGTTAAAACGTAAGGGCCCTGGCTGTATGGAAACTTATTTGATGCGTAGGATATCAGAATTTAGCAAGTTCCCAAAAAGCCGTCCTTGAAATCTTTTCATCAATACAATCTTGTACATAATTATAGATTGTAACATCGCGGGCTGTAGCTAGAAGAATTCTAGCTTTTTATTCTATATTGAACAGTTTTGCGTCAAAGTTGTATTCCATAGATACTTCTTCTATAATTTCGGTGTCATTGTATGACAATGTGGCATTAAAGTAAAGTCTATCACTATCCACCCAATTGATATTATTAATCCCGCTATAGTTTTCATTATCAATTCTGCTAAATACATCATATCCTTTTTTTGCTCCCAATATGATTCTTGCACTACTGACTAATTCAGGGCTTATCCTGCCATTTTCAATATCAAAAATAACGACATATTCACTTTTATTAGAGCTAGTGGTCACTGCTATTTTCTTGCCATCTGGTGAAACAATAATTTCTGTAATATACATTGAGGGATTAGAAAAAGAAAAATATTTTTCTAGTTTTCCTTCAGCTATTCTCCAAATTTCATTATAACTTCCATAATCAGAATAATGATTGAATAGGGTAAAAACCACGCTCTCATCTGCTAGTTTATAAACGTTCTTACTTTCATATTTCTCTGAAAGAATATCTACTGCCAAGGAAGCAGCTTCAGCAAGTTCTATTTCTTCGCTATGAATAAATGGCTGTATCTGTTTTATAACCTTTTCCCTTAACTGCGTGTCATTAAAACTTTCAATCAGTCTATTAATAGCAATGTACTGATAATATGGGTCGTCAGATTTAAGGGCCTCCAAAAACTTATCCACTTTATACTCTGTCTCTACTGACAAATTAATATTATCTGGTGATAACTTTCTTATATAAAGTTCTAGGTTATCTTTTTTAAGAGTCGTTACTGCCCATACTGTTGATCCAAAAGAAATTAGTATACAAAATACTGCAGCAACAGATACCCACTTTCTAAAATAATGTTTAGCTATGCCTTTTCCTTTAGAATTTATGGCTTCTTCAATTAAATTATCCTCCAACAAGCTAACTGCTTCTCTTATCGTTTCTTTTTTCATATAGGGTACCCCTCTTTTCTAATATACTTCGCTAATTCATTACGCGTTCTAAAGAGCATAGATTTTGTTTTACTCTCACTCATTTGAAATCGATTAGAAATATCAACAATACTATCAAAAAACCAGTACCGCCTAATAAAAACATTTCTTTTTTCATAGGTCAGGGTATACAAAAAATCATCAATCAGCTCTGCTAAATATTGGGCATCATAATCTTCCTCTATATTAGATGCCGATAATAAGCAGTTTTCGAGTTCCTCTATAGGAAGTTGCATCTTAACGTCTCGTTTTTTTGCCCTATTATACTCATATTTTTTTAGCGCAAGGTTACGCGTTATCCTACATAAAAAAGCTGATAACACCTTAGGGCGATAAGGCGGAATTGCATTCCATGCTCCTAGATATGTATCATTTACGCATTCCTGTGCATCTTCGTCACTCCTTAGGATATTCATTGCAACATGTTTACATAGGTTCCCATATTTAGTTTCGATTTCTTTAATTGCTATTTCAGAACGTTCCCAAAACAGATCGATTATATTATTGTCATCCATCTCTTTCACCTTCTTTCTTCTATAAATATGCTTTCACTTATTAACTACGGAAAGAGATTGGTTCGTTGCATTGGAAAAAAAGACCAGGGAGATTAGTCCCTGATCTTAGTATTGCTTCCAGTTGATTTGTGAGTTTATCCTGCTCAATCTAACAACTTTCCTTCTTCATAACTTAATAGCAAATACTGTGGGGTCATGTAGTAAACAGCGATATTATAGTCATCAATATATTCAGTTATCCACGAATGATATACTTCTATCAGTGTATCGATCATTCGTCCTTTCGCCAACCCCTCAATCAGCCTTGCATACACTGCACCTATATCCCAGTAGCTAGGCACTTCATACTTACAAGATGCTACATTATCAAAATCACCCATTTGTATATGGCAAGCCTCTATAAACCTATCCGCAACTTCATCTATTTGCTCACTGTGGAAAACATCTGCATGATCAACAATATGCTTTAAATACTTTTCGCCCAATGCATCCACAACCGTACTTCTCTTATTATTTGTCTTTCGTCCAATGTATTCAATCAGGGCACATGTATAATATAAATCATTACTTGTCTTTGTCATTGATATCATAACTCCCTTCATAAGTTAAACAGGCAAGAGCCCTAGCTGTATGGAAACTTATTTGATGCGTAGGATATTTAAATTTAGCAAGTTCCCAAAAAGCCGTCCTTGAAATCTTTTCATCAATAAAATCTTGCACATAATTATAGATTGTATCATCTGCCATGGGGCCTTCAACAAGATCATATCCATGACTGCCTCCTGCCCGGCACATCACAATAAAATCTAGCCATTCATCTGTCATCTGATCAAATATCTTAACATTAAGTTCCTTACTTGTCTTACACTTATATATATTGACAATTCCTTTTTCCAAATTTCTACTTGCCCATCTTTCAGCTTGTTTGGGTAGAATCGTGCAATAAAATCCCCAATAAAAATCTTTTGTATATCGACTGATTCGTATTTCTGGGTGAGTAACAACTTCTCCACCACCGTGATAAATAATTATTTCTTGATTCACTACTTCTTTCATTCAAATTCACCCCTTCACTCTATTTCTCTACTGTACCACTATCCCCTTCGTCCATTTCTAGTTAAATAAGCTGGTCTATTTTCTTTTGCTATATTAAGAACTTCTGTATATATTTTAATCTAAATCTTGAATATTCATTTTTCTAATCTCTTTACTAATTTTTTCTTCATTAATATTGGTTTCTTTTCTACAGATAATATATATTATAATAAAGATAATTGTAGGGATATTTACTATTAAAAGCATTGGAATAAT
>DUUM01000024.1 GCA_012841565.1 Candidatus Epulonipiscium sp. | reverse complement strand
TTTATGGAGGTGGGTCCATTGCCCAAAAAACCAATCGTACATCTTATACCTGCAAAGCCTATAGAGCGGGAAATGCGTGTAGGTATTTACGCCCGTGTTAGTTCAAATAGTACTGAACAGCTAAATATGATTACGGCCACCTAAATGTACCACCTCTGACATCTTTTTTACCACCTAGTGACAATAAATGTACCATCCAGTGACAAGTTGTTTACCACTATCCCATACCTCTTGTATAATTAAAAATGCACACAGATAGTGTGATAATAATTATATAGGAGGTGTTTTGCATGATTAATTACCGTAAAATCTTGGAGCTGCATGACGATGGAATCAGTTTAAGAGGCATTGCGGCAAGCACGGGTCATTCCCGTCAAAAGGTAACGAAGGCTATTGATTTAGCCAAAGAAAAAGGACTTGTATGTCCACTGGATGAAGAAATGACTGATAAATGGATTGAAGACTTTCTTTTTCCTGAAAAATCACAGGAAGGATCAGGACGGCAAGCATTAAACTTTGATTATATTCATAGGGAATTAGCGAAACCTAATGTTACATTATCCCTTCTTCACTATGAATATGAGGCTGAGTGTAGAGGAAACAATAAAATCCCCTACTCCTACAGAAGCTTTGTACGTCACTATAGCCAGTACGCAGCTAAGTATAAGGCGACGTTGCGAATCCGCAGAAAACCAGGTGAAATTATGGAAGTTGATTGGGCTGGCTCTACAGCATTTATCATTGACCGTGATTCTGGTGAAAAGGTAAAGGCATATGTTTTTGCAGCGACATTACCATGTAGTCAGATATCTTATGCTGAAGCAACATTATCCATGGATCTGCATTCCTGGATTTCAGTTCATAACAATGCTTTTGAGTATTTTGGTGGTGTTACACAAATTATCGTCCCAGATAATCTTAAGACAGGTGTAACGAAACACACAACAAAAGAATTAGTCTTAAATCCTACCTACAAGGAAATGGCAAGTCATTATGGCACCATTATAATGCCTGCACGCGTTAGAGCGCCAAAAGACAAGCCAAGTGTAGAGGGAGCAGTTGGTACGATTTCAACATGGATTATAGCAGCCCTTAGAAACACACACTGCTTTACCATTGATGAATTAAATGAAGAGATTAGGAAGAAGCTTGATGAGTTTAATCACAGGCCTTTTACAAGGAAAAAAGGCTCTCGTTTTTTAGCTTTTGAGGAGGAGGAGAAATTCGCACTTTCTCCTCTTCCAGCCACTTCATATAAAATGTCTGAATGGAAAACAGCAAAAGTGAGGCCAGACTATCATATTTCAGTCGATAGCATGTTTTACTCTGTCCCGTATGAATACATCAACAGGCAAGTTGAGATAAAGCTCTCAGATACGTTTATTGAGGTGTTTTTCAATCATATGCGGGTAGCCTCTCATAAACGATTATACGGGAAGTTTGGTCAATTATCTACTGTTCCTGACCATATGCCTGATAATCATAAGCTTTATATCGATCAGACACGAGAATCGGCAATTGAATGGGCTGAAAATATAGGTCCTTCAACTTTAACTATTATCCAGTATATTTTAGATACTAATCAAACTGAAAAGTTAGCATTACAGTCTATTTTTTCATTAAAGAAATCTGAGAGGCATTACACAAAATATGAAATAGAAAGAGCATGTAAAATGGTTATTTCAGCAACTAAACGTCCGACTGTTAAGAGTGTTCAAACGCTTCTAAAAAACAACAAGAAAAATGATGCTGAAAAAGCCTTAAAGCATCAGAAGGAAGTAAGCGAAAATAGTTATGGCTTCACACGAGGCGCCAGTTATTATGGAGGGGGAGACGAGTAATAAACCAGCAAACTTTAAATAAATTATATGAGATGAAACTTACGGGTATGCTAGAAGTTTACAAGGAGCAGTCAGAAAATAAAGAATTTCAGAAGATGGATTTTGAAGACCGCCTATCATTACTTATCGATTTGGAATACTCACGGCGTAAAAGCAATAAACTTCAAAGATTAATTAAATCAGCAAC
>DUUM01000237.1 GCA_012841565.1 Candidatus Epulonipiscium sp. | reverse complement strand
TCAAGTTTTGTAGAAATTTTAAATAACAAAGGAGAGACGGTGCTAGAGCAGTTGCAAACAACCCCAATTAAAGGTAGACTACGTAGGGTTAGCATTAAAAACTAGACATCATACGGAGGAAAATATGAAAAACAAACGAAAGCTATGGGTAACACTTGGGTTACTATTTGTAGCTCTTATATGGGGGTCAGGATTTATCGCAACACAAATAGCAATTGACGAAGGTTTAAGTCCAACATTTATTATGTTTGTTCGCTTTACTATGGCATCTGTGATTTTAGGGACAACCTTTAGAAAAGATATTAAAAAAATGAAGCCAAGGGATTTAAAAATGGGAATAATAGCAGGAGGCTTCTTGTTTTCAGGATTTATGCTACAAACGATAGGGCTTGTTTTTACAACACCATCTTCTAATGCCTTTATTACAGCAACGAATGTTGTAATGGTGCCTTTTTTTAGCTGGCTTGCCTTTAAAGAAAGACCGGTGGCAAAGGCTTTTGTTGCGGCATTTGTATGCCTTAGTGGTATTGGGATGTTAGCCTTTTCATCAGGGGGAGGTTTAAAACTCGGAACCGGGGATATATTCACCCTTTTTTGTGCGGTGGCTTTTGCCCTACATACAGTAAGTATGGGAAAGTTTTCACCAAAAATGAATTCTAACATATTAACATTTTTACAAATCACAACCAGTGCAGTATTTTCATTTATTATGTTTATGCTAGTAGATAGGGATTTTGCAGCCTTTACATCTGTTAAGGGCTTATTAGCAGTTTTATATTTAGCAGTTTTTAGTACATGTGTTGCTTATTCTATTCAAACAGTCTGCCAAAAATTTGCATCTCCAAGCAAGGTGGCGATTTTGATATCCACAGAGGCATTAGTAGGGAGTATATTATCGGTCATCTTAGGCTTTGAGCCATTTACCTACTTTTTGTTTATTGGTGGGATAGCAATTATTATATCTATGTTGATCATAGAAATTGATTTTGTTTCTCCATTAAGATCGTCTGTGGATTAGTTTGTTTTTATTAAATGAAGTAAAATGGAACTTTTTTATTTAGTTTACGTCTAAGGAAGTAGAAGACAAATAAAAACAGCATATATGGGCAAAATAACATATATGAAAAAGGAGAAGATACAATGAAGATTAAAAAATTACTTGCAGGATTGTTATCTGCCACTATTTTATCTATGGCAACACTAACTGTATTAGCACAACCAATAAAGGATTTGCCAGTAGCTAAGAATCTTAAGGAGCCTGAAGAAATTATGCTCATTAGTGAAAAAGAAGAGATAGGGCACGAATTTAAATTTGGATCTTTTACAGGGACAGTTGTAGAAATTAATGAATTTTCGCCGGTAGAAGGTGGAGAAATAATGGCCCTAGAAGACCAAGAAGGAATGCCAATCAATATGGTTGTATCAAAAGATACCTATGTGGTTAACAACGATAAAATCACAGTAGGCGCTAGAGTAACAGGATATTTTGATGCCAATGCGCCAATGATTTTAATTTATCCGCCACAATATAGTCCGAAAGTAATTGTTGTGGAAAATGAAGATTACCATATAAAAGTTGATATCTTTAACGAAAGATTAGTAAGTGCAGATAATATGTTGAAACTTAATATTTCAGAAGATACAAAAATTGTAACACAGGACGGTGAAGTTTTTAAAGGTAAGTTAGTTGGTGAAAAACTGGTTGTTATATATGATGTTTCTACAAAAAGCATTCCAGCGCAAACAACACCAATTAAAGTTATTGTGTTAGACCAAGATGGGGTTGAAGAACCAGAAGATACAAAGGATACAGAAGATACACCTTTATATGATGTTGAAATTATGGATATAGTTGTTAATGGTAAAAAAATAGATTCCCTATCAGCTTATACGGCGGAAGCACCAAATGGCAAGGGATTTACAATGGTTCCTCTTCGCCCAGTTGCAGAGGCATTAGGGCTTGAGGTAGTTTGGGAAGGAAAGCTAGAAAGTATTAGGGTAGGGCTAGCTTCAACATTAAAAATAGATCAAGATGACTACACATTTGCAAAGATGGCACCCATTAAGTTAGGGATGGCACCTGAATTAGTAGAAGGAGTAACATTTGTTCCACTAGGCTTCTTTACAGAGGTTCTACAAATGGATCAGGCAGAAGAGCTAGAAGGCCAGATTATAATTAAATAAATAAAGGTTAACAATAAGACCGATATGTTCGACTTGGCAACTTTTTCAAAGGTTGCTTGACTGAACATATCGGTCTTATTTTGTGTAGCTCTTTTGCCAAAAACCTGCCTAATAGTTACTTAGATAAACTTAAAAATAAAATATATCCCATAATGGAAACAAATCCGCCGCCCATATAGATAATTTGATTCGTTTTATAGGATAATTTTTCTTTGTAAATATTGGCGATTAAAACAATAAGAATAGCAAGGGTGCTAATAGAACCAAAAAATACAAGATTATAAGATTGCTGATTAGAAGTATAAATACTACCTCTTGTAAATAATATATCTGCTAAGAGTAAAATAAATAAGTTGAAGATATTACTTCCTGTTATATTACCTATCATTGCATTTAAATTACCTATTTTGGCAAGAGCGATGCATGAGGCAAGTTCAGGTAAGGAGGTAGCTATGCCTAAAAGTAGTGCACCAGCAAGGGTCACATTCAAATTAAGTTTAATAGCAACCAGGTCGGATGCGTAGGTGATACCGATACTAAAAACAACCAATAAAATGCTAAAGAAGGCAAATCTTGAAAAAAGTTGCTTGGTTGTAAGTGAGGTATAAACTTCAGGGTCCTTGTCTTCTTTTTCCTCTGTAGAGGTTGCCATTTTCTTAATACATATAATATATATGACACCGATAGCAAGAGATACTAAGCTCACACCTAACACTGTTAGGTCTTTGTTGAAATAAATAGGTAGGGTGAGTAAGCCATATGTAACAATAAGCCATGTTGCTACTGTCGTATGACTCCTGGAGATGTAAGAGTGATTAATTTTCTTATACATAATCACAAGGAGTGTGGCTAGTATGGCGATATTAAATATATTGCTTCCCAATATATTGCCAATGACTAGTTCGGGTTTTCCTAAAAAAACAGTTGCGGATATGGACGTGAAAAGCTCAGGTAAACTTGTTACAGCTGCCAGCATTACTCCACCAATGAATGCCCCTGAAAGGTCGGTTGTCTTATCAATTAAATCTACATAATATGAAATTTTAATGGATAAGCTTACTACAATAATGGCCAAAATTAAATATAAGATATAAATCATTTTATATTGCTCCTTTGCATTTGTTGCTAAATTGTTAGATTATTATAAAAAACGGCGAGACTTATATACCTTACTGGTATATAAGTCT
>DUUM01000236.1 GCA_012841565.1 Candidatus Epulonipiscium sp. | reverse complement strand
ATGTCTAATTTAAATGTATATGTGATGAAAGATAAAGATGGGTCAAATAAAGTAAGTAAGGATGAGCTAAAAGCATATATGTCCATTAAGACCAAGAACTTAGGAGTTATTCAGGTAAATATGAGAATTTCAGATAAAGCACTAGCTTTTGAAATGATTGGGGAAACACCCCAAATAACATTGGGACTCCAAAAAGGTTCTAAATCCCTTAGAGATGCCATAGAAGAAATTGGTTACCATGTGATGCAAGCCAAATTTTCACCAGGTAATCCTAGGCTAACCCTTGGGGATCAGCCAAAGGCATCTGCATCCTTAATAAAATATAGATTTAAAGAATCTAAATTTGAGCACATTGTTTAATAAAAGGGGCGAAATAATGAATAATGAAAAAAAACCGGAAACAAAGAGCCTTGAAAAGTCCGTAGTAGATATTATAGAACAAATGGTCCATTATATAGATAAACAAGATGCCAAGGAGGAAAACAAATGATTACACCATCACAAGTTGCAAATGCCACAAGGGGACAATTGCTAAAGATTACCTATGACTTATTACTAGAAAGCTTGGATAACATTAAGAAATACGGAAAGGAAAAAGCAGAAAAAGAATTTGGTGCTGAAATAGGACGGTCAAGACAAATTCTACAAGAACTAATAGATACCCTTGATTTTAAACAAGAAATATCCCAAGGCCTTTTAAGGATCTATGTTTATATTAATGGTCTTCTCATTAAAAGTTTAATGGTATATGATGCCTCCCACATTGATGAAGCCAAAGGGCTTATTAATCAGCTGCTAGAAGGCTGGGACGGGGCAATCGCCAATGACCCTAAATCTGTAAAGGTCATGGATAACGCCCAACAGGTATATGCAGGCCTTACCTATGGGAAAAACGATTTAAATGAATCCATACTGGATAATAATAATCGGGGATTTAAGGCATAAAAACATAGGAATCAACTGTAGAATAGCAAATTGTTGCTAGCAGGGCTTAAGTAAAACAAAGATAAAGCCGATAAAAAGAGTAGAAGATAAAAATCATGACATATAAAATAAAAAATAGAAAGAGGAGATATTTTTGAGAATCAATCATAATATTCCAGCACTTCGTACCTTGCATCAAATGAATAAAACAAATGGCACAATAGACAAAACTATGCAAAAGCTTTCATCAGGACTTCGTATTAATAGCGCAGCAGATGATGCAGCAGGACTTGCTATTGCCCAGAAAATGGATACCCAAGTACGTGGACTTCAACAAGCAAATCGTAACTCAATGGATGGGATTTCTTTAATCCAAACAGCAGAAGGAGCCCTTAATGAAGTACATAGCATGCTTCAACGTACTCGTGAGCTTGCAATTCAAGCTTCTAACGGAACACTGACACCAAGTGATCGTAAAGCAATTACTGATGAAGTGGCACAATTAAAGGCAGAAATAGATCGTATTTCTGAGCATATAGAATATAATGAAAGAAAATTATTAAATGGTGAAATTGATAGAAGGGCTTTTTCGAATCTTGGATCAGCAGGTAAAGTAATATCCATGAGTGATGGTGTAGGCGCAAGGGACTATACTTTTAATGTTGCAGAAGCAGCAAGCCAAACGGCTGTAGTGGGTAATGCAGTTGAAACAGATGATACTATATTTAATACGGAAACACCTCCTAAGGTAAAAGAAGGAGTCGATGGATTTCTTAATATTAATGGTGAGCAAGTTAAAATAGTAGAAGGAGATTCGGCACAAGTTGTATTTGCAAAAATTCGCGACTTATGTGACACTATGGGGATTGATGTGGCAGTTAATGGTGGTGGAACCTATGAAGCAGATGAAAAAATAGTAATGATACACCGTGAGTATGGAGCAAAAGATATTCAAATTTTAGGGGATGAATCAATATTAAAAGGGTTAGGATTATTTGGACTTGCTGAAGATGCGGCTCCAGGGGCAGATGGCATTAATAGAGGATCAGATCTTAAGTTAGAGGTACCTCCCTTTACCACGGGTTCAGCAGATGGAGACTTTCCATCTGGAACTACCTTTAGAATAGTAGGGAATGTTATTACTTTTGAAGCTAATAATGGGTTTAAACTTGCTGTAGAAGGTGGAAAATCAGTTCGTAATCCAGAAAATGGGAATTGGAAAGACAGTACTGTGGCAACAGGAACGTTACCAACCTCTGAGTTATTAAGCGGTACAGTTACCTTAAGTCTTCTAGAAACAGGACCACTTGACCTGCAAATCGGAGCCAACGAAGGGCAAATGATGCAGCTTCGTATTCAAAATATGAGCACAGAAGCCTTGGGACTTACAGATATGAACCTTAATACAGCAGCTAAATCCCAAGAAGCTATTACTCTTGTAGACAATGCAATTGCTCAGGTATCCTCAGCCCGGTCCAAACTTGGTGCGTACCAAAACCGCCTAGAGCATACAGTTGCTAACTTAGATGTTGCAGCAGAGAACATGACAGCATCTATGTCACGAATCCAAGATGCTGATATGGCAGCCGAAATGGCTGAGTATACAAAAGATAATATTCTTGCACAAGCGGGGAATGCAATGCTTGCACAAGCTAATCAACGGCCACAACAAATACTACAACTATTACAATAATTTTAATATAGAAAGCACTTCTGAAGCCTTTGGGCGACAGGGGTGCTTTTTTGGCTATTAAGATACTGGTTGCCGCATTAGGTGGAGTAGATATATCTCAGCTCACATCTCTTAGCTGGCGCTAAAGGATGCTCATTGAGATATATCTACT
>DUUM01000235.1 GCA_012841565.1 Candidatus Epulonipiscium sp. | reverse complement strand
CCAATATGTTCTTTCGATTAATATTTCTTCATATATTCTTTCAACCTTAATATTAACCTGTGTAGCAAAACCATGCCTAACTGCATTAGTAGCGCTCTCCCTTATTATATCAACAAATAAAAGTGCTTTACAAGTATCATTTGGTAGTTGTATGTGTCAAGTGTTTATTGGCAAATCCCCAATTAGTTTTTTATGGGGTGTTTATCCATACAGTTTTATGTTTTTTGTATCTCAATTAAAGCATCTTTTATTCAAATGCTTTTTCAATACCTTCTAGAAACTATTATCACTTTTATCCAAATGCTTTTATTAATGCTTTTCTTGATGATGTCATCATTGCATCCCTTAATACAAAATGTCCCCTTTGAATGTTTCCATCTTTATTGCCTTTTCCATCATACTTAGGTGCCTTTGCGGCACTTAATACTTCCATTACATCATTTAGCCTTGCAGCCACGATAATTCCATCTGTATAACGTTCTATTGTATCGTATAACGTCTTGTTTTCTTTTCGCACCAATAACTTTGCTATATTATTAGCTCCATTTATGCTCCAGCTCATTCTTCGATGTTTCATTCTCTGCGTAATTACCGAGCAATTATGATTTTCTTGTGTTCCAAGATTTTTATATACGATTCCTGATTGCTCCTTCGGGAGATTTATTCCTCTTCGTTGATACGGAATTAACCCTTCCCTATTGTTTTGAAGATATGCTAGTAATTCTTTTGCTTTTTTACTGCCTTTATCCAAAGTATCTGGGCTTTCAATACTAGTTGCATATGCTTCTATGAACTCAAAGCATTCGTCTATCCTATCTCCATCCATAAGTTCTCTAATTACTTTTTGGGCTCTTTTGTCAGATATCTTTCGAATTATTTCTTGATAAATATGAAATCTATCTAATTGAAAAATGGTTTCTGGCTCATAAGGATCTTTAATCCATGATCCTCCATCTCCATTTAGTATTCTTATTTCTATCTCATCAGTATTATATTTTTTCTGTAACATAGCTTCTCTAATTGCAAGAAATTCATTTGCACTCTCCATACCAGCTGTCATGATTTTTCCTACCAGCTTTGTATTCGCTTTTCCATCGTATTGCCAGCCCTTATAGGCTACTGATACCTTCATTTCTCTGCTTCTTTTTTTCCCTGGTTTAGATTTTCCCTGCATGGCAATATATACGCCATCCATTTCTTCAAATAAGATTGGGGTTACTTCTTCTCCAACAATTACACCGGCATCCATTTCATCTACCAATGCTTTCTCTTCAGCACAAATCTTATCACCTAGCTTCTGTACTAGATTCCATGCGCCTCCATGGCTTATCACCTGACCAGTTGTTTGGGTAACAACGTCAGCCGCTCCACGATAGGATTCTTTTGTGACAGTTTCAACTATTTTTTCTGCTAGATTGATTGAAATTAGTCCTATTTTGTCCATATTCATTGCTTCATCCAAAAGATACATCCATTCGTTTCTTCCTTCTTCATTTACATGTTTATAAACAGTACGTTTATAACTCACTTCCCCAAATACAGTCTTTATGCTTGTTGTTCTTGAACCTTTATGGCGATAGGATTTTTTATCCCGGGCCTTTTCAAGATCCTTATCGTAGTCTTCTAAAATAGTACGGGTCATTTCACAGCCGCATTGACATATATATTTAAAAATGTTTTGCTCTAACTCCTTGAATGAAATGTTCTTTTCCTTTATAATTGATTCCATCATACAGTCTCCTTTGTGTTTTTCTTGACAATTAACATTATAAAGAAAAACTGTATGATTGGGAAGAGGTGTTTTACCTTTTCCCTTATTTTTATTCATTTTGCCAATAATAATTATACTCCAACTTGGTAGTTCACCCTCAAAATTAATTTCTACACCAATAGCAGCGAAAATCTGCTGTATACTTTTTACTTGATCATATGCCCCAACTTCACGCTGCTCTGCTTTTAGTTCAGCCAATAATCCCTTTG
>DUUM01000234.1 GCA_012841565.1 Candidatus Epulonipiscium sp. | reverse complement strand
CATTATCTAGACCCCCTTGATATGAAATTCTAGCATATAAAGCCACCATTATATATATTATTATCCTTAGAAAACTCCCATTAATAACTTAAACTGTTTAGAACTTCCTATAACGTCTCACGTATTCCTAATGTTTCCCAACCTTAGACAGCTCTTGTCTTAGGTTGGGGAATATTGGGAGTACTATGTTATGTGATGTGAACCTGTTTCAATATGATTTCAAAACATATATTATATGTTCTTTTTGACCTCTTATAGATATGTATCTAATCTAATTTGAATGACTTCCACCACTTCCTCTGGTGTGATTTTAGCAGTCTGCATTGATAAATTTATTGGAGCAAATCCCATCCTCCTATTCACCTTTTGAAACTTTTGAATACCTTTAGGTAACTTTGAAAAGAATGCCTCTTCATCTAGAAGCTCGATACTTACAAACTTTTCCGTAAACATCCTGCCTAATTTTACAGATTTTATATCTTCCCATTTAATCAATCCTACACCCACTTTGCTACCGCAATCAGTTATACCCTGGTCATTGATTTTAAATAAAAACATATCATCTTTTTCTCTCAATACTTTATACGTCCTTATCAAAATATAAGTCAAAGCATATCCGAAAAATATAATAGCCACTAAACCAACTACTAGATACCATATAATCATTTTCCTTATCCCTATATATAATACAAAGATTCCATTCAATACCATTATAATTCCTAAAAGGGATAGTCCAATTGACTTACCTTTTGTTTCCTTAATAACTATTTCGTTCAAATAAATCCTCCTCTTGTTAAAAATAATATTACATAACGTCTCACGTATTCCTGATGTCCCGCAGCCTTAAATAGCTCCTATCTTAGGCTGTGGGATATTAGGAGTACTATGTTATATAGAGTTGTGCCCGGCCCTTCCCTTAACCCAGAAGTTAACCAATAAGTTCCACTTCTATAGTTCTATAGTTCTATAATTTGTTTCAAGCTTTTCACTTCGGCAATAAGTAATAAACTAAATATAATTTCAAATAGTATCATTACTACTGCCACTATGTATGGTTCAAATAAAAGCCCTATGATCAATGTTGAAAATGATATTATTACCGACACCACCATATAACTTTTTGATTTATACAACCAAGCAAATGGGAGTAGATGGGCTCCAAAAATTATAGCTAATACCATAACCATATTTTCTGGCAAAACCGAATATATCCACATGGCAATGAGTAAATATAAAATTTGATTTAAACTAAACAGCAATCCTAAAATTGATAATGGATTTCCCTCATTTTTAAAATCTACTTTTATCATTTTAGAAATTAAAAACGCTAACGGCATGAGAGGTGCTGTAGCACAAAATGTATAAAAGTTCTTTGTTAGTATTGGTAACGAAGTCATATGAATGCCGCTTATTAAAATCCAAATTAATATTGAAGGTATAATGAAATGTAACCCCTTTTTCTGTTTAATGGCACAATCCAATCGTAATTCCTCTATACCCATTTTAAAAACCCCTTTGCCATATGATTATTTGATTATTTCTAATGCACAATTTTATATAACGTCCCACGTATTCCTGATGTCTCGCAGCCTTAGATAGCTCCTATCTTAGGCTGTGGGATATTAGGAGTACTATGTTATAAGATGCCATGCACCCCTAAACCTAAGTATCATTAAAATATGAAAAACATTGCATTAATACATAATTAGGCACAT
>DUUM01000233.1 GCA_012841565.1 Candidatus Epulonipiscium sp. | reverse complement strand
TTGCAAGATATAACAGAAAGAGAAGCGCAGGCAGAGGGCAGTGAGCATTATGAGGATATTGACTTTTCTATAGGGGACACATATGTAGCAGTATTTAAACGTTTATGGAACTCTACAGCAAGGACGGGAGACTTAAGCGAGTATGACTGGGAATCTAATCCTTATGTATGGGTCATTGAATTTGAAAGGGTGGAAGTAGATGAGTAAATTTGATTATGAGAATTTTAGTGACGGTTGGGACACAGAGTTTGTAGTCCATGCTAAGAAATTCTCCAAAACAGAAACACTAGATTTATTTATAGTTGAAAATGCACATTTATTTAGCGAAGGATATAGAAAGCCCACCATTGATGATATTGCAGAACGTACTGTTAGATGGTATCCAAGGATTCCTGAATGGTGTGGTTATGGCGATGGTTCAGAGGGTGGTTGTTACTCCTATTGTAAAAGAGAAGAACGAGGGAGCTTCCCAGCTTGGGTTATAGAATTTGAAAGAATTGAGGTGGAATAATGCAAGAAGTTCTATACAGGGCATGGGATAAATTTGAGAAAAAAATAGTCAAGGTTAATAGGATTGACTTTGATAAAAATGAAATTGATGTAGTTATTGAAAAAACTGATTCCACAGAAAGTTTTTATTCATGTAACTTTGATGAAATCGAACTGAGCCAATACATTGGCATAAAGGACATTCACCAAAAGAAGGTCTTTAGGGGCGACATAGTTAAGGTCAAGGAAACCATATATACCGACTGTAGTAGGGAAGAAATAGAAGAAATAAGAGAATATATTGGTGAGGTAGTTTGGCATCAATTCGGATATTCCATAGCAGAAAAAACAGAAGATGGAACAAGATACCACTTCCTAGGGACATGGAATATTGAAGGTGAAGAAGATGACACTAAGGAGATTTTAGGGAATAGATGGGATAACCCAGAAATGGCGGTGATTGAATGAAACGCATATTAACAAATGTATTAAATGCCATGTTAGATAGAAGTGCTTATATAACAATTAACTATTTGCATGATTTTACAGGAAAGGAATCTAAGAAGGTACTCTATTCATTCAGTATTTACATTGTGACAGGTAGAACATCAAGGGGAATGACGGGAATGACCATAGATGATGCTTGGGAATTGCAAAAGGCTTTCAGAACCACAACCTTGCCGTTTAAGTTGCAAAAAGGTAGTGACACTTGTTGCGAACTACTAACGGTTCCTAAGTGGGCTTGTAGGATATTAGCAGATGATATAGCAAGAAATATTTTACACTAAGGGGGAAATAAATTGAAAGCAACATTCGATAACGCAACGATTAAAATATGGTTTGCATCACAGCACACATCAAGGAACATCTACAACGTAACAGAGATTATTCAAGAAGGGAACACAGCATTAGTCAAGACATCAAAAGGAGATCAGTTTCTTATCTCAATGCAAAATGTAAACATGATTGAAGAACTGGAAAAGAAATAAGAAGCATGTACAAGGGGAAGTCACTAAAGTTTGGCGACTAGGTAGACTTTCCCACAAGTACACACAGAATTATTGTAGCACAACAAGGGGGAATAAAACATGGATAATAAAGCGACAATTAAAATAGATGAACAGTTGAAGAAAATAAAAAACTCACCAGTACCAGCAGGACCTATAGCCAAATACTTAACAAATAAATGTAAGGCAGATAAATCTTTTACAGATAGAGTAATGCTAGAAGATAAAAGCCTTAAAGAATGCTTTATGTATGTATATTCAGAAGTGAAGAAAAAGTTAAATGGAGTAAGCGGATACCTAGCAGATGAAGAAGTCTACAAGATGGCAGAAGATTATTTCACCCTAGATAAAGTTGAGATAGATAAAGCAATAAAGGAACCGAAAAAATCAAAGCAAGTGAAAAAGAATGAAAAAACTAAGACTAAAAAAACAGAACCAAAACCAAAAGCTAAGAAGTCACCAAAGAAAGAAAAAATAACAACTTTAGAAAACGCAGATCAAGTAACACTATTCGAATTATAAATGGGGGAAATAAATTGAAAAAGAGATTGCTATCAAAAATAATAGAGAGGGATGCAAGTGCTCAAGATGTTGCCCTTGCAAATAGAACGGAAAAGCAATACTTAGTTTCATGTGAAGAAATAAAGGTTGAAGAAGAGAAAATGTTACTCATGTATTTTTATAAGCAGTCAAACCTAGTACAAGGGATTACAAAGGCAGAGTTCAGAGTATTTTTATCCAAAGATGATTACATCACTCAAATGTTAGAAAGTCCAAGAAAGTGGCGAGCAGGCTCATTAGCCAATATTATAAGTAGTTGGAGTTGGAATTGGTCAAGTTGGTACGAAAGATGCACTTTCAGATACATTATTGGCAAAGATTCATCTACAAATACACTAATTTCAGTCTTAGGAAAAACAGATAATCCTATGCAAGAAGTAGACAGGTTGCAAAAAGACATAATGGCTGATAGGTTAGCCAAGAAACATATTAAAATCAAAAATAGAATTGATAAGCAAATGGCGAAAATCAAAGACCTACCAAAAGACTTTGATAAATGGATAGATGAAACAGCATTATTCCATAGTAGATACATTTATTACACATACAAGGCTAGAAAGACACTAGATGGTTACTGTACCCATTGCAAGTCAGATGTAAGGGTAAAAGGAGCAAGACACAACAAAGAAGGTGCCTGTCCTAAGTGCAAAAGCCCCATCAGGTATAAATCTATGGGTAACTCCAAAAACGTCACAGACAATGGACAGGCCGCACTTATACAAAAACTAGATGATGGGATAATCGTTAGATATTTTAGCTTATCAAAATCATATGGTGAAGATTATAAGAACCCTAAAATTAAATATCAAGAACTAGTTAGGGATATTTATAATAAAAAAGGGAAAATGAAGAATTATGAATGGGACAATTTTAAGCAAACCAAAAAAATTAGATGGTGTGACGGTAAAGGGACTTTCAGATTTAATAACGCTGTATTATATGAGAAAAATCTAGACAAGGTGCTAAGTGGAACGATATGGCAATATTCAGCAATAAAAAAATTCGGCACTCATAAAAAAGGTTTTGGTTTCTCGGTATATGATTATTTGGGGAAATACAGGAATTATCCTTCACTAGAATACCTTGTCAAGTTAGGACTTTATAACCTAACAAATGGCATTATATCTATCTGGTACCGCCCACAAGGAATTAATCTAGAGGGCAAGACATTAGAAGATGTGCTTGGCATAGATAAAAAACAACTAGAGATAGCCAGAAGAATAGATGTTAATACCTATCAATTAGACACCATAAAAGAAACAAGTAAAGCAAATTTAAGATTAACAGATGAACAAATACTCTTTATAACGAAGCATCTTAGGGTAGAGCATGTGATTGAAATTGCAAAATATACGACAGTGCATCAGATAATTAAATATATAAAGACACAGTCAACTAAGGCAAGGGATATTGGAGATACATTTAGAGATTGGCGAGATTATATAAAGAACTGTAAAATGCTTGAATACGACTTAACAAATGACTTTATACTATTCCCCAGAAACTTAACGGCAGAACATGATCGGCTATATAAGTATGTTCAAAAGAATCAAAAAGGTATATTTGACCATGCTATAAAGTCAATGAATAATGAGTTAATAAAGAGATTTAATTGGCACAATGGAAAATATATGGTGATTGTTCCTAAATCAGCAAATGAAATAACTAAAGAAGGACAAGTTCTTCGACATTGTGTTGGGACCTATCTTGAGGGGATGGCTAAGGGAGAAAGTATAATACTATTTTTAAGGAAAAAAGAGAAACCACAAGAACCGTTTTATACATTAGAAATTAGCCCAAAGGATTTCCAGATACAACAATGCAGGGGAATGAAAAACAAATCCAAGACCAAGGAAGTTGAAAAGGTAATAAATAGATTCACAAAAGAGAAACTAGGGCCATTAAATCATGATAAAGAATATAGAGAGGTGGTTTAAGTGTCTTATCATGACCCAATAATTAGAGTTTGCAAAACAGAGATCGTTGATTTTATCGTTCCAGAAAGATTGAGAGAAGCAAGGCTGGCAAGGGATTATCCACGCAAGTTTTGTGCAGAACAATTAGGAGTTTCAGAATGTTTATTAGGAATGTATGAGAACGGGCATAAGGAAATTCCTAAAGAGTTATTGTTTGGATTGCAAACATTATATAAATTTCCAAAGGGATTTTTTTATAATGTGAAATGGGAAAGAGTGTAGGAAGGGGAATGATCATGGAGCGATTGACAAGCAATACAGATGATATAAGCTATCTCTGCAATTATCTAAATAGACACTCTAACTTTGATGGAGATAGGTTTAAAGCAATTCATAAAAAACTAGCTGAATACGAAGATTTAGGAATGACACCATTTGAAATAAAAAGCTTCTT
>DUUM01000232.1 GCA_012841565.1 Candidatus Epulonipiscium sp. | reverse complement strand
CTTCTCCAATAAACTTAGAGGGATGCTTTACCGTCATGTTTATTTTACGAATATCCATGTGGGCGTGACTAAATGTGTAATCATTTACCTTCCACTTATTTATGCCGTTCTGTTGTATATATATCATACTATTTCCCGTGTTTATAATATTGATACAAAGATAACTAAATGAATAGTATGAAGCAACACTTTAAGTTCGAATTTCGTTACATTCATTGAATAGATTCATACTTTATTTGAACGTAAATGTTAAAGACAGGCTTTTGTTTGTGTTATTCAAATTTTGTTTGTATATTTGCATTTATAAATCAAACAAATAATTATAAATATGGATTTAAAAGAACAAATCAAAGAGGTGATAGAGAGTAGAGGTTTTGACAGAATGAGCATTGATTTAAAAGTAGAAAGGATTTATGCTTTAATGAATATAAAATCTGTAAATGAGAACCATAACCGAAAAGATGTGTGGGGGAATCGTTATGCCAAATTAAACGTATCCGAAGAAGATATTGATGAAGTTTACAAGGCATATCCAACTAAATGCGTTGTTAGGGGCACTTCTACTGGCAAGTCGCACAAGGATAAAATTAAGGTAAAATGGATGTTGTCAAGATACCCTAAAATAGAAATAATAGAAACTATAAAAAGATATACTCTTGAATGCTTTAAGTATGGGACGTATATGAAAAACTTTAGAACATTCTTAGAATGTATGCCCGATTATAGTAACGAGAGTAAGGATGAATCTCACTGGTGGCTTAAAGACGACGGCTACTCAAAAGGGACTAAACATGAATAAAGATATGGAGGTTTGGAGAGATGTTCCTGGGTATGAAGGATATTATCAGGTAAGTAGTTTAGGAAGGGTTAGGAGCTTGGATAGGACGGTGACCACTAAACATGGGGTGGAAAGGTTTTATAAAGGGCGAATAATAAAAGGCAATGTTAATGGAGATGGCTACAGGCAGACTACGCTGAAAAAAAATAACATTGGTAGGGCTTTTTTGTTCTCTCAGGTAGTTGCAATGACTTTCTTAGGGCATGAGCCTAATGGGAATACCTTAGTTGTCGATCATATAAATGGAGATAGGTCAGACGACAGGGTTGATAATCTAAGAATAGTAACTAATAGGGCAAATGCAACTACTTGTTTTAGGTCTGACAGAGGCTCTTTCACCTCAACGTATGTGGGTGTTTATTGGGCTAAAAGTAGCGATAGGTGGGGGGCTCAAATACAGCACAATGGTGTGGGCACAGGCTTAGGTTACTACGATACCGAGATAGAAGCATCTAAAGCCTATCAACTTGCTTTATCTAAGATTAAAGATGGCTCATTTAATCCTAATGATTACAAGCCTAAATTAACAAGTAAGTATAAGGGTGTTTGTTTTCACAAGGCGTCTAATAAGTGGATGGCTTACATAACAATAAATGGAAAGCGAAAACACATAGGCTTATTCAAGACAGAACTCGAAGCACACCACGCCTACCTAAAAGCAGAAAAAGAGCAAAAATCGGCATAACAAACTTTCATTTTTCATTCTTTATTTTCCACCCGCTATTAAATCTTAATAGCGGGTGTTTTTCACTAATATTCTACCGTTCCCTCCTTGTACTTCCACACAGTGCACTTTGCATTGCTGTCCTTAACAACCTGAACTTCACCGCCATAACTGT
>DUUM01000231.1 GCA_012841565.1 Candidatus Epulonipiscium sp. | reverse complement strand
TACGAGAAAGATACAACAATGATATTGATGAGCTAAACCATGAGTGGTGGACTACTTTTTGGAGCCATCGTTATAATAATTTCGAGCAAGTGGAACCACCTTATCAAAACGGGGAAACTTCCATACACGGGTTAAATTTAGACTGGAAGCGGTTTACAACTTGGAGTATGACGGATTTTATGAATCATGAAATTAGTAGCCTGAAGAAACATTCAACTGATATTCCTGTGACCTCAAACTTTATGAGGCTTTACCAGGGACTAGATTATCATGAAATGGCAAAAGATGTGGATATTATTTCTTGGGATATTTATCCTGCATGGAATAATGATTATGAAAGCGTTTACCAAACGGCTATAGGGACAGCTTTTGAACATACGGTAATGCGCTCCTTTAAGAAAGACAAACCATTTATCTTAATGGAAAGTGTAACAAGTCAAGTTAATTGGCATCCTTTTAATAAACTAAAGAGACCTGGTATTCATAAGCTTTCCTGTATGCAAGCTGTAGCTTGTGGTGCGGATATGATCGGCTACTTCCAGTGGAGAAAAGGAAGAGGTTCTTATGAGCAGCATCATGGTGCAATTTTAGATCATTTAGGAACGGATGATACAAGGGTATTTAAAGATGTTGTTGAAGTGTCAGATATATTAGAGAAATTAGCACCAGTACAAGGCAGCGGGGTAAAAACCCAGGCAGCATTAATTTATGATTGGAATAACCGGTGGGCAGTTGAAGACATGGCTGGCCTTAGCAAAAATAAAAATTATGAAGAAACCTGTAAAAGGGAACATGCTATCTTCCAAAAAAATGGCATAGACATGGATATTATTTCCCAGGATGCTGATTTATCAGGATATAAACTCATTGTATTACCAATGCTATATTTAATAAAACCAACATTCGCAGATAGATTAAAAGATTTTGTTGCCAAGGGTGGCGTGGTTGTTTCAACCTATTTATTAGGGTATGTAAATGAAAACACTTTATGTTATCTTGGCGGATTCCCAGGGGATGGGCTAAAAGACGTTTTTGGCCTTTATACAGAAGAAATTGACTCCTTATATCCTTCAGAAAGCAACGGGGTTTCCTTCAAAAACACAATATCTGACGACCTATACACCATTAAAGATTACTGCGAAATTGTGAAACCTACTGGAGCAGATGTCATTGGTACTTACACCAAAGATTTCTATGCAGGAACACCAGTGGTAACAGTGAATACTTATGGTGAAGGTGAAGCCTACTATGTAGGGGCAAGAATTGAAGATGATGGCATGGAAGCTATTTACCAAAAGGCATGGAAAGCAGCAGGGCTGAATGTTAGGCCACTGCCAGAGGGCGTAGAATATCATGTTAGAACATGTGAAGGAATAGATTACGAATTTTATCTCAACTTTACAGACAAGGTACAAACAATTACTAATGTTGCAGATGGAATGAATCTTTTAACAGATGAAAAAGTTGTAGATGAGGTTTCTATACAACCTTATCACTTGGCTGTACTTGAAATCAAAAAGTAGGATGTATTGTTAGGAGGAAGTTATGTTATATAAAAAGGCTACATTGCCCAAACTTACCCAAGAGCTATTTACCAATCCAACAAGTGAATACCGGGGGACCCCTTTTTGGTCTTGGAACTGTGAAATAACAAAGGATTTAATCAAGGATCAGATTGAAATATTTAAGGGAATGGGCATGGGTGGAGTTCATATACACCCAAGGACAGGGCTTAAAACCCCCTACCTTGGGGATGAGTATATGGAATACATCCAATATTCCAATGAAGTTTTAAAAGAAAATAATATGTATTGCTGGCTATACGATGAAGATCGTTACCCATCTGGCGCTGCTGGTGGAATGGTAACAGAGAATTTAAACTACCGAGCAAGGCACCTACTACTGACTAGAAAAGAACAAGCCCATATGTGCAAAAATAGAGAAGAATTTCTTAAGCTTATTGCCAAGGGGGAAAAACCTGGAGGATATTATCTTACTTCCTATACCATTAACTTAAAAGACGGTTATTTAGATTCCTATAATAGGACTAACCAAAAAGACATGCAAAGGGCACAAGAAACTTCAAAGGATGAAAAGGTATGGCATGCATATCTGGAACTTGCTGAGGAAAGTCCATGGTACAATGACCAGACTTATATTAATGCCCTTGATAAAGAAGCGGTGGAGGAGTTTATAAGAATTACCCATGAAAAATATTTTCAAGCAGTAGGGGATGACTTTGGAAAAAGCATTCCAGCTATCTTTACAGATGAGCCCCATGTGAAGGGAAAGATGACCCATCCTTTTGCTGATTCAGAAAAAGATATCACCATGTCCTTTACGGATGATATGCCAGATACTTTTAAAAAAGCATATGGAATAGATCTTTTGGATGTTTTGCCTGAAATCTTATGGCAACTGCCAGATGAGAAGGTATCCGTCCACCGCTATCATTATCATGACCATATGACAGAGCGGTTTGTATCAGCATTTACCGATACCATTGGACAGTGGTGTGAAGACCACGATATAGCACTAACAGGCCACTTTCTTTCAGAAAGAAGCTTGTACTCACAAACCTTAGCCCTTGGGGAAACAATGCGTAATTATAGGAGTTTCCAAATTCCAGGGGTAGATATTTTATGTGATCAAAAAGAATTATCTACCCTTAAACAAGCAGTTAGTGTTGCAAGGCAATATGGCAGAGAAGGGGTTATTAGTGAACTTTATGGTGTAACCCATTGGGATCACGATTTTAAAGGACATAAACTT
>DUUM01000230.1 GCA_012841565.1 Candidatus Epulonipiscium sp. | reverse complement strand
TATGACAATGCTGTCGCTGAAGCGACTTTTAAAATAATAAAAACAGAATTTGTTAACCAATATGTTTTTGATAATTTAGATGAGCTAAACCTCGAACTCTTCGATTATATCAACTGGTTCAATAACCGAAGAATCCATTCATCTCTAAATTATTTAACACCTAGTGAATATAGAAACATTCACCTTAAAAAAGTTGTCTAACAAAGTGTTGACAATCCATACCATGCAATAAAATAATAAGAGAACCTCTATGCTAAAGGGCCCCCTTACTATTTCATTTTCATTATTTAATTATGTGCAATATCTTACACTTACTTAATATCATCATGGTGCTGCTTATTATAGCATAAATGTCTTTTGTTTTGTTGTGCTTTTAAATTTAAAAACAACGGCACATAAGTACCGTTGTTTTAGAAATAAAGCATTATTTCTTTTTCTTCTAGGAATTCTCGCCACTCTTTCCCTGGATCTATATCTGTAACGATGCCCCTTATTTGATTAAAGTCACATACTTTCACTAAAGATGTTTTCCCAAACTTAGTGTGATCAACAATCAAGTAATTATCTACTGCATTATTAATGGCCATAGACCTTATGGCCGCAACTTCTTCGTTAGAATCTACTATTCCATGTTTCATATTTAAAGTGCTGCTAGATATAAATGCTTTGTCCATAAAATAACCTGATATGGTATCCATAGCAGTTTTACCTACATAGCACATATTCACTTTATTTAGAACGCCACCTATGGTTACTAGCTCTACGTTTTTTAACTTAGCTACATGTTTAGATACTAATAATGAATTGGTGACTACTTTTATTTCTATATTCGGTAGCTGTTTTGCAAAAGTTAAGGATGTAGACGAGTTATCTAAAAATAGGGAGTCCCCATTATTAATTAACCCTGTGCATTTCTCCGCTATTGCTACTTTACCACTTTGTAACATGGTTTGTCTAAGGGTAATGTTGATATTATTAACAACATCCTCTTTTATATATGCGCCACCATGGGTTATCACTAAAGCTCCTTGTTCTTGTAAAATCTTAAAATCTCTCCTAATTGTCTGACTCGTGACTTTAAAATATTCAGATATCTCTAGAATGTTAACACTTTTTTCCCTCATTAATATTTCAGTAATCTCTTTTCTTCTTGTTACGGCTAACATACTATCCCCCTGTTGTTTTTGTGCTGTTTTGTGTTGTTTTTTTGTGTTGTTCTGTTTTATTATAACATAATATTATACTGCAGTGTAATATTATGTAGGATTAAGGTCTTGATAAAAGTCTATATCCGTTGATTGAATAAATAATCAACGGATATAGACTTTATTGGTTAAATATGTTGGTTTTGTTTTCCAAGAGTGATACTATATTTGTGGATCCTTTAAACTAGTCCAAGAGAGACTGAAAGGGAAAACTTTTAGCAACACTATTTTATGAACCAAGCACTAGAACTAGGCTTAGTTTTGAGGCAGCTATGCTTCGTTTAGGCGGGAGTATTGCCGACACCATTAGGACTGTGGGTTGTTACGCAGGTGACGGTGGCCATCAGCATCCCACTCAAGCTTCAACTGATCTTTTAACCATTCAGACGAGCTTAAAATTCCAGAGTATATTAGAACCCACATATTAGAAAAACAGTATTTATAATTAAAAAATAGCAGCTCCAGATTTTTTTATCCTGATGCTGCCATGTTATCCTCTTTGTTAAAAATAATTTGTCATTTTTTCTGCAATAAATAATTAATTTCATCTATGGTTGGCATTACCCTTAAGGCACCTTTTCTCGTCGTAATAATTGATGCTGCTGCATTGGCAAACTGTAACATTTCTAAAAGTTTAGCCTCATTAAAATTATCGATACCATGTTTAATAATAAAATGAAGGCACGAACCCATAAAGGTGTCACCCGCACCAGTGGTTTCTATGGTGGTTTCTTGTAGATAAGGCTTAGCTTCTACTTTGAGTTCCTTATAGTATGCCCTACTTCCTTCTTTGCCCATTGAGAACAAAATAAGGGGTATATTATATTCTTCTTTTAACTTTTGTATCCCCTTGTCATAATCCTCTTCCTCTGTAAACCATTGTAGTTCATTGTCTGATATTTTTAAAATGTCGCATTTTCCCATTCCATAGGCAAATTGCTTTCTCGCATCATTTAAATCCTTCCATAAAGGTGGCCGTAAGTTAGGATCAAAAGAAATCAAAGCCCCGTTTTTCTTTGCTACACCAATAGCGTGTACCGTTGCTTCCCTTACACCTTCATGAGTCATTGATAGGGTTCCATGGTGGAAGACTTTAGTATCTTTTAACAGTTCTTCATTTACTTCATCTTTCGTTAAAAGCATATCCGCCCCAGGATTTCTGTAAAATGAAAAGTCCCTATCACCATCTTCAAAGGTTTGTACAAAGGCTAGAGTTGTCCTCGCATCATTATCAATAATTAGATTGCTCGTTCCTATGTTTAGCTCCTCTAGGGTCTCTTTTAGTTTATGGCCAAATAGATCATTACCAACCTTACCAATAAAGGTTGTTTTATAACCTAAGTTATTAAGCATTGCCAAAACATTACACGGGGCCCCCCCAGGATTTGCTTCAAACAAAGTATTTTCCTGGGGGGACTTTCCATTATCTGTAAAGTCAATTAATAATTCACCTAAGGCTATTACATCATATTTTTTCAAGTTTTCATCTCCTTAAATTAATCCCAAATAACACTTTTTTTAGTACTATTTCTCACCACAATATCTGTGTCAACATATATAACCTGCCTTTGTTTTGTTGGCTTATTTATTCTTGTCAGTAAAGATTCAAAGGCACATCTTCCAAGCTCTTCCCTATGAATTTTAACAGTCGTTAAGCTCGGCCTTATATTTTCAACTTCTGGTAAATCATCAAAGGCTGTTATTTGTACCTCTTCAGGAATTTTATGACCTAATTCCTTTAAGGCTTTTATAATGTTAACAGCTATAGGGTCGTTAACACATACAAATGCATCTGGGAAAACTTCCATATTTTTTAGATAGTTTTTGATATAATCATCATTAAAGTAGGCTTCACCATCTTCGATAGTCATTGAAAAATTAGGATTAATCCCTAAGTTCGCATCTCTTAAGGCATTTGTATATCCCATATATCTTTCATAAAAACCTCTGCAATGGCGATAATCTCCTATAAAACCTATGTTAGTGCAGCCATCTTCTATTAACCTTGAAACCATTTTATAAACTTGAAACTCATTGTTCATCATTACGATATCATATTGCCCCGGGATATCCCAGGCATCATAATAAAACTCAATAAATACCAAAGGAATCTTTGTTTTTATTAACTTTGTAATATAGTCTTTATCAAATACTTCTAGACATACAATACCATCAATTGCACTTGTTTTAATATTAGTAGGTAATATTCCCTTTTCTATATCTTTATTACTTACATTAGAGAGCAAAAGGTTATAACCTTTGTTATTAGCCATCTTTTGAATGATACTTACAATATGAGCAAAGAAATTAGACTCAACTATATTTCCTTTTGATAATATAAGAATATTTAACACCGTTTTTTCTACAACCTTCTCTAATACTTCTTCTTGTGCGTTTTCTTGAAATTGTGCATATCCCCTATAATTCATATCAAAGGCTATTTTTAACACACTTTTCTTTGTTTCATTTGGTCCATTATATTTATTATTAAAAATTTTAGACACTGTATTTCTTGATAACCCTGCTTTATCTGCAATGTCTTGCATTGTTACTCTTTCCATTATTCCCCTCTTTCTCGCCGCTTTTGTGCAGATAAGTTGACTTGTAAAAACTCTTTACCCATTTGTATATATAAATATATTAGCACACTACCGTAACACTCACAATGAATTTAGCCTATACTCCATTTATTTATATTTTTAATTACTGCCCTACCATCTGCTTTAAAACTAATTCCGTAATCTTTATCAATTGGGTAGATTCTACTTGTAATGGTCATCTCTCCTTTTTGCAAGAAAACTTCTACAGATGATGTGTCAATAAAAATTCTTATATTTAAAATATTGTCTTCTAATTCTAATGGTAATGTCCTATAGTTCTCTTTTTTAAAATCTATTTGTTTTATTTCATGGCCACTATTTCTTCTGTCAAATGTAATTGTTTCTTTTTGTTTATCATAACTTAAGACAGTCTCATTATCTTTTGACTTAAACATATTAACTATAAAATAATTAGCCTTTGCTAGATCAACATCCATTTCAATCTCAATGGCACTTCCATTTATACCTGTTAATTCAAGCTCGCCTGCAGTGATCTCCACATTATTATAATGAACAAGATTTTTTCTGTAATTTTCAATCTCTCTTACAGGATTTTGTATAAGCCTGTTATTTTCTATTGTAATTTCACGTGGTAGGGTCATACATCCAGCCCAACCTTGTTTTAAATTACTGGAAATAATCTCATCTTCCCATGCTTGCATCCAAGCTGTCATTATTCTACGTCCATCATCCGTTAAAACTGTTTGAGGTGCATAAAAGTCAAATCCACAGTCGATTTCATGAAAATCTTCTTTCCCTAGTGTTTGATTATAATTATTTTGTTTTCCTAAGGCATATACCGCTGATTGCTTATTTGTAAAAAAGCTTCCTTCCTTTTCAAGTAATATTATAGACATCATTATTAAAAGATTATTATCTAAGTCGAAAATATCAGGGCATTCCCACATGGTGCCAAAGCCTGGTATTGGATCTATAAAATCATTTACATATTCCCAGTTTTCAAGATCTTCTGATGCAAATAGTGGCATTCTACCACCAAATTTTTCATCCATTGCTACAACAGCTGTATAAAACTTCCCATCCTTCTCCCAAAGCTTTGGATCCCTAAACTCTCCTTGTAAAATTCCTTCTGGAAGCTTATCTACTGGTATAACAGGATTGTTTTTACTTTTTGTAAAATTAATACCATCACTACTTCTTGCTATGGCCTGTTCTTGAAAATCCTTACCAAGCCTCTTATTTATGCCAGTATACATTAAAACAAGTTCTCCCTTATGCTCTATGGCCGTTCCTGAAAAACATCCAAGATCATCATAATTTTCATCAGGTGCTAAGGCGACAGGCTTATCTTCCCATTTAATAAAATCTTTTGTGACAGCATGCCCCCAGTGCATAGAGTTCCACTTTTCTTCATAAGGATAACATTGATAAAATAAATGATATTCATCTTTATACCTTGAAAATCCATTAGGATCATTCATCCAACCAATAGGTGGCATTAGATGAAACTTTTGTAGAAATTCCTTATTCACCTTATCTTTGTTCTCTTTAATAAACTTATTTGCCTTATTAATCATTTTTTCCTCCACACAAGCATTTCTGCCATTAATTTTAAGTTAAATTTTATGGTATCAGTAATTGAATATCTTCCAGAGTGGCATCTCCACCGATGCTAAATAAACCCCAGTCATTTCCTCTGGCTTTATATATTCTATTACTTAAAACCTTAGTATCATCCATATATAGGACTATTATTTCATTCTCCACCACAATCTTCACATCGTATTCTCTGCCCTCTTCAAACTCAAAACTTGAATATACAACAGGCTCTGCATATCTCATTCTTGATAAAATACTACTATCATATCTTAATAGATTCTTATTAGGATCTAAATGGATCCCTAAAGCATTCTCAATCCCGTTCTCTTTTCCAAAAAAGAATCCAATTCCTTTACCTTTTTTACCTAGGGTTAACTTGGCTTTTAAAAGCATTGTTTGTGGCAACTTCCCAAAATCAATAGCTGATATACTTTCACCATCACTTTTAACAGTTCCTAATCCCCCATGATAACTCGCCTCACCAATTATTTCAGTTTTAGGTAATTCAATTTCTTTTTTAAAGTAATCATTAAATTGTGATGGCATAAGAGCTCTTAATCTACCATCAGCCCCTTGGCTTAACTCGTATACGGCTACGTTACCAGCCCAGCTATAATTATTGCTATCTTTTTGATCATTTTTTCTATTTATAAATGCAAATAGATATCTCTTTCCTTCATATAGAGCTGTTTTTGCTGCATAAAAAGCCTGTCCATCTAACACATTGTCTTCTGGTTCATAAAATGGACCATATACGCTATCACTCATGGCATAATAAGTTACATTATTCCAACTATAAAACATATAATAATGTTCACCCATTTTAAATAAATCTGGACACTCCATCATATGATATTTATTGGGTGCATATAGTGGTTCGTGAAGCGCCCATTTGGATAAATCATCTGATTTATAAAGGGCTATAAAACCATTCAAATCTTCATTCCTTGCTGAGATTAACATCCAGTAGCAATTATCTTCTTCATTCCAAAATACTGATGGATCTCTAAAATCATCACTGCTATATCCTTCTGGTGCTAAGAAAGTATCTTCTGGTATCTTCGTCCAATTGATATTATCATGGCTTATTGCATGCATAATTCTTTCTTTATCTAGTCCTTTTTCACCAAATGTGTCATTATGCCCTGTATAAAAAGAATGGTATACACCATCTACAAGGATAAAACTACCTGTACCTATAGCCAAATCCGGCTCATCTTCACTGGTTGAAAATGGAATTGCCAAGCCATCATCAGAGTATTCATATAAATTTGTGGTTGAAAACTTATGAATAGGATGGTAGGCTCTTCCGTTATTATCTGTATCATATAGATAGTATAAGTGTATCCCTTCATCATCTGTAAGAGGCATTAAATCTCCTACGAAGTTGTTTTTAGATGTCATAAAAATCTTAAATGTATTATAATCTATCACATCATTTTCTCCAATCAACTTATCATTTCCTGTCTTTATTTCTTCCTTATTATTTACCAGATTACTGCCTAATTCTTTATTACTATTACACCCTACTAAAATAATTAAAATGAATATGTTTATGGATATTAATTTTAAGCTTCTCATATTTCTCCTTAATTACAATAATCATCACTATCGTAAGGTAGTGATGATTATTGTTCACTAGCTATTTAGTGTTATTGTATATTCAATAATCATATCCCCAGATTATATGTGATTTACTTTATATATATATGTCCCTATATCTTATTGTTCTAAAGTTGCCTTTCCACCTGCAACTATTTGTTCATCTGCAGTTGTTAAGAATGTATTTACTGGTGTTCCATTGATTATGCCTTCATAAATTGTCCAGTTTGCATCCCAATATGCTTCAATTCCAATTGGGAAAAATACAATTTTTTCAGCTAAAGCATTCATTAATGCTACATCTTCTTCACCATATTTATTTACTAGTTTTGAATGACTGTATTCTTTCTGCATACTTGCAGACATTCCCATAAATGCAGCAGCACCTTCACCGTTAGTAGCAGTTACAGGAATTGACCATCCTGACAAACCACCACCACCTTGTAATTCTTCTCCTGACGGCCCTTTAGGAAGCGGGGCCCATCCTATTTCATAGCCTGCTGATAAAGCATCAAATCCATTAAATCCGTATTCACACGTCATAGCAAGTTTACCGCTTTTAAATAAATCAATGAAATAGTCACCTGTTTGACTGGCATCAATAAATTTATCTTTAAGAAATGCATCTTGGATAAAAGTCATTGTTTCGATGGCTGAAGCATCAAGATAATTGCTACCTATTGTTCCGTCCTCATTATATGCAATGCTTCTAACGCCATTGGTCGCTAAGAATTGAACGTAAGCCGTATCCCACCAACCAAAACCATAAGCATCAACTTCTGAGTCTCCGTCTGTGTCTCCAGTCATTGCTATAGCCGTATCACGGAAAGTCTCCCATGTCCAGTTACCTTCTTCAAACAACTCCATAGGTGTTTTTTGACCATAGGTTTCAAACAGGATTTTATTGTAGTATATTACAACTGGTGTTGCATCAATACCTGCTGCATATGCATTTCCACCAAATTTAAAGGCATCCGTGACACCTTGGTTCCAAAACTCATTGTCTAAATCAACAAATTTTGATATATCTTGAACTAGATTCTTAGCTGGGTATATAGGAAAGTTTTGGTCATGTGCCTGTACTAAATCTACCACTTCTCCAGCATTTACTTGCTTAATTAAAGTATCTTTTTGATCTCCCCACCCTACATCAATGACATTTACCTTACCACCGTATTTTTTTTCAAATTCATCTTTTACACTCCAAACAGCATCAAATGTATCTGGGTTTGCTGCTAAGTTAATTTGATATTGCTGTCCTGATGTATGCCATAATATAGTAATATCAGGGTTTTCTAAGCTTTCCGGTAATTCTAACATTGTCATCTTTTCTTCTGTTTCCTCTGCAGTGATTTCAATATTTTCTTTATTTTCTTCAATATTGGTAGTGTTACCCTTATCATTGTTAGCCTTTGCTGAACATGCTGATAGTGACATGGTTAATAATCCTGCTACTAAAATTAATGTAATTGCTTTTTTCATCTATATACCTCCTAGTATAATTAATAAAATGTTGGGGATACGCTATCTTCAAAATAATTATTTTATACCCATATGTTCAATACTATCTGAGAAATAATTTTGGGTTATGATAAATAGTATTAGCATTGGTATAATTGCAAGTAAACATCCTGCTTGCATTCTTGTTACAATTCTCAAAGGATCTGATATAGTCTGGCCACCAACATAATTAGATAAATCGACCCTTAAAGATGATAGTGCTACAATTAACGTCTTTCTTTTTGTCCCAAGGAATTGGTTAGCTTTATAAAAATCATTAAAGTGCCATACAAAGGAAAACAGAAATACTGAAATTATTGCATTTTTAGCATTTGGCAGCATAATGTGTAAAAAGGTTTTAAATGGCCCACTGCCATCTACATAAGCAGCCTCTTCTAAAGAACTGGACATGGACTCGAAAAATTGTCTAAATATATAAATATACAATCCTGATCTAATACCTGATCCAAGTAAAGATGGCAAGTAAAAAGTCCAATTACTTCCAATCATATTGATAGGCGTTGGCAAAATCCCCCCTGCTGTAAACTCTTTCATATTCATATACGATGGTAGCATTATGGTTTGCATAGGTACGATTAATGTAAGTATTACACAAGCAAATAATATATTTTTCCCCGGAAATTTATATCTTGCAAAACCGTATCCTGCTAAAGAACAAGAAATTACATCTAGGATTGATGAACCTATACTGATGGCTAAACTTGTTTTTAATGCATCTAAATATTTCATTGATCTAAAGGCATCTATAAAACCTGTTAAAGAAAGGTTTTTAGGAATCCAGATAACACTTGGGTCATATGCATCAATCGGATTTCTAATGGCCATGCTAAATATAAATAGTACAGGATATAAGAGTTGATATGAAAGTAAAACTAATAATGAATATTTACTTATTTGATATAATCTTTTTTTAATCATATTGTTTTTTATTTTATACATTTTGTCCTCCTTAATTATCTTCTACAATTATATGTTTTTTTAATAACATATAAACTAGAGAAAGCACAGTTATTACCATTGTAAAATATATAATCGATAAGGCGGATGCATATCCTAATTTCACATCATCAAAAGCTGCGGAATAGATCATTCTAACTATTTTATTTCCATAGTCAGAGAACATATCAATAATGCTATAAATAATATTTAATAATAACATGGGCGTTAGCATGGGCAAGGTGACTTTAAAAAACTGCTCAAAGCTCCTTGCTCCTTCTATGGATGATGCTTCATATACATAGTCTGGTATATTATGAAGCCCTGATAAAAATAGTAATATTTGTACCCCGGAGCTCCATGTTAAATCAAATATTGCATTTACGATTTGATTTATAAAATTTAATACCCCTTGGTTTAATCCCATCGCTATAAATAAAGAGTCTAAACCACCTGAATTAAATAAATAGGTTGTAGAACTCCCTTTAATCCCTTGAGAAAAAACATCTTCCCTTAGGATTTGCATGAGTACACCAGAGCCTATTATGACCGGTAAAAATGCAATAGCCCTAACAAGTCCTCGGCCCTTAAACTCACCTTTAAGTAGCAGTGCAAAACAAAGACTATATACGATAATTAAGGGGATTTTAATTAAATCCTTTAAAGAGTTTACTGCTTCAACTATAAAGTTCGGATCATTAAACAATGCATATTTATAGTTTTGTAATCCAATAAAGGTACTCGTAAATCCACTAGGTGACGCTTGTAATTTAGAAAACGAGTATTGTATGGACTCCTTAAATGGAATTGCAAAGAATAAGATAAATCCAATAAGCCAAGGAAGAATGAACATAAATCCATAAATTCGCTTCTTTTTTTCGTAAGAAAGTGGTTTTATCCTCTTTCTTCTTTTAGTTGTTTTATCCATTAGTCATCACCCCTTACTAGGAAATCCTTTTTACCTATTGTTACACCATCAGTTGTTACATCTTCACTATTATAATTGGTATACACATTATATCCATTGCTAAAGCTTGTCACAAATACGTTTTGACTAACCTCTTTATGACCTATGATCTTTTCATTACTGATGATTGATAATTCACTAAATCTTTTTGCCGTCTGTAACAGCTCATCTTTCCAGTCCATATAACCATTGGAATACAAATAAGCATAGTTGCTATTCATAAGTAAACTAGGATCATTAGCAATAAACATATAACTAGGATTTACTCCGGTTTCAGCTAGTTTTAGTAGATAATCATTGATATCCCCCATCATATTTATAGGTTCACTATAAAGGGTGGCATGCCCTGACATTACAGTTTGATAAAAGGGAATTGATTTATCTACCATATCAAATTCACTTGAATATACCGGTACATTCGTAATTACATCTGCATATGGCAAGCCATATCCAAGGGCACTATCAAGAACTAAGGTTTCGATCTCTTCTTTAAAATCTAAAAGACTTTGCTCAAATATTGTACCTGTTTCATTCCTTGAAACACCATCTTTCTTATAATTCGAATAAATCATATTAGACATTCCAGCTATGGCAACATTCTGCCACTTATTTTGATTTAATGACTTTGTTAACTTTGATGTTAGTTTATCTATTTTTCCAGGTGATATTAAGTATGAAGGCGGAAGCTTAGGATTTTTCGCACCTGTACTTAATAAATAATCATATTGATAAGCAGCGGACCTGTGAACATTTCTTGTAGAATCTAGCTTCTTATATCCATTGCCAGTTCGGTACATATTAACAATATCAAATGATGGATAAAGGCTGACATCTAGATCTTCTAGAAGACTCTCCATTTTATTAAATTTAGATTTTCCACCCAGTTTTTTTTCAAATTTCACACTATCTAGGACCTTCCCCTTAAGTCCACCTTTTAATCCCCCTAAATACCTAATACTTAAGTCTGTCACAGGCCCCAAATCTTGAGCAATATTTCCAACGTCTTCATAAGAAGTTAAAACTTCTAGTGTCTTATAAGGAATACCTAGAAAGGTATCTATCTTATCTACTGAACCAAGCAAATCTATATTAACTTTGGATTTGTTTCCTTCAGATTTTGCAAGCCCCATCATACCCTTCTCTTCTACAAGATATCTTTGATAACGAAGTGCCATATCTGTATAATCAGAGTCTTTTTCTAAAAAATAATACCTTACTTCGTACTCTGGAAACTTATTAAATTGTTCTGACCACATCTGGGATATCTCTTCACTAGCTGTGTTTTCAAATAATTTATGAGTATCTAAATACATATAATTTATTTTTGTATAGGCAATATTATTTGACGTTGATTTTCCACTAACCTCCGCATTAATATCCGCTTGGTATTCCCCCTGGTTAATAACTGCAAGTATAGCTTGGTCATTTTTCTTTATTCCAAAAATAGGCATTGTAATGTTTTTCTTCACCCTTGTTTTGGTATTTGTATTTAAAGCGAGATCCCTACCATAAACTGCCTCTGAATAAGCTAAATAACTTTGTTTATTATTATTAAATTCCATTAAACTCCCACTACCATCCGGGAGCACAATATATCCTTCGTCCTCTTTATTACCACTAGCCATATAAGGTAAAAGTGTAATGTCTGTAATTTTATACGGACCATGTTCTACAATCTTGTCATTTAATATTTTAGCCGTAAAATAGTCATCGCTAATTCCATAGTAAACAGGAACTTCAAAACCTGTGTCTTTAAAAAAATACTTTACATAAACCCCATTGTCTTTTATTTCATATTCAAAGGTCTTAGCTTTAACACTGCCAATATGACTGTTGACCACAAATGAGCTCTTTTGCTCATCTATATATCCGATAATTAACTGTGATAATAAATTTGTCTTATTTAAACCAAAGGCTACTTTATCTTCACTGGCATCTTCTGGATTAGAACGCCATACTTCTTTAGTATTTTTATCTTCTATAAAAACTGTTGCCGTATCTTCTTGAAAAGATAATTTTAATTGATCATTTTCAGATACTATAATTCTTTCTTTTCCTATTGACTCGTTTACTTCTATAGACCAAACCATTTCATTTTGTATTTTTTCAGTAGAAGTATTTTTCAAATAGTATATAAACAATATACTCAAAGAAACAAGTGTGAAATAAATAATCCATTTAAATATGTTTTTCATCTTAATTTTTTCATTCAAAGAAATCCACCCCCTTCACCCTTATATTTATAAGCGGAATAATATTTCAGTATATATAGATCTTATAAAATTCATAAATTCTTGATATAAGTTACCAATTAGCACTAGAAAAAATAATATAATTGCCATAACAGCTATAGAAAATAAACAAGCCGTTATATTTTCAGTAAACTTATATTCATGAATAACCATCATCCCTACAAATAAAATGATTAAACTCCACGCAGTTCCAAATAACAGGAGATATTCAGCAAATGGCTCGTTCATTACAAGCATATTACTTAAAATAACACTTCCTAAGGTTGAGATTATATAGGGTATGGCAGCATAAGCACTAACAATCCATATATCTTTAAACCTTCCTGTACCATTAATCAGTATACTTACTACCCAGTTACCTACAACCCACATAATAAATGGTATAACAACCTTAGCAAAGAGAATGAATACGTTTAAATCACTTAGTTTATTTCTATTAAAAATAAATCCCGTATTTTGTCTTACCATGATTGCTGATAAAAACCATAATAATAAGATGATGATTGTATAACTATATATACCTTCATTTTTAAATCTTATATCATAGGAGGAATCGAATGGGTGAAATACCATATAGAAAGGATTGGATGCACTTTTTTTACTAATTTTATTTTTCACGACGACTCCTCCTATCTTTTAGTTTTTTAACACCTTTAAATATATTTAAGACAATAATCATGACGATTAATGCAAATATAATATAAGGTCCATATTGTCTTATGGTGTCTAATCTTGTTTTTGCAAAGGCACGTGAGTAACTATATCTTTCTCCACCCTTTTTCAAATTTGCTAGAGCCTGTCTATATTCTCCCTCCTGTACGAAAGCCTTACCTAAGCCCTCATAGACTAAGATATTATTATTGTTTCTTTTAATAAGTTCTTCCCAGGTTTTAGCTGATTCTTCATACTTACCAGCATTATATAAAACAGTTGCCTCTCTTAGTAATAATCCATATTCTGTTGGTTTAAATATGGTAATATTGTTTTTTAGTGAATCTAAAATATATACATGTCTATCATAAGTTTCTATGGCAATTGGTGTTGTAAATGTTCCAAACTGATTTCCTATCCCACCAAATACAGAAATCAAATTACCTTCTTGATCTCTTTCAAAAATACGACCCCTTGTGTAATCTAATCCAAAAATAAATCCTTCTTCATCTACCTTAAGGTCTATAAACGATGAATCTACAGTAGATGCCAGATTATAAGAGCGTTCATAGTCTCCAAAATTAATCTCCCTATTTCCTTGCCTTTTATAAGTATTATTGCCTAAGGGATTTAACTTTTTCACTTGATTATAAGGTGATGAAGTTCCTACTGTGGTTGTATAAATAAAGCCGTCTTCATTACAATGTATATTTGAATATTCAATGGGGATTATACTTGTCATAGAACTTCTTTGTGTATCAGATAAAATATTTTTCCACATATATTGAAATAATACTTTTGATGTCACCTCAACCTTATTTGCCCCAAAGAAATCCATAAATTCACCATTTTGATCGAATTTTAACAATCCTGTGTAAGAACCTTTTGATAACACATAGAGTCTGCCGTATATATCTACGCCAATTTTTGTTGGTTCAAAAATAAAGTCTTCTGATATCAAACTATTTACAGGCTTTTCAATGATTTGTATTACTTGATCATCTTTGATAAGCAGAATTCTTGATAAGGATGGTTGTGAAATATATAAAATATTGTCTTCACTTATATATAATCCTGTCGGTCCAATTATTTCTTCTTCATTTCCATTTATATAAACCTTGTTCAAAACCCTTAATAAATTTAGGTCTTTATCTGTAATAACAACACGATTATTAGCAGTATCCGCAATATATAGATTTCCCTGCACATCCATAAATATATCTTGGGGTTCTTTTAACCCTCCTACACCAATCATATTACCTGTCTTTGATACTAGGGGCGCATAACTTGCAGGGGCTGCCACTGACTCTTTCCATTCATTATATGTATAAGAGTTATAATTGGCTGCCATAGCAAATGATTCTATATTAAAAAAACAAATTATTATAATAAACAAAATACTAATTTTTTTAAATTTTTTCATCTTAACTCCTATCCCCTTTACTCTTTTATTCCTGCAAAGGCCATGGTATCAACTACATTTTTTTGTAATAATACAAATAAAATTATCGGTGGAAGCATTAGTAGTACTGACCCTGCCATTGCTGCTCCCATTCTCGCAAAGTTACTTGATAGACTTATTTGTTCTAGGGCAACTTTTACCACTTTTAATTGTTCCGCATAAACAAGTTCACTTGAAAGGCCATTCCATATGTTCACAAATTGAAATATAATAACCGTTAATATTGCTGGCTTCACATTTGGTACAATAATTTGAAAAAATGTTCGCCACTCATTAGCACCGTCTATTCTAGATGCTTCTATCAATGCATCAGGAATTTGTTCAATGAATTGTTTCATTAAAAACAATCCTAGGGACGTCCCTATTGATGGAAGTAAATAAGCCCAATAGGTATTTAACATTCCTAATTTCGAAATAATAACAAAGGATGGTAAAAATGTTACTTGTCCCACAAACATGAGCCCCAATAATATAACTGCAAAGATAAAATCTTTACCTGGAAATTTATGTTTTGCCAAAGGATAAGCTGCCATCGATGCAAGTAATACGTGAAAACCTGTTCCTAATATTGCTATAAATAGTGAGTTAAATAAATATCTCGAAAAAGGCACCCACATATTTGACATAATCTGAAATAAATCTCGGTAACTATCTAAAGTTGGCCTTATAACATATAACTTCGGTGGAAACTGAAACAACTCTTCTGGTGGCTTAATAGATTGTATAAAGGTATAATACAGTGGAAAAGCCATAAATAAACCTAAAAGAATGATAATCAGTGCAACGATACCATCACCAGTCTTTGATCTTCTTTGATTAATTCCTATATGTTTCTTATTAATTTTTAGTTTTTTGAATATCATATTTAATGCCCAACCTTTCCAATCAACCAAATTGTTAGTTTCTTGAAATATTGCATCATAATTACCAAAACTACCGCCATGGCACAGGCGTATCCAAATTCAAACCTTAAGTTCCCATAGTCTATAATATGAGTAACAATAGTCTCTCCTGCATATCCTGCACTGGGTAGCCCCGCCAATTGTATGGATACTTCTGCTACTGTAAAACTTGCTATAATTTGCATGACTGCTCCAAATACCATTTGATTTGCCATAGCTGGCATGGTTATATAATATAACTCTTGAAATCTATTCTTAATGCCATCTACCATACCTGCTTCATATAAAGTCTTATCAACATTTTGAAATCCTGCTATAAATGCTAAAAAGCTAATCCCCATACTAAGCCATAATTGAACAATAATTAATATTGGCATAATATACTTTTCGTCTGTGAACCATCCTATTGGTTGGTTTAAAAAACCAAAATTCATTAAAATTCCATTAACAAATCCATATTCATCTGGACTAAATAATAGCTTCCAGACACCCCATCCAGCCGCCCCAACGATGGTTGGTATATAAAATAAAGCTGTAACAAAGGCTCGCATCATGGGTTTTAAATCATTAATCATCCAAGCAATTATAAAACAGGTAAAATAGCTTAATGGCCCTACTATGATAGCAAATATCAATGTGTTTTTAAGGGCTACTACAAAGTATTCATCATTTAAAAACATTTGAAGATAGTTCTCAAATCCAACAAATATTGGTTTTTGAACCATATCATAATCTGTAAAACTTAGAAACACAGATAATATAACTGGCAAAATCGTAAATATGAAAAATAAAAGTAAAAAAGGTAGCATCATATAATAGCTTGTTTTGTTTTTTTTAACTTCACTTAATAAATCTTTAGCTTTTTCCACCATCTTGAACTTCCTTTCTTACATTAACTTTTGTTTGCTTTCTAAGTAGTTCCTCATTAACCATATTCATCCAATAGTATAGGTTCTCTCTTGGATTTTCTGAGTTATAGTACACAGCTCTAAAAGCATTATCTATATTTCTAGAAACATAATATCCACCAGTAACTTCTGGTATTTCCACCACACTCTTCCATTGTTTTAACAGTATTTCCTTTTCATCTTCATACCAATTTGTATGATCAAAAGCTTTAATATTTGCTGGCGTATATCTTCCAAGTATACTAAGTTCTGATTCTATTTCCTTCGCGAACAAGCCCTGAGTTTCGCTGCTATTCCACCATTTTACAAACTCCCATGCTGCCTCTTTATTCTTACTATCTTTTAGAATAATACTACATGAGCCACTAGCACTAGTTGAAATATCTATTTCTCCATTTTCATTTTTTGTCCCTGGAAGATTGACCATTTTCCATTGCCCTGAAATCTCCGGTGCTGCCTTTCTCAGATTATTATATAGGGTATAAGGTGCAACAATAATTGGCATCTCGCCAGTTCTAAATCTATTAAAATCATCCTTATAAAGAGGGAAATCATACATTGTGTAAAAATCAGACCACATTTTAAAGGCCTCATATGCTTCACTAGAGTCTAGAACAATCTTTGTATTATCTTCATTGTAGATTCCTATTCCTCTTTGTGCTAAAAGAGTTGGTAATAAATTTATTGTTCCTATTCCGCTATTCATGGTTGCATAGCCATCTGTATATGGTAGACCTATTTCTAAATTTTCTCCTTGAAGAACAGGCATTATATTCATTAAATCATCCCAAGTCTTTGGGTAATCAATGGATAAACTATTAAGAATATCCGTCCTAACAAACATGGTGTAAAATACTTGCTCTTCTGGAATAGCATAAAAATTCTCATCATATTCATATGGTACAAAGGCATTTTCCATATAATCTTTTGTCAATTCGTCAAATTCACGAAACTCATCAAGAGGTAATAAGGCACCGCGAAATGCTAAGTTCATCGCCTCTCCCCTAGTGGTAAATAAGTTCACATCTGGCCCTTTTCCTGCAATGGCAGCTTTTACTAAGGCGCCTTGCACAAGGTTTATATTCACGCCAATCCCTGTATCTTTAGTAAAGTTATTATCGATGAGCCTTTTTATTACATTGGCTTGGTCTCTCCCCTTATTTACCCATACAGTAATAGTTGGCATGTCCTCATTTTGATCAACAGACCCTATATTACTGTAGTCTCGGAAAAAGGAACCGGAAAACGACCTCATCTCATGACCTATCTTTCCTAAAAGATTAGTCTCCACTTTAGGCAACGCCACACCAACACCTGTTATGTAAAAGCTATCTATCTCAAGAGGCTGCTCTTCAAATGAAAGTACCCATTCAGCAGCTGCTGATATATTTGTTTTAAATACACTTAAGTTTTTTTGAATAATATATGGTTTCTTTATAAACCCATCTATTTGCCTAACCATCTGCGATATAACCCTAGAAGAGTAGTTTTTTTCTCCGTAACGGTTACCTAAATACGCTTCATAGCTTTCTAATTGCATTTTTATAGCGTTAAAGCTTTCCATAAGGTCTGGTATTGCCACATCTAGGTTGTAGTCTCTATAAATATCTGGCACAGTGCCAGTAATCATTATTATCTTTCTATACAGTGTATTAAGATCATAAATAGTATCATTCATTTGCGGGATTATCTCTGATAGTTCACCTAAAGATACTTCCATCCTTATCCTATGTTCCCCTTCTGTAAGATAAAATGAGTAAGGCTCATCATCTCCTAGGAACTTTTGTTGCCAATTAACTGAGTAATCAAATGGTACCTCTTCCAAATCATCAAATAATACCTCTCCATCTATTTCGATTCTTCTAAGGCTTTCCACGCCTTTATTTAAGTTTTGCCTATATCTCAATCCTATCTGATAATGGTCATCTTTTGGTACGTCTATTAACCACTCAATCCACTGTCCCTCATCTGACCAATTTTGACCACCAATGGTATTATATCTTAAGTCAGTTGGGTTATATGGTGTTGTATAAGGACTTGACCGGTCATATATAGGATATAAATCTGCTACGGACTTTAGGTAAGGCATTTCTGCTTCAACACGGTTAATGTAATTGCTCGCTCCTTCCTTATTGGGTGAGCCTTCTACATACGCTTCATAAGTTCTCCCCTTTACAGGAGACAAATAAATTGCATCTATTTCACATTCTTCTTTAATATTTATAATTTCTAAGCTATGTTCACCTATTTCTAAAAAGATTTTTATTAATGACTTAGAATTATCCCTAAATGCTTCCTTGCTTCTAACAAATATTTCTGATTGTTCTGGGCGAACTTCATCTCCTGCTAATGTTTGCTTAAACTCTGGCGAACTTATAAAAAACCTTGATAAAGAGGATACACCAGATTGCTTTGCGATATTCACCCCATCAATATAGATGTTAAATTGCATGTCTCTACCATTTCCTTCTTTAGGAAGATATTGTGCTTCAATATAGTATTCCCCTGGCTCTATTATATTGAAACTGCGTTTATACTCTAAATCCTTATTGTCTTTTAGATTCAAAATAATTTGTTCTTTATTTGTATTTACTTCAATCTGAGAGTAATCATAACTTACTAATTCTCTCTCTTCATCCTCCCCATATGGAGCTAACAAAGCTGTCGCAAATATTAATAAAAATACTGTTAAAATTGAGATTGATATTCTTTTCGTTTTCATTTTCCCACACACCTCCATAGTTACAAACTCACATCAAGTTTTACATGTTAGATTTACATAGTGTATATTTTAACCAACATATTGTACAAACAATATAGCATCTTCGTCTTATTATGTCAATGAATAAACTAATATTAGTTAGCGATTTACATTTGAACATCGATTAACCAAAACAAACCTAATACACCACACATGGAAAGAATCAATCTTTCTGTATATTCCCTTGATATTTCTTCAGATTTTATTGGTTAAATATGTTGATTTTGTTTTCTAAGAGTGATACTATATTTGTGGAACCTTTAAACTAGTCCAAGAGAGACTGAAAGGGAGAGATAATATGAATAAAGATAATGTTAAGCATTTGATTCAACCAATGGATTTATCACCAGCAGAACTAGATGATATACTAACCTTAGCTGGAGAGATTATTGCAAACCCTGAAAATTATTCAGAGGCTTGTAAAGGAAAACTTTTAGCAACACTATTTTATGAACCAAGCACTAGAACTAGGCTTAGTTTTGAGGCAGCTATGCTTCGTTTAGGCGGAAGTGTTCTAGGATTTTCAGAGCCAAGTTCAAGCTCCGCTGCAAAAGGCGAGAGTATTGCTGACACTATTAGGACTGTCGGTTGTTACGCAGATATTGCTGTTATGAGACACCCTAAAGAAGGTGCACCTAAGGTAGCCTCTTTACATTCAAGTATCCCTGTTATTAATGCAGGTGATGGTGGCCATCAGCATCCCACTCAAACTTTAACTGATCTTTTAACCATTCAGACAATCAAAGGGCGTCTTTCTAACCTTACTATTGGTCTTTGTGGCGATTTAAAATTCGGACGAACTGTCCACTCGCTTATTAAAGCCATGGTTAAATACGACAATGTTAAATTTGTCCTTATTTCCCCAGATGAGCTTAAAATTCCAGAGTATATTAGAACCCACATATTAGAAAAACAAAATATTGAATTTATTGAAACTGCAAATCTTGAAAAAACCATTGGTCAGCTTGATATTTTATACATGACCAGGGTACAAAGAGAGCGGTTTTTTAATGAGCAAGATTATGTGCGTTTAAAAGATAGTTATATACTTGATAAGGAAAAAATGAAAAAGGCATCAGAGGATTTAATTGTCATGCATCCACTTCCTAGAGTTAATGAAATTGCCCTTGAGGTAGATAATGATCCTAGAGCTGTGTATTTCAAACAGGCCAAGTACGGTATGTTTGTTAGAATGGCCCTTATGATTAAATTATTGGAGGTGTCCCTATGAGATTAACTATTAATAGTATAAAAAAAGGCGTTGTTATTGACCACATTAAAGCCGGACATGGGACTGCCATTTTTAATTACCTTGGCCTTGATAAAGCTGATTTTACAGTTGCTCTTATTATCAATGCTCAAAGTAGCAAGCTAGGTAAAAAGGATATTATTAAAATTGAAGATGAGATTGATATTGATTTTGCTATACTGGGTCTGATTGATCCTAATGTGACGGTTAACATTATCAAAGATGAAGTCATCTCAGAAAAAATCAAATTACAACTTCCATCTGTGGTTGAAGGCGCTATTAAGTGTAAAAACCCAAGATGTATCACCTCTATTGAAAATCATGTAACACATGTTTTCGAATTGGTTAATGAGGAAAAAGGAATTTATAGTTGCCAGTATTGTGATGACTTGTATACGATTCCAAATATGTAGGTATCTAATAATATCTTTCTAATCAAAAAACAAGTGTGCTAGAGTTTCCACTACGGAAGATTCTAGCACACTTGTTTTTTAATTTATTTAAGATATGGTAATGCTGTGTAAACATCTTTACCATTTAATTTGTACTGCGTTTAAAAATGCTTTTGCAATAATCATATGCCCTACACGGTTAGGATGAACTCTGTCTCCTGATAAAACGGCTGAGTAATTAAAGGCTAAAAAATTATTAAATTCAGCTTGTAGGTCAACGAAAATCACCTCATGCTTTTGTGCAATTTCTTTGCATATTTGCCCATATACTTCTGCTTGTTGCCTCATAAAATCATTTTCATTGTTTTCCATCATAAAAGGCGTCATTAACACGACGTTTATGCCTGCTGCTTTTGCATCTGCTACCATATAATCTACGTTTGCTTTATAGTCTTCTACTGGAATATGCAGTTCATATTGAGCCGGGTGATCTACCTTTCGCCAAATATCATTAATCCCTATTAAAATAGATACCCAGTCTGGCTTTAATGCCATTAAATCGGTCTTCCATCTTGCTTTTAAATCATCCGATGTGTTTCCACTAATACCCATGTTAATCGTTCTAATCTCTCGTTCTGGATAAGTTGCATCTATCAGTGCATGTACTAAGGAAACATACCCTTCCCCTAACTCGCCTTTATACCCTTCTCCAATAGGACGCTGTCTACCACAATCTGTAATTGAGTCACCAATCATTACTAGTTTACTGCCGGTTTTAATTAGCATGGTTTTACCTTCCTTCGTTTACTTCCTTAGTTTGCTTTATAAACCTATTCCATTAAACTTAGTGATCCCTAAGTTGTGCCCCTAGGTTAGTTTCTAAGCCGTTTATTATTTTAGTCATTGTTTTTGAAATTTCATCTTCTGTTAAGGTTCTGTCTGCCGCTCTAAAGCTTATATTATAGGCTATGGATTTATACCCATCTTCTACTTGTTTGCCTTTGTATACGTCAAATAACTTATAGCTTTCTAAAATCTTTCCACTACGTTGTTTAATAATCTTAGCAATATCCCCAGCTAGCACTTCTTCTTTTACAAGCATGGCAATATCTCTGCTTGTTGATGGGAACTTAGGTAATGGTATAAAGTCTCCTTCTAGTTTAGCAATGGCTAATAGTCCTTCCATATCTATTTCTGCAAAATAAACATTGGCTTTAATATTGTAGTTTTTAGTAACTGCTGGATGAATTTCACCAAAAGTTCCAATGATGTTTTTTCCTACAATCATATCTGCTCTTCTTCCTGGGTGCATCCAGGTTGCATTGTCATTTCTGCTGTAGTCTACTTGATCCCCACATCTTAGTTTGTCAACTAATGATTCCACTGCCCCTTTTAATGTATAGAAGTCTACTTCTGATCCATACATTGCAATGGTGAGCTTTTTAAGTTCTTTCGGTAGATTTTCCCCATCTTGCTTAATAAATACTTTTCCTACTTCATAAAGAGCTGCGCTTTCATTTCTTCTATTGTAGTTTGTGCTAATTGAAGAAAGGATTCCATTTAGGGTTGAAGTTCTCATAACACTAAAGTCTTCTCCTAGAGGATTGGTTATTGTAAGAGCATCTCTAAGAGGTGAGTCCTTGGCTATATTAAGCTTATTAAACACCTTAGGACTCTCAAATGTGTATGTCATTGCCCCGTGAATGCCGTGGACACTCATGACGTGTCTAATAACATCTGTTATTTGCTGCTCTCTATTTTTTACACCCACTGTAGGGGTACCACGCTCTAGTGTTGGTTCAATTTTATCATAGCCATAGAGTCTTGCTACTTCTTCTGCAAGGTCCGCCATTATTGTTATATCAGGTCTAAAGGTTGGGATTGTTACTGTTTTATTCCCTTGATCCACGATAAATTCTAGGCGTGTAAAGTAATCCACCATTTCATCTTCCGATATATTTGTTCCTAAAAAGCGATTGATTTGTTCTGGGTTGTAAGAAAGTGTAACCGGTTCACGCTTGTTAGGATAGATATCAATAACCCCTGATACAACTTCTCCTGCCCCAATCTTTGCAACTAATTGAGCTGCACGGTCCACTGCAATACCGACTGTATTTGGGTCCAGACCTTTTGTATATTTTACGGAAGAATCACTACGAATGCCTAGTTTCTTTGAAGATACTCTAATGTTAGAGCCCTTAAAGTTAGCACACTCAAATAGGATTGTCTTTGTTTCTTCTGTTACTTTCGTATCTTGTCCCCCCATAATGCCTGCGATTGCAATTGCTTTTTGTGAATCTGCAATAACGAGTATAGATGGGTCTAGAGTAACTTCGTCTTCTAGAAGTGTTGTGAGCTTTTCCCCTTCTTTTGCATTTCTAACCATTATCTTGTGGTCTGCTAATTTATCATAATCAAAGGCATGCATTGGTTGTCCAAATTCTAATAACATGTAGTTTGTTACGTCTACAATATTATTAATTGGGCGAAGTCCTGCTGAGATAAGACGATCTTTTAGCCATTTTGGTGAGGGTCCTACTTTAACATTTTGTATCATTCTAGCTGCGTATCTTGGGCACAGTTCCTCATTTTGTATTTCGATTGCAGCCATTTCTTTTGCATTGCCGCCAACTTCTGGCACTGTGATTTTTGGAAATCTAAATGGTTTATTAAACGTTGCTGCTGCTTCACGAGCAAGGCCTAAAATGCTAAAGCAATCTGGTCTATCTGATGTGATTTCATATTCAACAACAGTTTCATCTAGGCCAAAGTATGGCTTTACATCCGCCCCTAGTGTCACTTCATTGGGGCAAATATAGACACCATCCTCAGGTGCATCTTCAATATCTCCTTCTCCAAAGCCAAGTTCATTAACTGAGCACATCATTCCTTGAGACTCAATGCCTCTTAATTTACCCGTTTTAATCTTCATTCCGCCTGGAAGGGTAGCCCCGTGCAGAGCTACTGGAATAACATCCCCTTCATTTACGTTAGCTGCTGCTGTTACGATTTGAAGTGGGGTATCTCCGCCTGCCTCTACTGCCATGATACGTAGCTTATCTGCATCTGGATGAGCCTCTACAGTGGTAATTTTCCCCCACACGATGTTTGAGATTTCTGCTCCTACTTCTTTAAATGTTTCTATATTTGAACCAGACATGATCATTCCGTCTGTAAATGTTACAATGTCGCAATCTACATCTGCGTACTCTCTTAACCAAGACATTGGTATATTCATAACTTATTTCTCCTTTCGATACTTAAACTCATTGGGGACTGTCCCCTTTAGGTTAGATTAAAACTGGGATATAAATCTTACGTCATTTTCATAAAATAAACGTAAATCATGAATGTTATATTTTAGCATAGTAATACGCTCAAGTCCCATTCCAAAGGCAAATCCACTATAAATAGTGGGATCAATTCCTGCCATTTCAAGAACTTTAGGGTGTACCATTCCACATCCTAATACTTCTATCCATCCCGTTCCTTTACAAACGCTACATCCTTTTCCTTCACACATAACGCAAGATACGTCAACTTCTGCACTTGGCTCTGTAAATGGGAAATAGTGTGGTCTAAATTTAACTTGTGCTTTATCGCCAAATAATGATTTTGCAAACTCAGCTAAGGCGCCTTTTAAATCTCCAAAGGTAATATCTTTATCGATTACAAGCCCTTCAATCTGGTGAAATACGGGTGAATGTGTGGCGTCTACCTCATCACTACGATAGACTCTACCAGGCGCTATAATACGAATAGGAGGCGTCTTACGGTCTTCCATTGTATGAACTTGCACTGGGGATGTAGATGTACGAAGCATCATATTTCTTGTAAAGTAAAAGGTATCTTGCTCATCTCTCGCTGGATGATCTGGCCCTAAGTTCAAAGCATCAAAGTTATAGTAGCCTGTTTCCACTTCTCGCCCATCTACAATTTCATATCCCATTCCCAAAAATATATTTTGGATTTCTTCTAGTGTTGTTTGGATTGGGTGCATATGACCTATTTCAGGTTTTTTACCTGGCATTGTTACGTCAATAATTTCTTGTAATAAACGTTCTTCTTGGGCATGAGCTTCTAGAGCTTCTTTTTTTGTTTCAATAAGGGTCTCAATGCTTTCCCTAATATCATTGGCTAACTGGCCAATCACCGGGCGCTCTTCTGCTGATACCCCGCCCATTCCGCGAAGTACCGCTGTGAGTTCTCCTTTTTTTCCTAAATATTTTACCCTAAGGTCTTCTAATTCTTTTAGGAGTGTTGCTGATTCTAAAGCTTGTATGGCTTCTTCTTTGATTATTGCTAACTTATCTCTCATTTGTTTCTCCTTTCGATTGTTCACTTTGGGGACTGTCCCCGTTTTTGTCTTGATTTTGTCTTCCATAATCTACTCTAAGAGACCCCAAAAAATAAAAAAGCCCCGTCCCGGTAAGGGACGAAGCTGAAAGTTTCGCGGTACCACCCTTGTTTTTATGCCAATGACATAAACACTCGAGTTGCTATAACGGGCGACCGATACTCTCTAATTCCTTCATATTGAAAAGTTCAACTTGAAAGGTTCAAAAGTATAGCTCAGATGGGAAATTGGGGATTATGTAAAATTCTAAAAGTGCTTACAGCCAAGGCACTTTCTCTCTAAAGGTTTACATACCTTACTAACATCGTCATTGCTGATAATTATTCACATATACTATATTGTACTATAGTTGATTGCTTTGTCAAGCCATGAGACTGATTTTTTTCTAATCCATAATTAATTTATACTTCATTTCCTATGCCAAGTATGTATCATTCTTTTTATCTTTCATCCTTAACATAGCAAATTCTATTATTAAATAATACATTAAAATTGTTATAAGTATTTCAAAATAGTCCATATGAAAGTCCCTATAAATCTTATAGAAAACAAAATCATCTAAAAACACCATTATGAAACTAATCACTATAACCGTATTATAATTAGATACTTGTTCAAAGAGAATTTTAAGACCTTCTGTAAACCCTTTTGATTTGTCTAGGAAAATCACTTTAATAAAAGTATGAATGAGTCCTAACACTATAAACACCAGCACTATATAGGTAAGAATCATTATGTCCTTAGCATCTCCACTATAAATATATACAAATCCTGCTATGAGTAGAATCAGCCTTATATACACAGATTTGTTTATATAGCTAAATAAAGTCCAAGATATACAAACCAATATTGCCAGAAAACTAAATGTTAAAACACTATTTACAAGTGTTATACTTCTTCCAATTGCAAAATAGATAGTAGCCATCATAACAAATACCATAGATAACTTAAATATCCTTTTCATCGCTTATCCCCTTTATATATATATATGTAGTATATAGCCTCATTCTTATTTAAAAATACTTAAAACCAATGAAAGCGCAATGTATTAAAATCACTATTAGAAGGATTTGTACTATCCTCTTTAATAATCTTGAATTTGTTTTACTCATATGCTTTTCCTCTTTCATTGCAAGCCCTTTTAACTCGATTCATAAATCCCCCTAAAAGATAACCTCTGCTCAATCATACGATGATGTTACAACTTCTTGTAATATCATCATATAATTACTTTTCAACTTTGTCAATTGATTTGTTATCAATCAATTACAATGTCCATTTGTAATTGACACCCTAATTTAATTGTATTATTCTATTAACAAAGAGCTTCTTGAAGTCTTCGTAGGGAAAGGAAGATAAATAAAAATGTCAAACCAAAAAAAGAATTTAAGGATAACAAATAAAGAAAAGGATGTACTTGAAATGCTATGGAATAGCGATACCCCCTTATTGGCTTCTGATATTCCAAAATTAAACCCTTCTTTGAGTATCAGTACTGTTCAATTAGCTTTAAGAAATCTTTTATCTAAGAATATTATTGAAGTGGCTAATATTGTGTACAGTGGTACGGTTTTGTCCCGCAGTTACCATCCCTTAATTAGTAGAGAAGATTTTTTCATAAAAAGTTTTAAAAACTTAGATAAAGCAATAACCACACAAAACATTGTGGCAACGCTTCTTAAGCATGAAAAAAATGAAGCTAATACAATTAAAGAATTGGAGCAGTTGCTCGAAGAAAGAAAAAAACAACTTGCTCAGAAAGATCAAAAAGAAAAGGAGGAATAAAATGTTCTTTTCATTTTCCTCATTATTATCGGCTGTGTTTTTATGCAGTTTACTTATTATGTTTATTTGTTTTTATTTGCGTGACCTAGGTAGAATGGTCCAGATAGGTATTAGTAATATTTTTGTTTTTTTTGGTATTATTGCTATACGTCTTATTTTTCCTTTTGAGTTTTCTTTTTCCAATTCTTTTGCCAGTAAATATATCATGCCAAACATTTTAAGTGTTTTACACACCACTGTTATAAATACATTCAGTAGAAGTTTTACTATCCTTCATATTCTATTCTTTGCATGGGGGATTGGGATCATAATTACCGCTTTTACCACAATAAAAAACCGCTTTTATTTCGGGAAAATTATTAAGCAACTGCCTATATTATGCGATTCAAAGATAAATAAGATTTTACATACAATTACACAAGATTATAAGAAACCCGTGTCATTTGAGATCATACATTCAAACTTAATTTCGACACCTGTGCTTTATGGTTTTCGTAACCCTAAAATAATAGTTCCTACAATAGATTTAATAGATGAAGAATGGTATTTTATACTAAAGCATGAGGTCATTCATTTTTATAATCAAGATTTACAAATTAAGATGGTTGTACAGCTCTTGCGAATCATCTACTGGTGGAATCCCTTTGTATATCTTCTAAACCATCAAATTGACAAAATGTTGGAAATTAGAACCGATTTAGAAGTGACTAAAAATCTCAATGAATATGAGAAAACAAAATACCTGGACTGCTTACTAATGGTTGCTAAGAACTTATCTTCAGGGACCCATGATTATTATTCGGTTGCTTTTGATAACGGAAAATCTTCTCTGCTTTCCCAAAGATTCCACTTAATACTAGGACCTTATAACCGCCCTAATAATAAATCTTTTAAAAATATCCTAATGGCTATTCCATTAGTTATATTGTTGTGTTTCTCATATGTCACTGTTTTTGAATCCTATTCAATTGCTCCTGAGGACGCGTCCTATACTATAGAATTAACAACAAAGAACTCATACTTAGTGGAAAATCAAGAGGGTGGATATGACCTTTATTTTAATGACGCCTATTTCGGTACCGTCAATTCAATAAAGGATTCTTATTCTGATTTACCTATTTATAAAGACATAGAAGATGCACAGTAAAAAAATTGTAAAACCCCCTAGCTTTGTTTAAAACTCAGCTAGGGGGTTTGTTATTATGATTATGTGAAAATATGGTTTAACCTATTTTAATATGTTTTACTATTTGCTAGGTTTCAATATTATATTTAAAAAAGCACATACCATCATAAGTATAATTGCCACAACTATTGCGCTCATTCCCGCATAGATTCCAAAAGCCTCTGCCAGTGCACCTGTTACAATTGGCATAATAATTGCACCAACGCCTCCAAGGACTAAAAGGACTCCCATGGACATTGGGTATTCTTTAATAAATTTACCTGTATTGGAGATGGTTGTAGGATAGATTCCTGCCATAAAGAAGCCAAGTCCCATTATTGAAACAGTAATCATCGGCAAGTTCCTTGTTGATAATAACAAGAAGTAAAAAGCCACTGTTCCTATACTAAGAACAACTAGGATTTTTTCTTTTGCAATTTTATCCCCAATAAAGGCAACGGTTAGGCGGCCTGCTAAGATAACTAACCATAACAAGGCAGCTAGCATTTGAGCGTACTGTATAGACATAATCTTCTCATCTACAAAATACTTAACTATCCATCCATTAATGGTTGCTTCTGCACATAGGTAGAAAAACAAAATTCCTGCACTTACCCAAAAATATTTATTCTTTAAAAATCCATAAGATATTTTCACTTTACCTTTTGCCTTTATATCAGTGTCAATTTCCATACCCGAAAATAGTAAAATAGAAATACTTGCAAGAACCATAATAACCCCTGCTGCTATTTTCCATCCACTCTCCCCACCTATTTTAGTCGATAGAATAACTAAAAAGGGTGCTGAAATAGCTCCAATTGCAAAAATACTATGCAAGATATTAAGAGCCGCTGGACTACTGTTGGATACCTCATTAACCATGGCATTATTGAAGTTCGAAATACTTCCCCTACTGAGCCCTGTAAATAGGAATCCTAAAATAAGAAGCACTGGATTACCTGTAATAATCATAATGCCAAATCCCATAACCACAAAAATAGACATAAACATAACTGCTTTTTTTCTTCCTAAATAAAGTGGTAATATACCTGCTAAAAATCCTGCTACTAAGTTCCCTACTTGGTGGGCGGATAAAAGTGCCCCACTAACTGTGTTGTTAAGACCATACTGATCACTAATTAAAGGTAATAAAGAACCTAAAATCATACCATATAAGCCGTTTACTGCAAAAACAAAAAAACAACAGTTAATGATATATTTTTGTTTTGCATTTAATTTCGAGTAAAATGATGTGCCCATATGAATCCTCCTGTTTTTTATATGATAACTAATTAAAATTACTATAAAAGCATTGTACCGTAAATCTTAAGTTTTGTACACTTTTTAGTGAGACAAGGATTAGGGGACGGTTCTCAAATTGTTATCGTATTTTCCCTATAGCTTTGTGAACGGTTCACAAGTTAGGTCGCTAATTTGCATAGACGGTTGTGAGCCATCCCTAAACCCTGTTAATTTAACCCTTTGTACTGTAATTATATAGGATAATATAGTATACTATTACTATATAAATATTAAATATTATTATCTGGAGGAATTAAATGCAAAAACTAGTTGGAAATTGTTTAGTTGGACAATCTGGTGGCCCTACTGTTGCTATAAATGCAAGCCTTTGTGGGGTACTTAACCGTGTAATCGAAACGGATGCTTATGATACCGTTTATGGAATGGTAAACGGCATTGAGGGTCTTTTACAAAAAAAATTCATTAACCTATCAGAGATTTTTGAATCTGAGGAAGAAAGAACAAGACTTCAAACAACACCTGCAATGTTTCTGGGCTCTTGCCGCTATAAGCTTCCTTCCGTTAGCGATAGCCCTGATACCTATACCCAAATTTTCGAGATTCTTAAAGAGCTGGATATTAAGACCTTCTTTTATATTGGAGGAAATGACTCCATGGATACGGTTCTAAAGCTATCTATTTTTGCAAAAGAGCATAACTACCCTGTCCAAGTGATTGGGATTCCAAAAACAATCGATAATGATTTGCCAATTACAGATCACACACCTGGATATGGAAGTGCCGCGAAGTACGTTGCAACATCACTTCTAGAGATTGCTCACGATACTTATATCTATGATATGCCTTCTGTAACAATTGTTGAGATTATGGGACGTAACGCTGGGTGGCTAACAGCAGCTGCTGCTTTGGCACGTAATAGTTATAACTCTAGCCCAGATTTAATTTATTTACCTGAAGTATCTTTATCTCGCAGCACTTTTATTGAAGATATTAGAAAACTTCAAGGTCAACGTCAAAACGTAATTGTAGCCGTATCTGAAGGGGTTAAAGGCGAAGATGGTGATTATCTTTCAGCTAGTGGCAGCGCAGTAGATAGTTTTGGGCACAAAATGCTTTCTGGCGCAGCAACTGTGTTAGAAGACTGGATAAAAGAAGATATTGGCTGTAAAGTTCGTTCAGTCATTTTAAATGTTCTTCAACGCAGTGCAGGCCATATTTGTTCTGCGACTGACATTAAAGAGTCCCTTATGATTGGGGCAGCTGCTGTAGATGCAGCTGCTAATGGTATCACCGGTAAAATGGTATGCTACAGGCGTATTAGCAACAATCCTTATAAAGTAGAAATCATTACTGCCGATGTTGATGGCATTGCTAATGCAGAGAAAAAAATACCAGCAGAATGGATTACATCTAACCAATCGGACGTTACCCAGGACTTTATAGATTATGCCAGACCACTTATTGAGGGTGAAATGCATATGGCATTTAAGGATGGAATCCCTGCTTACTGTAATATTAAACATTTACAACAAAATTAAGGGGACGGTTCTCAAATCTCAATAGTTTTTGTAAATCAGAAAAAACAGGGACGGTTCACAAGTTTCGCTAGTTATCTAAAATCTAGCAAAACTTGTGAACCGTCCCTTTAGTTTGGTCTCTATTAATATTTGTGAACCGTCCCCCTACTGTTTAGTATAGTGGGTATTTTGCAACTAGTTTTGTTACTCTTGATGTTGCTGCTTCTTTGTTTGCTTCAAAGTTTGTAAGTGTCATGTAGATGATTTCTGCAATTTCTTCCATATCTTCCTCACCCATTCCGCGTGTTGTTACAGCTGGTGTCCCAAGACGGATACCGCTGGTTATAAATGGACTAGCTGTTTCAAATGGAACTGTATTTTTATTACATGTTACGCCTACTTCTCCAAGTAGACGTTCTGCTTCTTTTCCGGTCATATCAATATTTCTAAGGTCTATCATGAGTAAGTGGTTATCTGTTCCACCAGATACAATGTTGAAATCTTTATTTTTAAGAGCTGCTGCTAGTGTTTTAGCATTTTTAAGGACTTGCTCTTGATAAGTTTTAAATTCTGGTTGAAGTGCTTCTAGGAAACTAACTGCTTTTCCGGCTATTACGTGCTGAAGTGGTCCACCTTGAATCCCTGGGAAAATTGCTTTATCAATTTTTGCTGCATGTTCTTCTTTACATAAAATCATACCACCACGAGGGCCTCTTAGTGTTTTGTGAGTAGTTGTTGTTACAAAGTCAGCGTATGGCACTGGATTACTATGAAGCCCAACAGCAACAAGTCCTGCAACGTGGGCCATGTCTACCATAAAGTATGCCCCTACTTCATCTGCAATTTCACGAAATTTAGGAAAATCAATATCTCTTGAATAAGCACTTGCGCCGGCAATAATCATTTTTGGCTTATGCTCGATTGCCATTTTTCTTAGTGCATCATAGTTAATAAGTTGCGTCTTTGCATCTACTTCGTAAGATACAACATCGTAGTATTTACCTGACATATTCACTGGGCTACCGTGTGTCAGGTGCCCCCCGTGACTTAAGTTCATACCCATTATTTTATCCCCTGGGCTTAACACTGCAAAAAACACCCCTTGATTTGCTTGTGAACCTGAGTTTGGCTGTACGTTAGCATGATCTGCTCCAAATAATTTCTTTGCACGATCTCTTGCTATGTTTTCTACTTGGTCTACAACTTCACATCCGCCATAATATCTTTTTCCTGGATAACCTTCTGCATATTTATTTGTTAGAGGTGATCCCATTGCTGCCATTACTGCTTCGCTTACAAAGTTTTCTGATGCTATAAGTTCAATACCATTACGTTGCCTATTTGTTTCTTCTGTGATTAACTTTGCAATCTCAGGGTCAACTTTCATTACATCTTCATTTGAATACATAATTTTTTACCTCTTTCTTATTTTAGTTGTTATACTTAATACTTATTTTAACATATAAATTGTTCTTATTCCATGAAGAGACATGTTTTTTGAAAACTTTGTTAACAAGTTCTGAATATATGATATTTTAAACTGGATAATTGAATTAATGGTGATTGTGTTGTAAAATCTATATGCTAGTGATTTATAAATTACTGACACTGGAGGATATGATGGATCAGTTAGAGTTAAAGTCAAAACAAATATTACATTTTGCCGTAAGAGCTGGTGAAATAATGCTTCAAAGCGGCGCCGAAACCTATCGTGTTGAAGATACAATTAGCCGTATATTAAAGTCTAGGCATTTTGAGACTGTAGAAACCTTTGTTATTCCTACATGTATTATTGCTACTATTGATAGTCCTGAGATAGAACTTATTACCAATGTTAAACGTATAAAAAACCGTAGCACTAGGCTTGATAAGATTACACTGGTTAATAGTTTGTCCAGAAAGTATGTCAATAATCTAATTTCTACGGAAGATGCTTTAGCAGAAATTGCTATTATTGATACAATCGAATCCTACTCACCTTCACTTATTATCTGTGCAACAGGCATTTCTGCTGCTTTTTTTACCCTTATGGTTGGGGGGACTTTTATTGATTTTTTTCCAGCCTTAATATTTGGCTTTTTATGTGCCCTTATTAAAATGTGGCTTTCTAACCGAGATGTTACACCTTATTTAATCTATTTTATTTCTGGGTTTACAATTGGGAGCGGCGTTGTTTGTACCTCTTGGATCATCCCACATCTTCAAATTGATTCTGTTGTTATTGGAAGTATTATGCCCCTTGTACCTGGGGTGGCTTTTACTAACGCTATACGGGACATGATTGGGGATGAACTTATATCTGGCTTATCTAGGGGTATTGAGGCTTTGTTTATTGCTGTTTCAATTGCTGCTGGGGTGGGAATCGCAATGAATATTTTTTATTCTATAGGAGGTTTTTCATTATGATCATTGGTACAATAAGTGCTTTTATTGCCACTGTAGGATTTTCTATATTTTTTCACGTTCCAAAAAAGGAATTGCTTTTTTGCGGTGCCATAGGCGCTTTAGGCTGGCTTGTTTATTTATTATGTATTGATTTTGGACTCTCACCTATTATTGCTAACTTTGTTGCCGCTTTAATTATTTCACAAGGATCAAGCACCTTAGCTAAGGCACGTAAGCTCCCAGTCACCATACTACTTATTCCTGGAATTATTCCTGTTGTGCCAGGGGCTGCCACTTATCAGACCATGCATGCCCTTTTGATTGGAAATTATGTAGAAGCTTTAGGCTACGCTTCCTATACCTTCCAGGTTGCCGCGGCTATTGCGGGGGCTATTGTTCTTACAACAATGCTCCCTAGAATCTTGGGGACGGTTCACAAGTAATGATAGTCCCCTTTTTATTTACTAAGAATACTTGTGAACCGTCCCCAAACAAAAAACCGACTCATATGAGCCGGTCTTTTTCTTGTCTTAATTATCTTCCGCAGTTGCATCTGTCATCTGTACATCCACATCCATGCTGATCACTTTCCACGCGGGAATCATTGACACATTGTTGCCTATTAGGATGCTTAATTGTTTTTGAGCTTACGCCTACTTCTAACGGTCTAATGCTTTGCTCTAATAAATCTCCTTCAACAAACATGAGACAATCATTTTGTTCTCTTGCGCCGATTGCTTCAAATTTTGGTGGTACAATTAAGCCTGCATGTGGCACTTTATATTGTACGAAATAAATTACTTTCAGATATAAAGTCAACCCTATAGCAAGAACGCCATCATCGTTTGAAATTACTTTTGCTAAAGCTTGAGCTGAAATTCCTTGTCTAACTGAGTTGTTTGGTCCAAATTCTCTGCATAGATGAGAATTACCTGGCATACACTCGCCAGCACCTGGACATATACATTCTACCTTGTGCATACCTGAATTTTCTACAAATCCAATAAAATTAATGGTTGGAACTAGTTTATTGCATCCACATGGATTTTCTGGTGAAAAAGATATACCATAAGGGGTATATAAATCAAGGCTTACGGAGCTTGGGTTTGTATCTTCATTATAGCCACAAGTGTCTACAGGTGGAAGATAACGTAGTACCATAAATCCTTCTTTTGCTACTTTACAATTATCATCTAGTATTTTAACTGCTAAAGTTACATCAATATCTTTAAGTGTCAAACGAGAGCAGTTTGGTTTATTTTTAGGTGGTTTAATTTCTGAATATCTATTTGAGTTCGGGCATATAAAGTTAAAATCAATGTCAACAACTTGGATCTGGATATTCTCTGCATTTCTTAAATCCCTTTTTGTCAGGTTCCCAAAAAGGTAATCAGTACAAGGAATACATTCTTCTTTTGGATTACATACATCTATTAAATGATTTACATCTATTACTCTACAAAGATTAATTCCGCTTTCATCAAAAACCACTGGTGCTAACATATTTAAACATCTGGGTTCACCGATTGGTGGACAAATACATATATCATCCTTTGGTGATAACTCAGTTGGGTTACACACATCGCAAACACCTGCGTTATAATCTCCGAAAAATTTGGAATCAGAGTTTCCACAAAAACATTTGCTCATACAACTTACCTCCTATACATAATGCTAAGTTACGATGTTTAATAATCGAAATGTCGGTTTCAATACTATATTATGGAAAAATAAGCATTTTGGTGACTATGGTGTATAATAATCTTATCTTTTGAATATACTTTTGTATAGCTTAATAGATATATTTTTCGGAGGTGCCTTAATGCCATATCTGATTCGGACACATAGTAATCAATTATTACTCCTTAATCACTCAGTAAAAAATGGTTTATATTCTCAAACTTTATCCTCTACCGGATTATCTCGCCCCATTATCATTAATCGTAGCAATACTTCAAACTACAGCGCCACCATCGATCATAATCAAGACTTACATATTGTTACTCAGCCATCGAACGAGCAAATCATACATATTCATTATAAGAACAATAATGCTACCCGTAGTATTATTCTAGAAGACCCAAAAAGTATTTATAACTTCTCCAATCTTCATACCATCTATTCGAAAGAGCATGTTCATTTATTTTATACTGCCAACCAACCTATTGGTCATTCATGTGAGTTAATACACCATATACTATGCCAGGAAAATGAAATTGAAACTAGTCCTATTTTGTCTTTTTCATCTAAACACTTAGGCTTTAGATATATGGAGCATGAGGGAAGTATTTTCCTATTATATGGTGAAATTAGCACCCAATATATACTTCAATTTATGATGTATACCGACGGTAAGTGGAGTCAGCCCATTCCTGTTGCTACTTCATCTTTTCCTATTGATGATTTTCAATTTTGTATCAGTAATAGTGATCATATCCATCTGGTTTATGTTCAGGAAAAGTATGGTAGATATCATCTTATGTATAAAAAACATCATGATAATATATGGTCTGATGAAACGGTCATTCATACCACTGCCACTGCTATTAATCCTTCTATTTTCACTTATCACCGTGGCCTATGGGTTAATTTTATAGATAATAACCTGTTGCAAATGATTTTATCTATGGATAACGGAAATACATTTAGTAAGAGTGTTGATTGTTCTTTGCAAACACCTGAACTTGAACGCTGCCATTTTGTAGCTGCACCTGATGCTTTGCCCACCACAATTAACTGTAATACTCTTTATGCTTCTTTAACCTATCCTATACGTGCTGGTATTATTGCTAATATTGATATGGTTAAGTTTCACCCAGATATCAAGCCTAATACAGAACTTGAACTATTTCTAGATGGGATTTTTCACTCCTTATCCAACAAGAGTACTCCTGCCCCTGCGCCTAGTGTTGCCCCAGATTATTCTATTGATATGACTAATTTACAGGCACAAAACCTGGAACTTAAGCAAGTTCAAGAACAAATGATTAGTCAATATAATGATATGGTTGAGCTTACTAAAAAAATCCAAGAAGAAGGTAAAAAATGGCGTGTTAAGGCTATTTCTTTAGAATCACAATTAAAAGTCTATAAATCCAGGAGTAATAGTGATGGTATGGTTGGTGCCGCCCAAAATAATGCAATAAAAAATCAGGACCCATAAAAATAGCGTCCTGATTTTTGTCGTTTACCTATTTATTCGTCTAGTTTGGAAACGGCAATAGGTAAGTATTCTGTGTTTTTATTGTTTTTTTCTCTCTTATTAATAATCGTATAAACGATTGCTGTAAGTCCCAATCCAATAAATGCACTAATGAGTTCTGCACCTTTTACACCTTGTGATTGTAAAATAGCCAGTGATAGGATTATTCCTATCATCAAAGCCACTAACGGAATACCGTACATAATAGCTGTGGCCCTAAGAAAATAGTTGTTTTGCACATCTATTTCTACTTTATCTCCAACGTGGGCACCACATTTATTAACAGCCTCAATGACACATTCTTTTCCTTCATTGATACCTGTTGTACACATTTTACAATGGGCACATGCTTCTTCTCTTATTACCTTTACATATACATTTTTTTCTTTTATAGACTCAACGATTCCTGTTTGTGCCATAAAGTTCTCCTAACTTACAAAGACTTATATTTGTTTGTTTAAGTTTAAAACAATCGCTTTTGGTCTTGTCATAGCTTCAATACTATAACGTACCCCTTGGGTTCCCATTCCAGATGACTTAACGCCTAAAAATGGAAAATGGTCTGGTCCTCGTTCTGTTTTATTATTGACTTGTACTGTCCCTACTTCTAGTTTTTGCGCAACATAGAAGGCTTTGTCAAGATTTTGTGTAAATACAGATGATTGAAGGCCATACTCTGAGTTATTAGCAATCTCAATAGCTTCTTCGATGCTCTTAACCCGAATAATTGGTAACACAGGTCCAAAAGGTTCTTCCCATGCAAGTTTCATATCGATTGTTACATTATCTATAAGGGTTGGGTGCATTAAGTTGCCTTCTCTTTTGTTTCCAACGATTACATTAGCACCTTTTTCTATTGCTTCATCAATAAGGGACTGAACAAAATCTGCCGCTTTATCTGAAATCAATGGAATAACCGTAACATCCGCTTTATTTAGTGGGCTACCTGTTTTTATGGCAGCCATTTTAGGCTTTATTTTTGCGATTAGTTCATCTGCTACATCTTCCATAACGAGTATTCGTTTTACCGCTGTACATCTTTGACCAGAGTACGAAAATGCTCCCGCTACAATGTCAGTACTGGTTTCATCAAGGTCTGCATCCGATAAAACAATGGCTGGATCTTTACCACCTAGTTCAAGTAATAAGGGTTTCATTGTAGAAATTTCTGCAATGTGCCTGCCTACTAATGTGCTTCCTGTAAAGTTAATAAAATCGATTCCGTCATGCTTAACAATATAATCTCCAATAATGCTTCCCTTACCGGTGATCGTTTGAAGCAATCCTTTTGGTAGTCCTGCTAAGTTAAAGGCCTCTGCAAGGTATAGTGCACTTATAGCGCCTTGTGTTGGTGGCTTTAAAATAACACTATTTCCACCTACAAGTCCTGGTGCAATCTTAGATGCTGATAGATTGACTGGATAATTAAAAGGTGATATTGCTAACACTGTCCCAAGTGGCACGCGGCTTACAAAAGAAATCTTTTGTTTGTTATAACCTGGAAAAAGATCTCCTGATGAGGTCTCTCCTTGTATATGCTTTGATGCATCTGCTGTAAATTTAATAAAATCTACTGTTCTACGAACTTCTGAAATTGCAGATTTATAATCTTTGGCTATTTCTCTTACCATTATATCTGCTATAATTTCTTCTTGTTCTCCTAACATCTCTGCTGCTTTATACAGTATTTCTGACCGTTGATTAAGCGGCATTTCTGCCCATTGTTTTTGAGCTTTTTTAGCGCCTTCAATAGCCTTATCTACTTCTTCCTCACTCATAGCCTGAACTTTACCTACAAGACTATTATCAATAGGGGAATAAATCGAAATCAAATTACCCGTACTACTTTCTACCCATTCACCATTATATAAGTTTTTATATACACCGTTGTTTGAAACATCTTTAAACATATAATCCTCCTCATTAAATTAGTACTTGAAGTTAGTACTTGAAATTAGCAATCTAAAATTAACGACTTGCATTGTTAACTAATAATAATACTCATTCTTATGATTGTCAACTGTTTTACTTTTCACATAGTCCTTTAGCATAAAGTCCTGTCCCTTTCTATATAAATATATAATGCAAGCATTAGTGAAATATTACGACTTAAATGGAGGGGTTTATTTTGAAGGTGAATTATAAAATAGCATTTCAAATTGCTACCATATTTATAGGTACAATTGTAGGCGCCGGCCTATCTTCTGGCAAGGAAATCTCACAGTTTTTTAGTCAATATGGGTATTGGAGTTTTCTCGGCCTTATATTGTGCGCCATTTTTTATATATGGATGTCTCGAATGATTATTGACATCAGCTGTAAGCATAAACTCAAATCATATGATGCTTTCATCCGGTTAATTAGCCCTGGAATCATGGGTAAGCTTACAAATACTGTCATTACTTTTTTCTTTTTCACAAGTACAGCCATTGTCATTGCAGGAAGTGGGGCACTTATCAACCAATACTTCGGAATTCCACTCTGGGCTGGAATATTTGTTATGGTTTCCCTAGGAATCCTGGTGCTGCTACGAGAAACAAACGGATTAATAGAGATTAATGGTTTCATCGTTCCATCACTTGTTATTATTATGAGTTTGTTATTTATAACATTTACCTGTAAATTTCCTCAAACATTAAGCCTTCCTTATTTAAAACTTGCCATGCCTCCAAAACATGGTTGGGTGTTATCAACCCTGCTTTATGCTGGATTTAATATTATGTCTTGTATTGGAATTTTAGTACCCCTTAGTACAGAACTTGAAAATACGAATGATATTGTAGCAGGCGTTGTCATTGGATCCATTTTTCTAACTCTAATATCCTTTGTTATTAACTTCCTGATGATGGTCACATTTAAAGATGCCCTACGCTACGAAATCCCGCTATTATATGTAGCAAAACAAATTAGTCCTCTCCTTCAATTCCTCTTGCTTTGTGTTATATGGCTAGAAATGTTTTCCTCCAAAGTCTCCAACATCTATAGTCTTGCCAAAAGTATGGAAAATTATTATCACTTTTCTTTCAAAAAGAGCATGTTTATAATCATTGCACTTTCCTTGCCCATTACCCAAATAGGCTTCGGGACACTCATTACCTTTTTGTATCCTTTCTTTGGGGCCCTTAGTATTATATTTGTTTGGCAGTGCCTTTCTTTTTACGGGACGGTTCACAAGTCTCGTTAGGGCTTTTGGATGGGGACGGTTCTCAAGTATCCATAGTTTTCCAAACTAGTGATATTTGAGAACCGTCCCCTTTTTGTTTTTGGCCCAAAAAAAGATACCCTTTTTGAGGGTATCTTTTACTTTAGTCTTTAAATTCAGGTTTTGTATTCTTTAGTTCTCTAAGTTCTTGGTTTTCTTTAATGCTAGTGCAATTGATAATTCTTCTAATTGCTTTGGATCCACTTGGCTTGGTGCTTTTGTCATAAGGCAGCTTGCATCTTTTACTTTAGGGAAGGCAATAACATCTCTGATACTATTGACCTGACACATAAGCATGACCATTCGATCTAGTCCATAAGCAAGTCCGCCGTGTGGTGGTGTGCCGTATTTAAATGCATTGATTAAGAAACCAAATCTTTCTTCTGTTTCTTCTGGTGTAAATCCAAGTAATTTAAACATTTTTTCTTGAATATCTTTTTGATAGATACGGATACTTCCTCCACCTAGCTCTACGCCGTTTAAGCACATGTCATAAGCCTTTGCACGAACCTTGCCTGGATCTGTGTCCATAAGGTGTAAGTCTTCTTCCATAGGCATTGTAAAGGGATGGTGCATGGCTACGTAGCGTTTTGCGTCCTCATCATACTCAAGGAGTGGGAACTCAGTGACCCATACAAATTTGTAATGATCTTTTCTTGTCAGTTCTAATCTCTTTGCAATCTCAAGGCGTAGTGCCCCTAGAGCTGCAAATACTGTTTTATTTTTATCTGCTACCACTAAAATCAAGTCATTTGGCTGAGCATCTAGTTTTTCTTTAATAGCGGTTACTGTTTCTTCACTTAAAAACTTAGCAAATGAGGACTTTTCTTCTCCGTCTGGACGAATTTGAATCCACGCTACGCCTTTTGCACCATAATCTTGTCCGTGTCTTACAAGGGCATCGATTTGTTTACGTCCTAAATCGCCACAACCTTTAGCGTTGATTGCTCTTACACTGCCGCCACTTTCAAGGGCTCCGTCAAACACTTTAAACCCTGAACCTGTTACCGTTTCTGATAAATCTACAAGCTCAACACCAAAACGTGTGTCTGGCTTGTCACTTCCATAACGCTCCATTGCTTCTTTATAAGTAATACGTTGAACTGGCAGTTCAATATCAAGGTCCATTGCATCCTTAAATACTTTTTTAAGAAGACGCTCATTAACTTCCATAACATCATTTTCATCTACAAAAGATAATTCCATATCTATTTGCGTAAATTCCGGTTGACGATCTGCACGTAAATCCTCGTCTCTAAAACATTTTACGATTTGGTAATATCTGTCGTATCCTGATACCATAAGAAGTTGCTTAAAGATTTGTGGTGATTGCGGAAGCGCATAGAACTCTCCTGGATTTACCCTTGATGGCACTAAATAATCCCTTGCGCCTTCTGGCGTACTTTTTGTAAGCATTGGTGTTTCTATTTCTAAAAAATCCTCTGCAGCAAAAAATTCTCTTACACTTTGTGACACCTTACTTCTAAGAATAAGATTTCGTTGCATATCTGGGCGGCGAAGGTCTAAGTATCTGTACTCTAGGCGAAGCTCATCTCTTACACCACTATTTTCTTCGATTTCAAATGGTGTGGTTTCAGATTCTGCTAAAATACGAAGTTCCGTTGCATGAATTTCAATCATACCTGTTTTCATGTTACGATTAATGCCCGTTTCACCTCTTGAATCTACGGTTCCAGTGACTGCGATTACAAATTCTGAGCGAAGTGTTTCTGCTTTTGCAAAATCTACTGCACTTGCAATTTCTTCGTCAAATACAATTTGTAAAAGACCTGTTCTATCTCTTAAATCTATAAAAATAAGTTTTCCAAGGTCACGCCTTTTTTGTACCCATCCCATTACGGTAATCTTTTCACCAATCTGTTGCTCACCTAAAGCCGTGCAATAGTGTGTGCGTTTTAAACCTTTCATTGACTCTCCCATATTTATCGCTCCTAATCCTTATTAAGTTCTCTTTATTAAATTGCCTACTAAAATCAACTTTATTTATCTATATTTTTAAATTCCACCGAAATATCCTCTAAATTAATTTCAAAAATTTCCCTTGTTTCCATATTTTTAAGGCTAGCTTTACCTATTTCGATTTCGTTATCCCCTATAATCGCAGAGAATCTAGCACCTATCTTATTGGCATATTTCATTTGCGCCTTAACACTACGTTTCATGTGATCCGCTTCAGCTGAAATTCCTTTTTGACGTAGTTGGTGTACAAGTCCGTGGGCTTTAAGAACTGCAGCCTCCCCAATAGCGCCAATATAAATATCTCTGCTTGGAACATCTTCATTTGCACCATTTTCCGCTGCCTGAACTAGAAGAAGTCTTTCAATCCCTGCACCAAATCCTACAGCTGGTGTTGGGGCGCCCCCTACTTCTTCAACTAATTTATCATAACGACCACCACCGCAGACAGTTCCCTGAGATCCAATATCATTGGAAATAAACTCAAACACTGTTTTTGTATAGTAATCAAGGCCTCTAACAATACTTGAATCGATGATAAATGGTATATTCATTTGGGTTAAAAGGTCTTGTAGCTCTTGAAAATGAGCTTGGCATCCTTCTCCTAAACAATCTAAAACTGTTGGCGCATCTTTAACAAGCTCGGCACAATTAGGATTTTTACAATCTAAGACGCGAAGAGGATTTTTATCCATACGCTCTTGGCATAAAGGACAAAGGTCTTCTTTATGTTGTTGTAAAAATTCACCTAATGTTACATTATATTTAGCTCTACATTCTGGGCCGCCTAAGGAATTAATATGAAGTTCAACTTTCTTGATCCCTAAACGATCAAGTAGTGTACTTGCAATAGCAATAACCTCTGCATCCGCCGTTGCACCTTCTGCACCAAAAAGCTCAATACCAAATTGGTGAAATTGACGTTGTCGCCCTGCTTGTGGCTTTTCATATCTAAAGGCTGGTGTCATATAGTATAGCTTTGTCGGCTGCGTATCTGCATACATTTTATGTTCCAGGTAAGCCCTTACAGTTGGGGCTGTCCCTTCAGGTTTTAGGGTTATATTATTTTCCCCTTTATCAATAAAAGTATACATTTCTTTTTGAACAATATCAGTTGTTTCCCCGACGCCTCTTTGAAAAAGGTTAGTCATCTCAAAAACTGGTGTCCGTATTTCATTAAATCCAAAGTCAATACAAAGACCCCGGATAACTTTTTCTAGGTTGTGCCATGCTTTCATATCCCCGCCAAAAATATCCTTTGTTCCGCGTAAGGCTTTTATTTGATTCATTTGACTCATGATATTCCCCTTTCTCACTTGCTTTAAAATTATTTTATTCCATTAAAATATCGCCCAATCCATGACAAAAAATGTCAGGGACGAGACGATATGCCCGTGGTACCACCCTGCTTGAAAACTAATCCTATTAGTCTCCCGCTCTTTGCTTGTAACGTAGCTATACGCCGCATCCTAATATTAATTTCAGATGCAGACTCTAAGATGTCTTCGGATCCTTGGAAGCTTTCAGCTAATGCCTCCTCTCTGACTGATAGATCTTACTTTTTCTTTTCATCGCTTTATATGTCTTTATAATGTATATATTGTATCTATTTAACCTATTTTCGTCAAGGTAATTTAGTTTTACACCTTAATTACTTTTTCAAATGCCATTCTTTCATTCCCGTCTTCTAAATAGATTATACCACAATATATAAACCCACTTTTAAGAAGTACCTTTTGCATTAATCTATTTTCTTTATGAGTATCTACTTTCATACTAGGTATGCCTTTGCTTTTGCACATCTCTTCTACCTGTTTTATAATTTTAGTGGCTAATCCAAGTCCGTGATAATCTGGGTTAACAGCCATTCTATGAATAACTGTATACTTACCATCAGTTATCCATTCCCCATTATAAATAGATTTATAGGTTTTATCAGGACCAACTATAACCGCTACAGTGCCAATAATAACATTATCTTTAATTAAAATATAGCCATTGTTGTTCTGAATATCATTATTGATGGTTTCACTATTCGGATAATTATTTTGCCACTGATTAATCCCTTGTTCCTTAAGATACGTTTGTGCCTTTTGAATAATTTCCATAATGGCATGAACATTTTCCTTTGTTGCTATTTTAAATTCCATGAAAAAATCTCCTATACATACTTGATTGCTAATAATTTTTGTCGTAGTAGACTCATTTGAATATCATTTTCAAACGATGACATGGCTACGTCCTTTAACAACTGCTTATCTATATCAGGGATTTCTCCACTGTTTTTATATTTATACTGAAGTTTATGCTCTAAGGATGCCCAAAAATCCATAGAAAGTGTGCGTACTTGGATTTCTGCCGGCACCCAAACAACCTGATCTGATAATATTACTTTGGATTCAACAATTATATGTAAGCTCCTGTACCCACTAGGCTTTGGATTTTCAATATAATCTTTAATCTGTGTGATTCTTAAATCTTCCCTTTGTTTTATATGCTCTAACATCATATAAACATCCTCAATAAACCCTGTTACAATCCTTATACCAGCAATATCTTTAATCGATTTTGTTATTTCTGTTTGATTAAATATAATATTTCTACTTTCGATTTTTTTAATTAAAGATGTTGGATTCTTTAGTCTTGTTTTAATATGCTCAATAGGAGAGTACCCGTAGGTAGCATTCCATTCTAAGTCTAAAATCTTAAAATCACTTTCAAGCTCTACTAAAACCATTTCATAACTTTTTATAAAAGGCATCCACTCGTTTTGCATTGCTTGAATCAATTCAAATCTATCTGGACTATCCTTGAGTAACTGGACTTCTCTCATGTCTATTGTTGCTAGATTCATAGGTCTAACCTATTTAAAATTTCTTTTAAAACCTTTAGCTCTTCTCTACTTAATGTAATCCCTTTACCCATCTTTGCATGTTCAGGTGCCCAGTCTCTTAAATCGTATTTGGGATCCCTATCATTCCAACTAATTAAATTAAGCTCTTTGCCCCAAGCTGTTCCTGATTCTGAAACCTTTCCTATTTCTTCTATAATTTCATATTTAATATCAGCCATATTATACCTCCAACTTATTATTCTATGCATTTTATCTTATACATTATATTATATCTAATTTTCAATTTATGTTCAACATACACATTGTTAACATTATCCACTTTATATTCATATTCTATACATATTTTTCATCATATAGCGCAAACTACTTTTTATTAAGGAGGTTTTCAAATGAAGAGTAATGTAGGAAAACGCACCACTATAACTAATACACCTGCTGGGACAGATCAAACAGAAATGATTCGACAGGATTTTTATGGTAACCCTGACGATGGTGTGGTTACGGATTCTAAACCCATGCCAACTGAGGCTACTTTTAAAAACAGTACCTATAATAAAAAGGATACGTAATAAATATGTTATTACAAAAATGGGCTCCCTATACTGTAGGTAGCCCATTTTTATTGTATAGGAAGGGGACGGTTCACAAATATCACTAGTTTTAAAAACTATATATATTTGTGAACCGTCCCCTAGCCAGTCCCAGCCCTAGATTTTCTCTATCAGCACCGTAAAGTTATAGACTGCAATGCCCTGTGGAACCGTTATGATATAACGATATCCCCCCACCTCTCCTTGGAAATAATACTCTCCGCGAAGATTATTATTTCGGATCTTTTTAGCCTCTGTAAGCTCTTTATTAATCTCATCTGTAATAGCTGTAAACTCTTCCTGCCCCATATTCATTAGCTGGGTAATCTCATCCAGGCCTGGCATATCCTCTACATGCGCAGGATAAGTTAAGTCACTTCTCATATACCCGTATAATTGAACACTATAGTTACCAGGTTTGTTTTTATCGTGCATCACCTGATAAGCCGCCGCCTGATCTATATCGACAGCTATATCCTCACCTACCGAATGCGCCATTCTCTGTAATAAATAATAGCCCGAATTCGTAGCTGTTAGGGTTTCCCCACCTGCTCCTTGTATGTAGCCTGTTGTAAGCATTCCATCTTCTTCAAGCTGGCGTGCTATCTTTTCAAACGCTGTAGAAATACTAGGTTTGAATGCCCAACTAAACCCCAGTCCCCTCCTATCACTTCCTGACCAATACTCGTAAAACAAATAACATCTGTCCATCGCTAATAACTCTTGTATATTCTTATGATTTTTACCTGCTTGTGTCCTTCCATTTTCTCTATCAGCTACCCAAGCCAGCAGTTGTTCTTCACCCATCATATCAGCCATAATTTTTACTGCCGGATGCTCAGCTAATTTCATATAATTATTCAGTGGATCTATAAAAATATCACTGACAAATTGCTCATCTTGAAATGTAAGCGCGTCTACCATAACAGTTATGGTTACACGATCATCTTCGAAGTTATACTGCTCTTCAGGAGCATCTAGAGGAGTCACTTTGATCAGCTTCATATTGTTATCTTGAAATCCTTTTTCTAAATCTGAAAATAAAATAAGATTTTCTTGCCTAATACTTTCTCGTCCCACACTTCCTATTTGTGACTTAGAAGTATAAGGATTTGCGCATCCAGCCAACATGACCATACTCATCATAGCCATTATAAATCGTTTCATCTTCTCACCTGCTTTCTATCCATGTTTTGCCGTCATTTCTATACTTTTACGACTAATAAAATAACCTAAAACAGCACCCATTACCATTGATATCATGGTTGCAACGGGATTTTCTATACCTGTAAACATTGCAAACATCACTGGAAATAAAAGCAAACTACATAGGGTTGTACCTATGACTAACAGTTTTCCTACCCAAGGGTAAAGAGCAATTTCCCCATTTTTTTCAACATCATAATGGGCCATAAAATAGGACCCTAGTAACGTGCTTATCATAATTCCAAGGACTAAAATAGCCATATATAATGGAAACCACTGGTAGGTATACCCCCCATAGATATTGGTATAACTGTCAAATAGGTTATACATATTCACCCCTGAAACATTGCCTGTGAATTTAAATTCTGGAATGCCATATAAAAAGATCAGTACCCTTGTCACCAGCTTCTCTGAGTAACGAAAATCTAGGGTGGATAGTAACCATAGATTTACTGGAATTGCATACACTAAAAATAGTGGCACTAAAATAATAATCCCTCCTATTATACTAGCCACTATATTTTGGCCAATCAACGTTTGGATCATCATTAAAACCGAGTACGTTGCTAACATAAGAAGCCATACGAATACAAGCCAAAGAAGCAAAACCCAGACGCTATCTTGTGCTTTTAAGAATTCCCCCAAAGAGGCGTACTTATAAACCCTGCCAATCCAGCCCTGGTGATGTCCTCGAATGGCATAAATAGTGCCTGCGAAAAACAGTAGTGGCACTGTAAATGTGGTCATCCCCATTACGTATTTAATCTTAAACTGTTCCTTGCGTGTATAAGGCAAGCTATTTATAAACTTACCAATATGACCATTCCTATCATGAATAAATAAGACCCCTACAACGATCATCATAGAGATTAAAAGCATTGGAACCATTAACTGACTCAGTCCATATAATTGACTTACAAAAACAGCTTCTCGGTATTGTCTTAAAAGATGAGAAGTTTTTTCCTGGGCCATATTGTCACTCAGTATCAGTGCAAAAAATGCAAACAGACAGCCGTAGAGTAGCATAACCCATTTTAAACTCCTCCATTCTTTTTTTACCAATGGATGATTCATCATTTTCCCACTTCCCTTCTACCATTTGATTTATCTAGATTTATTTTCATCTCACCCACCATGTTTCTCAGATATTTTAATAATTGTCGCCATTAGTAAATAACCTATTAACGCACTAATGACAAATGTAATGATTTCATAAGGAACTGATTGAATCCGAATGAATTGCCTGATCAAATTGTTCCCCAGCAATCCACTGCATAAAACAACTCCGGGTACTAATATGTGTTTCATCCACGGGAACATCAGTAAATATCCATTGCGACTCGTGTCATTTTTTTCATAAAACTTAAGACCACCATAAACGGCTATAACTGAAATAGCGATTAAAATAATAATCTTAATGAGATAATATTCCTTTGAAACAACGGGGTGAATCAAGAGTTCATTTTGTCCAAGCTGAATGTGTTCAAGGATAAATCCACTATCAGGCGCTATAAAGTAATACAAATTGCTCCACTTGATATTATATAAACGCCAACTATCATTATTAAAAACACGAGATAAGGTTGCTCCCCCTGCCTCTAAAATAAACCAAGGCACTGCGACGACAATCGCCCCTATAAGACTAGCGGCTATATTGTTGCCGATTAAACTTTGCATGAGCATAAGGACACTAAAAAAAGCAACTATAAACAAATAAGATTGGGCTAAAATACCCATCACAAGCCCCACGGCATCATAGGTTAGCAACCCATCATAGCCAAGTGCGCTATACCACTGACGAATCCAGCTTATATTTGCCTGGCGCATAATTACAGTTAGCACAGTGGCTAATAAAAATGGAATGGTAAAGGCCAATATCCCCACAAACCACTTAACCTTAAATTGCTCTTTTTTTGTAAAAGGAAGGCTGCTCACAAACATGCCAACACCTTCTTTTCGATCACTTTGAAATAACATAATGCTCATAATCACAATAATGGGTACAAGTAAAAATACTAAGCTCTCAAAACTTTTATTAAAATTGCTTAAGAACATAGGCTCTATGACACGGCCTCCTTGACCTATCCTATGTACATAATCCGTAAGAGCTCCATCTTCTCCTAAAAGCATTTCTTGGTATTGACCTAGTGAATGGCTAACTGAAAGAAACATAATCAAAAACATAGCTGTCATTAGGCCACACCACCACTTAACTGTTTTCCATTCTTTCCAAAATAGAGGGTGTCTAAAAATCATTACTCCCCCTCCTCACTGGTGTACACAAATATTTCTTCTAAACTTAGGTTCATTTGTTCTATAAACTTGGCCCCTGCTTTATACAGTTTATCCTCTAGGTCTTTAGAATACTTTTGTGTAATAATGTAATAAACCCTTCCTACTTTTTCCACTGTCCGTACGTCCTCCCATGCACTTAAATCTACTGGTGCATTCTGGTCAAACACCACCTGAAGCTTTTTAATATTTTTCTTCATTTCATCCAGGGTACTCATATATGTAATTTTTCCTCTATGAATCATGGCGATTTCATCACATATACGCTCTAGCTCACCTAAATGATGAGAAGATATAAAAATTGTTAGCTGATTTTGAGCTACTTCTTGCAATAAAATATCTAGCACTTGTTTTTTGGCAATGACATCAAGGCCTGATGTTGGCTCATCTAGAATTAAAACGTCTGGATTAATGGCCATGTTTAGCATTAAAGACAGCCTCATTTGCATCCCTTTTGATAACTGACGGACTCTTTTGTTTTCATCTAGTTTAAAAATAAGGTTATAGTGATTAAATTTTTCTGTTGAAAAGGTTGGATAAGTTCTGTTGTAAAACTCAACCATTTCTTTTACTTTAAAAAATGGAAAGTATTGATTTTGATCCGCAACGTAGCCCATGCGTTCTTTTACAATGGGATTTTCGTATATCTGCTCCCCATTGATTGTAATCTCCCCATCATCTGCCTTATAAATCCCTGTCATACACTGAATCAGCGTCGTCTTGCCTGCTCCATTTTCACCTATTAAGCCAAATATAGTACCCTTTTTTACCGATATATTAATATCTGAAATGGCGGTAAAATTACCAAACCGTTTGGTTGCATTGTTAATATTTATCACTCAATCACTCCCCTTCTAATTCTTTATATATTTCTTCTACCGCCTGATTCATTTGTTCTTTAGATAGTCCCATATAATGCATTTCAACAATGATCTTCTTTAGTGCCTTTTTGATTTCGTTCATCTTATCATCATCTGCCTTTGCCTTATAATCTGTCCGTATAAATGTACCTTTTCCTCTAACTGTCTCTATAACCCCCATACGCTCTAGCTCCTGATAGGCTTTGCTGACCGTATTGGGGTTTGCCAAAATCATAGATGATAGCTGCCGTATAGAGGGCAGCTGATCCCCAGGCATCATAATTTCCTTAATAATATTTTCTTTTACTTGATCTGCAATTTGTTCGTATATCGGCTGGCTGCTTCTTGGATCAATATTGATCATTAATTCACCTCCACTTAATTTAAATTTTACATATTTATGATTCAACTTCAAATTTTAGAAAAAACTAACCTGTTCTATGTGTATTAGTTAACGTAGTACACTATTAATATAATCTTGTTCTTGGGGTTTGTCAATACCTAATTTTAAAGTCATCCTACAACCCCAGGGACGGTTCACAAATATTGGCAGTTTCGAAAACTACGAATATTTGTGAACCGTCCCCTCTCTCTAAATCTCATCTTAGTTTTTATAGTATGTCAGCTTATATTGCTTAGGTGTCAGGCTATATTTATCTTTAAAAATTTTAATAAAGTATGAAATATTCACATACCCCAAGCTATAAGCTACGTTGGTTACATCTTCTATTTTTAAATAGGTGCTCGCTAATTCTAATTTTTTATCTTTTATATATTCTCCTGGTGTCATTCCCATCATTTTTCTAAATAAGTGGGAGAAATTAGATTCTGACATATATAATTGTGTTGCTAGTTCCCCTATATTAATGGCTCTATGAATATTTTCATGAATAAACTTAAGGGCCATATTAATCGGATTATTAGAATCTAACTCAAGAATACGGCGTGTTGATTTATCTTGAATTAAATCAAACACTAACTTTTGAGCGTATAAATCAATCAAAAATTCACTGTTTTTTTTATTTTGTTTAGATATTTCTAAAATATTGAAAGCATCTTGGCATACGTTCCATTTATTGTGACCCAAACTATAATTGTTGTCTTGTTTTACACTTTGTAAAATTTCTTCATCCACATCCACTTTAGAAAAAACATCATTAATAAGATCATCGTTTAACTCAAATACTAGGGCCCTTGTATCAACATCCATATCCATTTGAACCGTTGTATGAGCAGGAAGTAGTAAATAGTTATTCTTCCCATATGTAAACGTGTTTTTATTATCTATTGTAACAATTTTTTCGCCACTTAAAATTGTACAAAACCGGGTATAGCTATATGTTTTATAGATACTAGAAAAATCTTTGGGTAAATCATAGTATAAAAGACGTACATAATCTGTCTCAAAACCTTCTAGCACCTCAAGTCTTCGATCGAAATCATTAAGCATCTTACTCATCCTCCTGTTAAGTTATTGTCAGTCTTATTCAAATATGGGATAGTTTTTAAAATATAGAGTTAGCTTTATCTTACTAATAATACTATAATATTATGTAAGGGGTATGTCAACTACGCTTATTATTAAATAATATATTGCTTTTGACTACACTTTTACTATTTGGCAAGTATTTTTTTAATATGTCAAAATATTAACAACTATAATACAAATGATTGAGGGATTAAAATGTATAAAATTATAAAAAAAGTTAAATTAAATGAGACTGTAGAACTAATGGAAGTTATATGTCCTTTTGTTGCAAGAAAATGTGAGCCAGGACAATTTGTTATGCTTTGTGTCGAACCAGATGGTGAGCGCATCCCACTGACAATTGCAGGTTATGACAGGGAAAAAGAAACCATCACAATTATCTACCAAGTGGTTGGTCACTCTACCATCAAATTAAGCGAGAAAAATGTAGGGGATTCGATTCAGGATTTGGTCGGACCTTTGGGCCAAGAAGCCCATTTGCCTGAAGGCAAAAAGATTTTAGGTATCGGTGGTGGTGTGGGAATCGCTCCCCTTTATCCTCAGCTTACAAAAGGAAAAGAACTTGGTAACCATATAGATTGTATTTTAGGTGGCCAAAGTCGTGATTATATTATTTTAAAAGATGAAATGGAAGCCCTTTGTGATACTGTCCACTATGCATCAAATGATGGATCCATTGGCGTTAAAGGCTTTGTAACAGATCCTCTTCTCAAGTTACTTGAAAGCGGGGAACAGTATGATCTTGTTATAGCCATTGGCCCACTTCCTATGATGAAGGCTATTTGCGATATTACGAAGAAATATGGCATCAAAACAAATGTGTCACTAAATCCTATTATGATTGACGGCACTGGCATGTGCGGTGGCTGCCGCGTAACAGTCGGTAATGAAACAAAGTTTGCCTGTGTCGATGGCCCCGATTTTGATGGACATTTAGTGGCTTTTGAGGAAGTTATCAGACGCCAAGGAATGTATAAAGAAGAAGAATCTGCGGCCGAACATATATGCCGTATGGGAATGGAGGCTGAAAATGCTAAATAAATCCCTTGTAAAAGTACCTATTCCTGAGCAAGACCCTACCATACGTAATAAAAATTTTACTGAAGTCGTTCTTGGCTATACAAAAGCGCAGGCTATTGAAGAGGCAAGAAGATGCTTGCATTGTAAGCACAAACCTTGTGTAGATGGTTGCCCAGTTAATGTGCCAATTCCTGAATTTATCCAGGCCGTGTCAGATGGTGATTTTGACCTAGCTTATAACATTATTATAAAAGAAAACTCTTTGCCTGCTATTTGTGGCCGAGTATGCCCTCAGGAAAATCAATGTGAGGGAAAATGTGTTCGCCGCATTAAAGGTGAACCTGTGGGAATTGGTCGGCTTGAGAGATTTGTTGCAGATTATTATATGGAAAATCATGAAACCCCTGAAGCTATTTTAGACTCAGCTCCAAAGAACAAGATAGCTGTTATTGGCTCAGGCCCAGCAGGTCTTAGTTGCGCTTCTGAGCTGGCAAAAAAAGGCTACGGTGTCACACTTTTTGAGGCTTTGCATAAAACTGGTGGTGTCTTAACCTATGGTATTCCTGAATTTAGGCTGCCTAAAAAATTGGTTCAGTCTGAAATTAAATCCATCGAATCCCTTGGAGTGGAGATCAAAACCAATGTACTAGTTGGGCGCTCTATTACCATTGATGAGCTTTTAGAGAGTGGCTACGACGCAGCTTTTATTGGGAGCGGTGCTGGTCTACCTACCTTTATGAATATTGAAGGTGAAAATTTAAATGGTGTTTATTCTGCCAATGAATTTTTAACAAGAGTTAACCTTATGAAAGCTTATAAAAAGGATTCTCCTACGCCTGTTAAAGTAGGTAAAAATACAGTTGTCATTGGTGGCGGTAATGTCGCCATGGATGCAGCCAGAACAGCTAAACGTCTAGGATCTGAAAATGTCTATATTGTGTACCGCAGAAGTGAAGAGGAGCTTCCTGCAAGGGCCGAAGAGGTTCACCATGCAAAGCAGGAAGGTATTATTTTTAAATTACTGAGTAATCCTACTAAAATTTCTGGCAAAAATGGATTTGTTTCATCTATGACTTGTATTGAAATGGCGCTAGGCGAGGCAGATTCTTCTGGCAGACGAAGGCCTGTTCCAAAGCCAAATAGTGATTTTAATATTTTAGTTGATACGGTCATTATCGCTATTGGACAATCTCCAAATCCCCTGATCCGCCAAACAACACCAGGGCTTGACACCCATACTTGGGGTGGCATCATTGTAGAAGAAGAAACATCTGAAACAAGCAAAGACTCTATTTATGCAGGTGGCGACGCAGTAACTGGAGCAGCAACGGTAATCCTTGCAATGGGTGCTGGTAAAAAAGCAGCTGAAGCAATTGATTATAAAATAAAAACTAAACAAACTATATAGGAGGAATAAAAATGAGTGTAAACTGGTTCCGTGTTCCGAAAAACATCGTATTCGGTGAAGGTGCTTTAGAATATTTATCCACATTAGAAGGTAAACGAGCTACTTTAGTTACTGGTGGTAGCTCTATGAAAAGATTTGGATTTTTAGATGAAGCTAAAAAACAACTCGAAAAAGCAGGAATGGAAGTATCAATCGTAGATAATGTTGAGCCTAACCCATCTATTGAAACTGTTATTCGCGGCGGGAAAGAAATGGCTAAATTTAATCCTGACTGGATTGTTGCTATTGGCGGTGGCTCTGCTTTAGACGCTGCAAAAATCATGTGGGTATACTATGAGTATCCTGAGACTAACTTTCAAGACCTAGTAGCCGGCAAATTCCCTAAACTCAGAACAAAAGCACAATTAGTTCAAATTCCATCTACAAGTGGTACAGCTTCAGAAATTACTGCTTTCTCTGTTATTACAGATACTGAAAATTTTATTAAATATCCACTTGTTTCCTATGAGATTACACCAGATATCGCTTTATTAGATCCAGCTCTTCCAGCTACAATGCCACCACACATTACGGCAAATACTGGAATGGATGTTATAACACACTCTATCGAAGCTTACGTATCATCTAGTGCAACTTGCTACACAGATCCTTTAGCAATGGAATCTATTAAATTAGTTTTCAACAACTTAGTTACAGCTTATACGGATGGAAAAAATATGGAAGCTAGAGAAGCAATGCACAACGCATCTGCCCTTGGTGGTATGGCTTTTACAAACTGTTCACTAGGAATTGTTCACAGTCTAGCTCATAAAATAGGCGGAGAATTCGACCTAACCCACGGACTTGTAAACGCAATTTTACTTCCTTACATTATTGACTTTAATAGAAAAGCAACAGATAAGTATGATGAAATTGAAAAACAATTAGAAATAACCGACTTAGCAGAAACTATTAGAGGTCTTAATGGCAAAGTTGGTATTCCAAATACATTAAAGGAAATTACTGAAGTAGAAATTACAGAAGAAATGTTCCTTGCTATATTAGATAGAATGAGCCAACACGCCTTTGACGATCCATGTACGGGAACAAACCCAAGAATACCTACAGTTGAAGATATAAAAGCAATCTATATGGCTGCTTTTAATGGCACAAGCATGAAAAACCTCTAAAGCAGAGAAGCAGGAGGGGAGCAGGAGGGGACGGTTCACAAATGATACCAGTTTTCGAAAACTGGTATCATTTGTGAACCGTCCCCTCTTTTCGTCCCTCTTTTCATCATACCTTTAGCCAACTTCATCCTTATCTCCAATTCTGAGCACCACAAAAAAGCCTTCACTGGCTAATTAATTTAATTACCTATCACCATAATCCACTTTTGATTTTATTTAGCTACTCGTAGAAATAGTAATAAAATCTTCTATTAATTCTCTTTCTTCTATAATATAATCTAATCCTTTTGCTGTTAGATATGCTATTCCTGACTGTGTAATGTTGCCTATAACCTCACAGATCTGTCGATGCCCCATATTACAAAAATGACACATTAACAAGCAAGTAACTGCCCGCATTTTAGTGTATTCCCTTTTGTATTTTGCATATATATCATGGGGATGCTGTTTAAATTTTTGTGCTACATAATTTATAATTTCATTTGGTACATGGGTTCTAGCTACAAAGTTTTTTTCACTTCTATATTCACTTCTTACCTTTGCAAATTCAATATCTATTTCAGTTTCTAAATCTATGCAATTCATAATTAACTTTAAATAAGCCTTTTTATTTTGCTTATGTTTAAATCCTATAAGGTCTATTAAGAATGATCTTGTTAATACACCAAATACATTGGTTTCATCAATGTATTCCTTCAAGCTTGAAAAAGGATATTCCTGCACTTTCGTCTCATATCCTTGGATATCTTTAGGATTGTTATGAATATAGGCTGATACCGCTACCATATACCGGTCATTTTCAATAGGAGTACTATGAAAACGGGCCTTAAATACTGGCCCATAGCGCTTGTATTTCTTATTGTAGTAATAACCATAGGATAAATTAATACAAGCTATTACAGTGGATATATCAACCCCTAGGCAATCAATAATATAATGCCCGTGGTTACTCATTAAGCAGTATGCATATAGCGTAAATCCATATTTTATTTTGTACTTATAAATTATTTCTAAATACTTATTTTTATCATCACTATCTCTAAATAAATCAAACTCCCTAAGACTCTTCACAACAATATGATACTTCCCGGTCTTGCTTATCACTCTGGCTTCTCTCGGCATATATATCCTCACCTTTCCTTTACTTAGTTAGGAGTATTACCAATTATGGGGTTTTTAGACACTGCAATAGGGGACGGTTCACAAATAACAGGAGTTTTAAACTCCTGTTATTTGTGAACCGTCCCCTTGTCCTTGGCACTGCACTTGCCTTCTATCATGTAATATTGTAGCCTGCAACTTCCCAGGCAGTAACGAGTCCTAATACCTTACCTGTCTCTGTTCCATCTTCTGTAACGAAAACAACTGCAATTCTTTTATTATCTTTAAATCCCTTACGGAAAATATCTTCTATCTCTATAACTGTAACCGTTTTGTTCAGAAAAATAAATGATTCACTGCCATGATTGTTAATATGAATAGCTTCTCCTAGATCCGCAATAGCCAGTTTTTCATCAACAACAGCACCTTGCCGTTTAAAAATATAATCAAATAGTGTACTCTCACTAAAAACCCCTACAAGTTTATGATTTTCAAGGACAGGTAAATAGGTGAAACTGTTCTTACTCATAATCTCCATTGCTTTTAAAACATTGGTATTAGGAGTAACTACACATAGCTTATCAATTGGAATCGCTAGGTGATTTAAAGCTAATTCAGGTCTAACCGCCTTATCAAGTAATTCTTGGTATTGTCTGACAATCTCATCATGTGGCTCTGCTATAGGGTCTGCTGTTCTTTTGTCCGGGTTATGAACAATTGCATTTCTAAGTCTTGCAAAGCTTTTTAAATCTTGATAGTGGTAATTAAACACATTATTACCTTTTTTAATTATTTTTTGAATTAGATCACTATGGCCTACATAATTTTCTGCATTTAAATCTTGACGCATGAAATCATCTAATTCATTATAAGTGGCTAAAAACTTTTGTGAGTTACTAAGATTTTCTGCCATTACACCCACTCCTTTTTTTGTTGCTATTGATATATTATATTATAACATGTGAGGATAATGAAAGGGGACGGTTCACAAATAATACTAGTTTGGAAAATTAGTATTATTTGTGAACCGTCCCCTGCACTAAATCTTCTTACGAAATTGCGATGGACTCACTTTTGTTATTTTCTTAAACACTCTTGTAAAGTACTTTTCATCTTTAAATCCTACTTTATAGGCCACTTCATATATTTTTAGTTGCCCATCGTGTAGATAATTGCAAGCCCGGTCTACGCGAATCTTATTGAGATAGTCAACAAACCCATCTCCGATGGTTTGAGCAAATAAAGTCGTTAGATAGCCTGGTGTAACGCCCACTTCCTCGGCTACTTTTGTTAAGGAAAGGCTTTCCATATAATGCTCATTGATATATTCCACGGCCATACTAACGATTTGATTGCCCTGCTTTTCCTCTTTTTCCTCTCCTAGAGAAAGGATTCCTACATCACCTGCATCATTGGTTTTAGCTAGTCTTTCTACTTTCATTAAGATGTCCGTAGAACGGCATGGTTTGAGTAAATAGTCCAGTGCCCCATGCCTAATAGCTTGTTGAGCGTATGCAAAATCATCATATCCACTTAGAATAATAGTTTTAGGGCAGACTCCGGCTTCATTCGCTTCTTTCATAACCGTTAATCCATTTTTATAAGGCATTTGTACATCGATTAACATGATATCTGGCTTATATTTAAATATTTTATCTAATGCTTCTGCCCCATCACTTGCTGTATATATTTTGTCAATTACTTTACTATTTAACGCTATATATGTCTTAATGCCATTCCGAATATGATCTTCATCATCTGCAATTAATAATGTTACAGCAGCCTTTACCATAAGAGCCTCCTCCTTATTCCACATTAGCTGGAATTAAAATAGTGATGGTTGTCCCGTCCCCTATTTTACTCTCAATATTTAATTTAAAATCACCTTGATACCTTAAATCTAACCGTTCTTTTACATTTTTAATGGCATAACCACCAATTCTCGTGCTTGAATATTCCTTGGACTCATCTTGTGAAAATATCTTATTAATTTGATCTTGGGTCAATCCTACGCCATTATCTTTAATTTGAAACTTTAGGTAGGTCTCTTCTAGTTTACCCGTTATTTCAATAAATCCCATTTCCCCAGAACACTCTAGTCCATGGATCACCGCATTCTCAACAAAAGGCTGTAAGATTAGCTTTGGTATTCTATACGCTAATATTTTTTCATCAATATCAATTCTATAATCTAACTTTTTATTAAAACGCATCTTCTGAATTTGAAGATAATGATAATTCAGCTTAACTTCCTGTTCCACTGGAATGATACTTTCTCCCTGACTTAACACAAGGCGAAAAAGTTGAGAAAGTGAAAGAATATCCTCCGCCAGCTCATCACTACCACCATTTAATGCCTGCCAATATAAAGAATCTAGTGTATTATATAAAAAATGAGGATTAATTTGAGCCTGTAAAGCGTCATACTCACTTTGCTTCTCTCTTAAGACCATAACATAGTTTCGATCAATTAAGTCTTTAATATCATTAACCATGGTATTAAAACAAGCGGATACTTCTCCAATCTCATCATACAAGGTTACCTCTACCTGTTGTTCAAAGTCTCCTTCTTTAAACTTCATCATAGACTCATAGAGCCGCTGTAATGGCTTAGAGATTACAGTTGAAGCAAACATCAGTAATGGCCATAAGCCGATTAATAGGACTGCCCCAAATAATATCGGTAATATTTTGGCATTTTTAACTTGTGAAAGCCAATTTTCTTCCGGTACCATATAACAAGTATAGTTACTACCTTCTTTATCCTGGCTTAAAAAAATATAATAATTTTGGTATTTTAAATATTCCTTTTTAGGTATCTTCTTATAATCCAGGCCTTGTATATAGTCATATGCTGACTCATCTATCTCACCGAATCGCACCAGTTCTTCGCCATTTTTATTAAATACAAGAATACCTTCGTTTTCCTGGTAAAGCCCACTTTTACATAGCTGAATATACTTATCAACATTTATACCTATGCCTAAGTAGCCAAGACGTTTCTTTTTAGCATAATCAAATATAACCCTAGAGGCTACAATTTTATCAGACTTATTAACCACAAATAAATTCTTATCCCCTTTATTAACGTGGCTCCATACATAATCCCCTTGAGCCTCATAAGCTTTCTGGTATATTGGTGTATCATGAACTTCATTAATATCTGTGTTATAGACACTATTGTCCCGACTTAAATAAAACGGTCTGATACCATTTTCCGAGTATAATATTAATGTCTTAATATGACTTTTAATAGACATCATATCCCTAACTAAGTCCATAGGCGTGTTTTTTTCCCAAACTAAAGGATAAGCTATTGACGGAGATCCCTCTTCTTCATTTAAAATATAACGCACATCATTATTAACACATAAATAGGTTAATAAATCCTCAACATCAGATTGAAGATAGTTAATGTTCTCATCAATAGTGTTCACTAAATTCTGATATAATTCCGACATATTTTCTACCACGTCTTTTGAACTTTTGACATAGATATAACTACTAATAAAGAGTGATATTGGAATGATGATCACATACATTGATAAGACAATCTTATATTTTATCTTTAATTTTGAGAACCAGGCTTTAATATTTTTCACAAGAGAGATCCCCTTCTTTAATACCACTAGTATCGTTTATTTTTCTACTTTATAATCAAAGTAATCAAAATCCGCATAATTCTCATGTAGAAGTGCATCTACACATCCAATCCCTAAAAATGTTCCTGTAAACTCACCTGTCTTGCAGTATTCATCTGAAAACTCCGATGTATCATAACAATCTCCTATTTGCGTATAATTTTGCCCATCCATACACCAAGAAAACGTCGTTTCTCTACCCTCTACATCTACCCTAAAATAGATGCTCTCATCACTAACAAGAATTGCTTCTTTTAGTAATTCTATTTTCTCACCATTTCTCACACGTAGAAGATCTATAACTGAACCATCATACTGATCACTATACGTTTTTCTAAGCATAATGTAATTCATACTATCATAATATATCATAATACCTGCATAGTGTTGATAGACTTCTGGTTTGAAATCCATTTTAGTCGTAGCACTTGCATAAAATGACGTTAATTTATGAGCCATGACACTTGCACGATTGTGAGACGATATGGATTCTTGCCCTCTCAACCGCAGATGGCCTTTACGAGCCGTTAATGAGGCAAAGCTTCTATAATCTATACGAGGTGAATATAAATCCAGTGGCATACTAGGGTCATCAAAATCTCGCCTAGTAGGAGGCTCTTCCCACTTATATTCCTTCAATCGACTAGGCACTACCTCTTCTTTTGCCATATTCCCTCCGCCCTCTAAGCGAAGCCAGCCATCCTCTGTCCAGTACATTTTCTGAATACAGGTTTCTCTTCCTAAAGTGCAACGAAGTTCTGGTAAAAAAGGCCTTCCCGAATGATGGACCATATAGATCTCTGATAAAGTCGTTTCTACAATACTACCATGACCTGATTTTTGTAGATAACTATTTGGATTATAGCGGTTTAATTTAGTTGCATCATCGTTATCCATTTCATCAAAATCTGGTGTAGATGTTAAGATTGGATTGCACGGGTCAGATTCATAAGGGCCAAAGACATCTTTGGAACGGCCAACCGTAACACTATGCCCATAACCCGTTCCACCTTCTGCACATATTAAATAATAATAATCTTCCCTTTTATAAATATGGGGTCCTTCAATACAGCCCCTTCTCGTTCCCCCAGCCCATATGCGTTTAGGCTTTCCTACAATATGCTTGGTTTCTTTATCATATTCTACCACACATATGGTCCCTGGCTTATGATACCCATCTCTTGTCTCCCATTCTAACGAAGCAACCCACTTTCGGCCGTCATCATCGTGGAGCATAGAAGGGTCAAATCCAGCTGAATGAATATAAACCGGTTCACTCCAAGGGCCCTCTATACTAGGGGCTGTTATTAAATAGTTATCCACATCAAAAAATCTTGCATTCATACTATTCATTATACTATACATTAAATAAAATAACCCTTCTTCTTCACACCACGTAAGACAAGGCGCCCATACACCTTTCGCCGAAGGAAGGCGTCTTAAATCAGCCGTTTGATCATCATTAAGGGCATGGGTTAATAGCTTCCAATTTTTCATATCTTTTGAGTGATAAATTGGCACCCCTGGAAACCATTCAAAGGAAGATACTGCCATATAGTAATCTTCCCCCTGTCTACAGATAGAAGGATCAGGATTAAATCCTGGTAAAATTGGATTCTTTAAATAACTCATAGGGACCCTCCTTTTAAAATACATAAATCCCAATCCTTAAGCTGGATTATCTCACCTTTTTTATAAATATTTCCTGTTAAAATATCTTCTACTTTTTCGTAAGGACAGCTTATCTCTTGGTCTTCTTGTGAATAATTCATATAAAAATAAATCTTCTTTCCCGCTTCATTAACCCCTTTACGTATGGTAATAGGCCATGAATAAGCTTGTATCTCTTTTTCAAGTCCCGCTTTTATAAGGGCTAATTTATAAACTTCCTTTAAGGCTACTTTAGATGTATAACAACCAATATAATAAGCATTACCTTTTCCATAAGAATTAGCCGTAATAGCTGCATATTTACCCCAGTATTTATGATTATAGCTGGCAATAACTTCAGCTGTAGTAGGTTTTAAGAGTTCCATCCAATAAGAAACTTTCTTTTCTTCTTCTTGAAGTTCTAACCCTTCAATGGTTACATCCCTAGGCTCTGAAAACTGATTATAGGTAAGCCCTAAACAATCACCAAGTGTAGCTGGCAAATCCTCATAAGAAACAGTCACCGTCTCATCCGCTACGGCTGTTTTAAAGGATGAAATTAAAGTTCCACCATTTTCTACAAACTTATTTAGACGGGTGAGTAAAGATTTAGGGGCACAGTACATGGCCGGAATAACAATCACCTTGTAATCTTCGATATTTTCTGATTCTGGAAATAAGATATCACACTCTACATTCATCTCATATAAAGCATCATACATCCAGCGAAAGACATCATTATAAGATAAATCTCTATCTATAGGAAACCATTTAAAACTAGTTAAAGACTCATTACTAACTAATATAGCTATTTTATTATTCTTTTTTAAATTAACTAAATCTTTATTATGGGTTTTAAACTCTCTTCCTACAATCATGGCTTCTTCGTAAGTAGGATTTGATTTCATATCATGACTCAGGAGGCCTTTCCAATAAGTTTCAAAACTATTGTGTATGGAGTGCCAATGCCAATACATAACCCCATTAGCCCCACTTGCTATATGACTAAAGGCTTGCAGGCGAAGTTGCCCCTCATAAGGGGTCCAGTATTTAAACGCCTGAGCTTGGGCCTCTAAAACAAGGTAATTATCTTGCTTTAAAGAACGACTAATATCCCCTCCAAAAGCTATTTCTGCTCCTGTTAGCTGATCTTGTGTCATATGATAGATATCCGTTCCTGCAATGGTAACATGCTTAGCCGCATCAAAATGATTAATATCTGGTTGAACCCCATAGGAATAGCCATCCTGAGCAATATCAGCCCCAAATTTTTTCCATTCATAATCAAAGTTATGGGTGACAAACTGATCTTCTTTTTTATAGTCATTAATGATGTTAGCTTGCCATCCTAAATACTCTGTCACAAGTAATCGTTGAAATTTTTCAAACTCACAAGCAAGACTCCCATTAATGGTTCCTCTCATGTCTGGCAAATCATCCCATGACCCTAGAGCATTACTCCAGTAGGCAAGTCCAAACACCTGATTAACCTTTTCTACGGTTACATACTTTTCTTTAAGATAATCTTTAAATAGCTGCTGAACATATACCCCTGATGTTCCGTAATGTTTCGTCTCATTATCCATTTGAAATCCTATTACACAAGGCCGATGGGCAACATGTTCCATTAAAACACGGATAATACGCTCTGCATAATAACGAAAAGTCTTATTTGCAATATCCATGTTTTGCCTATGTCCATATAAGGACTTTCCATCTTTGGTGGTTGTCAAAACATTTTCATCTTTATTGGCAAGCCAGGAGGGAATCGCATAAGTTGGCGTTCCAATAATAACATAAATACCTGCTGCCTCCATAGCATCTAGTACCCGGTCTATATGATGAAAATTATATTCACCCTCTCTGGGTTCTAGGGTACTCCAAGTTGATTCAGCAATCCGCACAACATTCATATTGGCCGCTTTTAGCATTTCAATATCCTTATCTAAACGATCATAAGGCATATATTCATCATAATACGCTGCCCCATATAATAATTCCTTCATACCTGTCTCTCCTCTCATTTATGGTTTTATCACACAAGTAACAATAGAATTTTTCTCAATCAACATTTCTGCGCAGTCTCCGCCTGTTCTAATGGCCACTGGAAGTTGTTCATTAAACCTATTTAATATCACTAAAATAATCGTTTTGTCTGGATTCTCAAACGCCGTTACATCTAGCTTATCGGTGTACTTTGAATACCCAACACGTACTGCCCCCGGCATTATATAATGGCTAAAATGTTTAATATAACTGAGGGTATTACGCTCAAGCACTTCACCAGCTTTTGTATCATATAAAAAAGGCGCATCACAAAAATTACTCACATGATTAGGCCCCCCTTGTTCGTCTAATAAAATATTCCAATCATAAAAAGTATGCATCCCATTATTAAAATTACCGATTATATCATGAGCATATTTTTGTGCATTGGCCAAGAAATCATTGGCATCATACTTGCAATACTCAATACACGCTTCAGATAAAATCAACTTCTTATCTGGAAACTTATGACCGATTAGTTCTAGGGCTTCAAAATGATCTCCGCTGTACCAATGAAATGCAATGCCCGTAATCATATGATCTGTTGTTTCATCAATCATTTCACAGGCCCTTTCAAAGGCACGTTCCTTATTGTGATCCCATATAAATATCTCTATATCTGTCAGATTATTTTTTACCATTACTGGATATAAATAGTCTCTTAAAAATTCCTTTTCTTCTTCTGCAGAATAAATACAAGAATCCCATGTTTGTACTGCTTTAGGTTCGTTTTGCAATGACATTCTCGTTACATTATAACCACGCTTACGTAATTCTATTATATACTTACATAAGTATTCTGCCCAAAACCCCTTATATTCCTCCAGCAAACTGCCACCATTGTTACGGTCCTTATTCGTCTTCATAAATGCTGGTGGGGACCAAGGGGTTACCATAATTTCAATAGGTCTACCTAATACCTTTTGCACATCCTCAAGTAGTGGTAAAATGTATTCTTCGTCGCGCTTAAGGCTAAAAGATTTCATTTCCCTATCATCTGGATCCCCCATGGCTTCATAATGGCCAAGGGAAAAATCACAACTATCCAAATGAATACGGGCTAAAGTATAATTCATCTGATCCTTATTAAAATAAGTCTCTAACACCTGTCTTTTTTGATCTTCATTCATTTGTCCATAGATATATCCTGCTGATTCTGTTAAAGCTCCCCCAAACCCTTCAAAGGTCTGAAATCTCATCTCAGGGTAAATATTAATCACTTGATTTTCTATGCCAGTATCTTTTATAAATTCTAAGCTTTGCTTCGTTTCATTTTTTTTATTATTAACAAAGGTAGTCGTTACACATTTTAAATTCATTTTATTGTCACTCCTTTATGATCATTGATTAACCTTTAACTGCCCCCGCTGAAACGCCTTCTATAATATGCTTGTTAAGCAAAATATAAATAATGATCGCAGGTAATGCTGTTAATGCCATAACTGCAAATTGCACAGCGTAGTTAGATGAATATTGCCCCGTAAATTCTAGGACTGAAAAAGGTAATGTCTTCCAGGTTTTACTGCTTAAATAAGTACTGGCCATCATAAATTCATTCCAGTTATTTAAATAAGTCATAATAGCCACTGTGGCAATAGACGATTTCATTAAAGGCGTTATAATAACTGCTATGGTTCTATAAACCCCACAGCCATCAATAAGGGCCGCTTCCTCCATTTCCTTAGGAATAGATGCCATAAAACTAGAGGTTAAAAAGATACCCTGAGGAAGTGAAAAGGCTACATAAGGAATGAGCAGCGCCCATATTGTATCTGTTAATCTTAATTTATCGTATATAACATAGTTTGGAAGCAATGTGGCATGAATAGGAATCATCATCCCTAGTAATAGTATGTTTCTTACAGTTCCACTTAATTTCCATGTCATACGCGTACAAGCAAAAGATGCCATAATAGAAATGATAATAACTAAGACCACTGCTAAGGTATTAATGAGCAAACTATTCTTTAAGTAAAGTAAAAAGTTCCCATCCACAAAAGCTTTTACGTAATTGCCCCATTGAATCTTTTTAGGAATAATCAAAAGCCCATTGGTAAAAAGTTCGTTACTACTGGCTAATGAAAAGTTAAAAAGCCACACTAGGGGGAATATCTGAATCACTGCAACAACAATAAGCCATGTCATCATAATCTTTTTACTAATTTTATTATTTTTTCTGGTAAATTCCATATCTATCCCCTCCTATGCTAGATCTTTTTCTGCAAATATTTTATTTAAAGCAAGTGTTGCTAAAAGACAAATAATAATAAATATCACACTTATTGCATTTCCATACCCATACTTAAAGGAATTAAATGCCTGTTTGTATAAATAGTTAGCCATAAACTGAGTTTCATTCCCTGGTCCACCATTGGTTAACAAATACACGGTTTCCATTTGTTTTAAGGCTGAAATAATTGCTAAGGTTACGTTAACTTGAATAACTGGCTTCATAAGGGGTAGTGTAATCTTTAAAAAAGAAACCCTAGAATTTGCACCGTCAATAGATGCCGCTTCATATAATACCGGATCAATATTCTTAATTCCCGTATAGTAAATTAACATACCCCATCCAAATCCGTGCCAAATCAGTACAATGAGTACGGACCAAATTGCCATTCCACTTCCTAACCAGTTGACCTCTTTTGTATAGCCAAAAGTCTTTAAAATATTGTTTAAAAGACCAAAGCTAGGATTATAGATAAACTTCCAAAGATAAGCTATGATTGCAACAGAAATAACATTTGGAATAAAATAAACTGTTCTGAAAAAGCCTTCTGCCTTTCCTTTTAAATTATCTAATATTGCTGCTACTATAATGGCTATAGGATGTTGAATGACAATAAATCCTACAGCTAATAACAAAGAGTTTTTAAGTGACATTAAAAATGCTTTGTCTTTAAATAACACTCTGTAGTTTTCAAGTCCAATAAAATTTATTTTTCCCATTCCACTATAATCCGTTAATCCGTAATAAAAACTTAAACAAATCGGTGCTAAAATTGCAAATATAAAAGTCAAAAGACCAGGCGCTATTAAACTTAAAATGACCCATTTATTACTATATTGTTTTTTCATGGGATCCCTCCTTCTTAAAATTGTTCAAATATGGCTGCCTTAAAATATCATTAATATCTCTAGGCAGCCTCATTAAATTTCATTTTATTATGTTTTATTACTCTACATTTTTATTGACTACACTTAATTTTTTGCAATTCGCTTAGCTACCTCTGCGAGTTCTTCTGTAAACTCCTTAGGTGTGAAAGCACCAATAACAAGCCCTTGTGATAAATCTTCACTGATTGTTTTAAATTCTGATGTTCCAAGGTCATTAATCGTTACACCTGTAATACTTGTAGAACCTGTTACGATCTCTGTAAATAGTTTTTGAGGCTCTGTTTCAGTCCCTGTTAAGTAGGGTGAATAATCTTGGGCTGACATACAGACACCATTTTCCCATGCCAATTTTGACCATTGATCAGGCTCAAACATATAGTTTAATAACTTAGTAGCTTCTTCTTTTACTTTAGAGTTAGCTGTAACTGCGTAGCCGCCACCATTCCATGCTGTAATGTCTGTTCTTTTTCCTTTGCCACCTTCAACTTCTGGCATCATAAATACACCTAGGTTTTCACGTACTTCTGGAATAACATCTTCATTGGTTGCCATAGACATTTCCCAGCTACCCATGTAATACATTGCTGCCTTACCATTTGCAAATAAGTTTAGTGATGTACCGTAATCTGTTGTTTCAAAACCATTTTGGAATAAGCCTGCATCAGCTGCTTGTTTTAAAAGTTCTGCTGCTTGTAAATAAGCCGGGTCAGAAAAATCTCCATTTGCAATTGACTCTTTTACTTTTGCTTTATTATCGCCATCTATTTTAGCCACTAGGTCATGGAAATAGATAGAAAGTGGCCATTTGTCAGCGCCGTCCATACTAATTGGGATGAGCCCCGCTTCTTTAATCTTACCACCTAAAGCAATTAAATCTCCGTATGTCTCTGGAACTTCCCATCCATTTGCCTCAAATAAAGCTTTATTGTAGTAGAAGCCCATAACGTCTGTATTTCTTGGTAGGCCATATAACTTTCCATCTTTACTAAATCCATCTAAGGAACCACTGATAAATTCATAAGCTGTATAATCAGCTGGATTTAATTCTGCTAGTAAGCCTGCATCTATAACTTCATTTAAGAAAGAAGGCTGTCCCCAAGCATTAACTAAGTCTGGCATGTCACTTCCAGATGCATAAGCTTTAAATTTTGTTTTATAAGCCTCGTCATCTAATGCTTCAATTAAAATTTCTACATTCGGATTTTCTGCCATATAATTATCAAAAAGTGTTTGTTCAATTAAACCTTGCCCTGTTTTTCGATCTGTTTGATTTGAGAATACTTTAATCGTTACCTTTTCTGATTCACTCCCACTATTACTTTCAGTATTAGTGTTGGTATCTGCAGGTTTATCTGGACTACTTACTTTACTTCCCCCACAACCTACTAATGAAATTGCCACTGTTACCCCAAGCATTAAAGATAATAATTTCTTTTTCATAACAAATCCTCCTCGTTTGGTTTTCTCTTTAAAATATCTTTGTGTACTTTGTAGTACATTTACATTGTATCATCCATTATTTTAACATTATAGATAACAGTTTTTTAAAATAGTGGATTATTTTACGACACTTTATACATTCCCTATATTCCAACTGATAATCTGCTCCTTTTGTTGTTATTTTTACTATTATTCACATATATTTTATATATTATCCCCTATTACCCTAATAAATCTTCATAGTATGTAAAAAAGTAAGCAAGCAGGCTATTCCTACTTGCTCACTTTTTGTATTAATCCTAATTTAAAGCATAAACAAGGGACGGTTCACAAGTATCACTAGTTTTTTAAAAACCAGCGATATTTGTGAACCGTCCCCTAATAGTACCTCCTAATTTATATTACCACCCATAAAAATTTTAAACTCAAGTGCCTCACTCGTATCTTGGCTTACCGTAAATTCAAAACTATATTCTTTCATTGTCTGTGTCAATGTATGAGTGTAATTAAAGTATTCTAGATAATCACTATTCGAAGCAAGGAGTCTAATTTTCTTTTCTGCATCTGCCTTTCCTTCAAAGGATACAGTGTAAGTTTTACCCTTTTCTAGGGCAATATTAGGTTGAAACAAAATAACATCCCAAGGTTCTTTACCCTCATTGGTAATGATGGCCTTGGCATTACCTTCATCGAAACTAAATGTTACATCTGGGCCTCCATACTGCCATGCTCCCTGTGTGCTAAAATCCCCATTCTTAAGAATGTCAGTATGTGTTGTACTATCTTTTTCTATGATAGATAGATTATCCAAATAGATTGTATTCCCTAGATTTTCATTGGCTTTTTTTAAAGATAAAACGATATTATCCAGTATGATTGTGTTGGTACCTTCATGATATGCACCACTGTAAGCATCCTTGCCCATTTCCATCCTAAAGGTTAGGTTTGGATCTGTATCTTTATTCACTATAAATGTGATTTTGTAATTGAGTTGACCTGGCACCAAATTCACTGTAGTGGAATACTCACCTGTATATTCTACGCCTTCACTATCTAGTATAGATATCCTTAAGCTTGATGGTACGGTTACCTGTACTTCAAAATCAACGACATATTCCATGCCCTGGTCTAATGCAATACCACTTTGCGCTAATACAATATCAGATGTCTGAGCGCCATTTTCTCGGATAGCTACTGTCACGGCACTGCCAGTCGTTATAGAGGCTTCTGCAGGTAAATTTACCCATGAAAACCAGCTATCATCCTCAGCATTTTCAAAATCCCCGTTTTTTAATAAATTAACTTTTGGATCAGTTACATCTTCATTATCTTCATTATCTTCACTTTCTTTATGGTCAGGGCCCTCTATAATATAGATATCATCAATATAGAGTGTCGTAGGTACTGATGTTTCGTCCAGTTTTCCTGCATCAAAAGATATTTTTGCATCCGTATCTGTATCCTTTGTCATTATAAAACTAAAGGCATGAGATTCTTCTATTTGGGTTACATTAAACACCTTTTCTTCTCCTAAGTAGTTAGTGAAGTTATAACTGTCATCTTCCCCACCTATACTTAATTTAAGCTTTGTATCTTCATCACCTTTTACCCTAAAGCCAACATAATAGATTTTTCCTTTTTGAAATCTAATCCCCTTTTGAGATACTTGTACTTCCCAAGGATTTTGACCTAAATCATCAATACCTATTTTGAGCACCTTATCGTCTGCACTTATATGAGCTACTGCGCCATTTCCTTCTGCAACATAAGTGTTCCAGGATCCCATCCCTTCATCAAAGCGCCCATTTTTAACTTCTGATTTTAAAAACTTCCCATCCTTAACTTCACACACCACATTATCAATTACAATAATGTGTTCCCCATTAGGTGTATTATTCATAGAACCCAATATGAATTTCAATCCTAGGTTCTTATCAGCACCAGCTGGCATGGTGTACTCAAAGGTAAATGTTTGTTTTTCAGGTGTAAGGGTAACGGTTTCTTTGAAAAATTCTATCCAACTACCTTCCTCTTCTGTCTTGATTACTATATCCCTTTTAATAGTAGATGAAGCTTCAAAAGAAAAGATATACTTAATGCCTGCTGCAAAATCCATATCTTTTTGAACTAGCATCACGCTCCATGGATTTGCACCTGTGTCATTAATTGTGAATTGGGCTTGATCTGTAATACTAGAACCTCCTTGCCCACCCTCTGAGATGATTGCTTCCCAAAAAACATTGCCTTGGGTAAAGTCTCCATTTTTAAGTGGAAAAATATTTATACCTGACATATCTTGTCTAGCTTCTATTATCTTAATATCATCAAGGAAAATCTTTATAGGTTCTCCTCCCATTTCAAATACTAATCTCGCCTTATTTGTAGTATTTCCATTGGCCACTAATGAGATTTGGTATGCTTGTAAAACACTTGATAATTCAACTTCTTCCTCTGCATAAATAGTCTTTCCATCTTCGCCTAGCAACTTAATCTTAAGTTTCTTTTGCCTATCTGATTTCCCACTAAAAGTCATATTATAATTACTATCTTTAGTTAATTTTATACCCCTTTGATCAAGTGTTACATCTGATAATCCACTACCACCTTGTTGGATATTAATATGCAAATCCCTGCTTACTTCTGGAACATTCATACTTGCATTTGCCCCATTAAATTCCGTAAGATTCCAGTAAGTTAGCCTATCTAGCTTACCCTTATCAAAGTCCCCATTATAGATGAGATTTCCATCTTTTAAAGGTCCTTTCGGTCTATTAAACTCTTCTACTGCTTCTGCTACCACTTCTTCTAATTTTACATTTCCAACCCATACCGTACTTGTATCTAATCCTAGATTAAATTCTAATCGGGCCTTTGTATCTGTATTTTCTCTCATGGTAAATACCTTTTCAAAGTGCTGAATCTCTGTTGTTAAGGCCCCTATGTTGTCCCCTGAATAAACAGCGTATCCCCTAGCTTCTCCACCACCAACTTTAAAATTAAGTGTTCTGTTGTCACTTGCTTTGGCATCAAAAGAAAGCTTGTAAGCTCTTCCTCTACCTACTGTGGTATGTTGTACCAATTGAATGGCGTAATTCTGATTACCACCCTTATCAATTTCAATTTTTGCAAAAGGCGCATGATTAAGGGTTTCTATAGAAGCTTTTGCTTCTGCTCCATAATTACTTAAATACATAAGGTTCCATCCCTCATCAAAACTAAGGTCACCTTCCTTATTAACCTTTATACCATATTGTTGGTAGCTATTATCATAGATAAGGTTGCCATCTGCTAGTGCTACTCTCGCATCTTTAGGCAAAGCAGGTTTTTTTGCATCTGGATCCTTAGCCTCTTGATAGGTGCCATCGGCACTTTCATAAAAACGGACATAATCAACTTCCATAGCATGTTCTTTTCCACCTTCAAAAACAGTATCATCTACTTCTAGGTTTTCTCCGAGACCATCATACCATCCGCCTAAGGCGACATTGAGAATAATATGAAACTTTTTATCAAAAGGTGCGGGGAATGCATATTTTTCACCTGATGTAGGAGATATGCTTTCCCAATTATCCTGTGTTTGATACAGTTCTCCGTCTACAAACCATTTTATTTCTCCTGGTTGCCACTCTATCGCATATGTGTGGAACTGATCGATACTCTCTCCTTCTTTAAAATCATAACTGCTGCCTGACTGTGCATTATCTGGTCGTTTATCGCCATAATGTAAAGTACCCCATACTTTATTAGGTATACTTCCCTTACCCTCCATAATATCTATTTCACCTGAAGTAGGCCAACCTGTATACTCATCATCTTCAGGTAACATCCAAATTGCTGGCCAAATTGATTTTCCTACTGGCAGCTTTGCCCTTACCTCTATCTTTCCATACTTTTGAGCATATCTACCTTTGGTAAGAATTCTAGCCGATGTATAGTCATGTTCTTGCCCGTCGATAAGTGTCTTTTCTTTCTTAGCAAGAATCTTAAGACTACCATCACTTACCTCTACATTTTCTGATTGATATACTTGTTTCTCCTCATTTAGGTCCAAAAATCCATTATTATAAGTCCAGTTTTTTGGATTTATTTCAGTTCCATCAAACTCATCATTCCAAACAAGTTTCCACCTCTTTTGTTCTTTGTCTGTTGGCTCTTTATCTGCTGGTTCTTCAGTTTTGCCATCTCCTCCTGAATTACTTCCACCCCCTGAATGACCTGAATTTTTACCACCGCCTACACTAGTATCTTTCTTTTCTCCACCAATACTTGGGTTTGTTCCGTCTGCTGCTATGACCTTGTCAGGTTTTTGTTGTGTAGATACACCCGTTTCATTTACTTCTAAATGCTCAATTTTTCCTTCTCCTGTAATGTTTACTGGCCCATTGGCTATCATGTGTTTTACCCTAGATCCCTTAGCCATCTCTATAACCGTTTCTTTTTCATCTTTATTTTGTGAAGATGCTGGGAGAATCATTACCTTATCTGCTAGAAACCCTTCTTTAAAAATAACCTGTGCCCTAGAACTTACCACAACATCCGAAAAATTTCCTGTGAGATGCACCATAGATTTTTCTTCTATCTGTATGGAAACTTTCTTTCCTGTAACAAGAACCCTGACAGGTCTGGCAGTATCTATACTTATAGCTTTAGATAATGTGGCATTATTTATTGTGATTGAATTTACACCACCACCTTCTATAAATACTTGCCCATTTACAGTAACACCATCTAGTGTTGCATCTCCCATACCTATTCCCTCTGCTAAGTAAAGGTTTCCTGTTATGATCATATCCTTAAGGATTACATCCTTTATATTAACAACTAGATTTCCTTCTATATCCTGTGAATACGTACCTGCTGCTTGTATCAATTGGGTTGTCATTCGGTCAATAATTGCAATCACCTCTGCCCTCGTAACCTTATCCTTAGGCCCAAAGTTACCATTAGGTCGCCCAACTATAAAATCACTTGCTGCTAATGCATTTACACAATTCAACGCCCAACTTGATATAGACGCCTGATCTTTGAACTCTTTAGCATTTCCTTCTGTTATTTTATAGGCATGAGCTATAGCATAGGCAACTTCTTCACGTGTAGCTAATAGATTAGGATTAAAGCTTTCCCCTTCATCATTCATAATCCCTGCCGAACTTACCTGCTCAACTGCCAAGCTATACCACTTGTTTTCTTCAATATCATCATAGTTTTTAGCCCCACTTGTATCTGTAAGGCCAAATATTCTTACTATAATTGATGCAAGCTCTGCCCTTGTTACGCCATTATTAGGTTTAAAACTGCCATCTTCATACCCAGCGATAATATTGCTTTGCGCCCACTTATTGATTACCTGGGTATACCACAAATTTTCTTTTACATCATTGAATACTTGACTATCTTTTATTTGATTTGCCCATAAGTAGCTCCCCTGTACATTTGTTAATACCATGGTTAAAATTAGTAAAGCACATAGTATTCTCTTTCTTCCATATACCTTCTTCATAACTAATCCCCTCTCCTTACATTACTTAGTCCATACCGTACTGTGTGATCCTCATCCAATCATATTGCATGTTTTTAAATAAATATTAGTTACACTCCTAAATCATAGCATTAAAAAAAAAGTATATATATCATATACTTTTGATTTATATCAGATTCTTCTTTTCTATATTTAGAAATATATTATTGTTGGGTTTGAAAACATGTGGTATTATGGCCTTAATAGTAATGATATATTCCGTTAGGAGGCTATTATGAATGTAAATAATGACTTGACCATAACCTTGTTTAATCAAAGAGAGAATGGTATCTTTCATTCCCCTTATGAAAAAGAACTAAATTTCTATGCTGCAGTACAATCGGGAAATCTTGAAGCAGTCTATCAATATATGACTCCCTTAACCAGTGAGGGGCTAGGAGAACTATCGAGTCACCCTATTCGTAACCTTCAATATCATTTAGTTATTACCATAGCACTTCTCACTAGATTTTGTCTTGAAGGTGGTCTTAATCAAGAAACTGCTTACAGCTTAAGTGATTTATTTATTCAAAGGGTAGATACATGTACAAGCATAAAAGAAGTTACAGAGTTACACCCCAAGGTAGTCTTCGAATATACAAATGAAAAAAATAGAAGCTATAATGAACATGCTTAAATACTCTGATTTTCCCTATACAGACATCAGTAATTACTTTAGCTATAGCTCCCACAGTCACTTTATTACTACCTTCAAAAGATACACCGGAATGACACCAAGGCAATACCGTAATAAGTACTATTGTTCTAATTGGAAATAACACTAAGGGGACGGTTCACAAATACCGCTAGTGTGATATGATACCTCTAAAGTAGACAATTTAATTAATTAAAAAATCTTGGAAAAAAGATAGTTGAATATATCAGGTTTTATAATGAAGATAGGTTTCAGGAAAGATTAAAATTAAATTAGATGTCCACTTGACAAGTACCAGTTCAATTCGTATATTGTACGTCAAACCTTACATTCTATTGAATTTAATCTAGATACAAAAATCACCCTTAGTAATCTAGCTGATAAATATGGTATTTCCGTGCCTTACCTTTCCACCTTGTTCAAAAACAAAATAACGCCTGTGTGACTATCAGCTAGTTTGCGATAATCATACAGGCGTTATTTTCAGCTTAATCCAGTCATTAGGCGAACTTTCCTTATTTTGTATCTTCTACGAATTGTATTTTCAATCCATTAGGATCTAATACAAAAAAGAAGGTCGTTGATGGATTGGGTTTAAAAGGGCCACTATGAACTTCTAAACCTTTTCCTTTAATGAATACTATCTTTTCATCTACAGAATTAACTTTAAATCCTAATGAAATATTTTCTCCCAAATTTATATCACTGTATTTCTTATTATAAATTAATTCAACCTGTGTTTCGCCTTCTCCTAAAAATGCTATTTCCATATCCGGACCGGCCTGAAATCTTTGGTTAATTTTTAAACCTACTATCTCTTCATAGAACCCTAATGATTCATCCATATCTTTTACATCTATTGTTGTCCAGCAAAATGACATTGTTTTATTCCTCCTTGTATTTTCCCTCTTTAATTTACACCGTCTATTTTTAAAAGCAAAAGCCCGTAAATAGGATATTCTACTTGCTCGCTTTTAGTCTTCTACTCACACTCCTATATTGCCACTACTAATGCCTTGTTGACTCTTTTCCGTTGGAAGCCATTCTATACCCTTTTTAATATAAGTATCCCAAAAATCCCATTCATGATTTCCAGGTCCTATTTCAAAGGTAATATCCACATTATTTCCCTCTAAAAAAGATACAAAGTCTTTATTAACATCTAACAAAAAGTCTTGCTCACCACATGCCATATAAATCTTTGGCACTTGTACCCCCTGCTCTTTTAAGGTCTTTATAAGATATTTAGGGTTCATATCGCTAGTAAGTACCTGATCTAAATCCCCAAAACAACTTTCTGCATAGTCTCTACTATGGATAAATAGGGCTTCCTCATTGGTACGCTCTGGCATCTGATCAATCATCAATGCACCAGAAAGAGAAATAATATTTCCAAAGGTTTCATGATACTTTAAACCATTTCGCATAGCCCCATAGCCGCCCATAGAAAGACCACCAATAAAGGTATCTTCCCTTTTTGTAGAAAGCGGGAACATCTTCCTCGTTAGTTCCACAAGTTCCTTCCCAATAAATTCGCCATAAAAATTATTCCCTTTGGGCTGATCGACATAAAAAGAATTATCTCCTGATGGCATGATCACCACCAAATCATTCTCTTCTGCAAAACGCTGGATTCTCGTGCCACTTACCCAGTCTGTATAGTTCCCAAAAACACCATGCAATAAATAAAGCGTTTTGTATGGTTTATCCTCTCTTACTGGCATACCTGGAAATGTCAGTTTATCCACAGGTAAAATTACATTCACTGGTACGGTGCGCATGAGTGTTTGAGAAAATAAACTCATTTGAATTAAGGCCATAGTATACCCTCCTTTTTTTATTTTTCTTTCCTAATCATACTACAAACAGGGGACGGTTCACAAGTATTGCTAGTTGATTAAACTAGCAATACTTGTGAACCGTCCCCTAAAAAATTACTCAATACGACTAACATTCCACCTAATAAACTTAACCACTCCAAAACTAACAAGCAAAGTCACAATCAGTATCCTATAAAGAGCCCAGTTCATATCAATTAGCTGACCATATATGATTTGCCCCGGTGCAACACTCGCTGTTGCTACAGCCGTAGAAAAAGCGCTAACCTTCCCTAGCATCTCTTGTTTTACTTCCTTTTGGATATAGGTTAAAGAGATGATATTAGATAAGGCTAAGGATAGCATAATCCCAAATCCTCCTATGGCGTATAGCCCTAGGATAAGAGATGTGTTATATACGGTTAAAGCCGTTGATAGAACCATTATAGTAATACCTAATATCATTGGGTACATGGTTTTATGAATCTCTTTTATTTTAAATAACTTAGGCCTCATAACTACTAATAAACCACCTATGCTCATGCCCACAACAAAGATTGCTTCCACTATGCCGTATTTAGCTGAGCTCATATTAAGGGTTACCTTAATAAAATAAGGGGACACAATACTTAGTATAGGGACCACAAATATGTTTGTTAAAGTATAGGAAAATATAATACCTAAGACAACTTTTCTTTTTTCTTTTAGATATATGTAACTCTTTTTCATTTCTCCAATAGAATCTATAATAGGATTCTTAAGTTTATCTTTGATTTCTAAATCTGGAATTTTTAAGAACAGTTCTAAAATAGCTGCTGCTAAGAAGGTAAAGGCATTAATTATAACAATGGTCTTAATCCCAACAACCCCATATAAAACGCCTGCTAGAATAGGCCCAACTAGGTTAACAACAGATCCCACTTGTTGAACAATTCCATTGGCCGCCGCGAGCTCTTCTTTTTCAACAATTTGGGGAATACTAGCAGTAACAGCTGGTCCATATAGGGTATAAATAGTAGACAATATAAACATAACACTTCCTACTATAAGAGTATTATCTCGCCCCTTCATAATAACGATTGCATAGATTCCTAGTAAAGCAGCACTTATAAAATCAAGATAAACCATGATCTTTTTTCTGTTGACTGTATCTGCTAAAGATCCTGCAATAGGTGCAAACAAAATATAGGGCAGGGTTGATATGGCCAATATTTGTGAGAAGGTTGCCGCGCTACCTGTTAAATCTAAAATATATAAGGACATACAAAATCTTTGAATAGCATTCCCAAGCAAAGATATAATCTGCCCTATGACAACTATTATAAAGTTTTTATTTTTCATGTCTCCCCCTTATGAGTTCATAATCTACACAAACTGGATATTTTCCATTTTGGCTTAGCTGTAAGCTTACATCAATGCCATAAATTTCTTTTAGATTTTCTTTCGTAATGACTTCTTTTGGATTACCCTCACAAATAACTTTCCCATCTTTTAGTCCTATAATGTTACTTGCAAACCTAAAGGCATGGTTAATCTCGTGGAGAACCATCACAATAGTAATGTTTTTTTCTTTGTTCAGCTTTTCTAATACTTGTAGGACTTCAAGTTGATATGACATATCCAAGTAAGTGGTTGGCTCATCTAGCATAATAATATCTGTTTCTTGGGCTAGGCTCATGGCAAGCCAAGCTCCTTGCCTTTGCCCCCCAGATAAGTTTTCAATCTCCCTATCTGCAAGATCTTTTAGGCCCGTCTCTCCTAGAGCCCAGTTAATTATATCTTTATCATGAGCACTGAGACCCCCAATCATTTTTTGATGTGGATATCTCCCATAAGCAACTAATTCTTTAATCGTAATCCCACTTGGGCAAACTGGCTCTTGGGGTAAAAAAGAAATTTGAGTTG